>JASFYS010000059.1:0-24316 GCA_045047095.1 Desulfuromusa sp. | reverse complement strand
GTCAGTGTCGATGTCGAAAAATATCGGTATAAACGGGATCTTCTCTACAACAAACTGACCGAACTCGGCTTTGAGATGGTGAAACCCGGCGGCGGTTTTTATCTCTTCCCAAAATCACCATTTGCCGATGAGATGAAATTTATCAGGATGGCACAGAAATATAAAATTCTGCTGGTGCCGGGATCAGGATTTGGAGCCCCCGGATTTTTCAGGATTGCCTATTGTATTGATGATGATCTCATCGAAAGAAGTCTGCCGGTCTGGGAAGCGTTGGCGGCTGAAGCAGGACTTAACTCAACCGATTAAATACATAAGATGACACTGTTCCTATTCAGCTGTTCTGGAGTTTGAAAATGGCTAAAAAAATGTTTATTGCAGCAACTGGTCAGAATATCGGCAAAACAACCGCCAGTCTCTCCCTGGTTCATTTGGCAAAAAAGAAATATCGCCGGGTCGGATTTATCAAACCGTTAGGTCCCAAAGTGACTGAATACAAAGGGGTTACGGTTGATACAGATGCGGCTCTTATCTGCCAAATTTTCGGCATGGGGCGCGATCTCCCTTACATGTCCCCGGTTATTATTCACCCCGATTCAACCCGCAAAGCCCTCAATGGTGAAATTGACTTAGACGATCTCGAACAGATGATGTTGAAAGCCTGTGCAGCCCTGGAAAAGCGGTGTGATTTTCTGATTATTGAAGGGTCAGGTCATCCCGGAGTGGGATCAGTGGTTAATCTGTCCAACGCCAGAATCGCTAAATTACTCCAGGCCAAAGTTTTGATGATCACCGGCGGGGGTGTTGGCAGCGTGATAGACAACGTCTACATGAATAAGGCGCTGTTCGACAAGGAGGGGGTTGAAGTTCGCGCCATTATGGCCAACAAACTGTTACCGGAAAAACGTGAAAGCACCCTCAACTATCTCAAAAAAGCCTTTTCCGGGGAATCATTCCAAGTTCTGGGGGGATTTAATTACCAGCCGGTGTTGGCGAACCCAACCCTGAACCGTGTTGCAAAAATTTTGGGATTGGATATCTGCGGGAATAAATGGGATGCCAAACGGATCATCCATTATCTGCAAATTGGTGCTCCCTCCACTCAGAGGGTTACGGAACTGCTGCGTGATGACACCCTGTTGATTGTAACCAGCAGCCGGGATGAATTACTGGTAACCTTGTCAAATATGTATCAGATTCCAAAGTATCGGAACAAAATTGTCGGGATGTTAATTCCCGGTGTTCTTGAAGTTAGTGATATCACTCAACAGATCATTGATCGTAGCAATATCCCCTACCTCCGGACCACCAACCACACCACCGGAAAGCTCTACCGAACCATCAATGAGGATGTTTATAAGTTACAGGCGGAAGACAAGGAAAAGATTGATATGATCAAGAAACTGGCAGAGGATCGTTTGGATTTCAATGAATTGGATGAGTTATTTTCCTGATAGCCGTAGCTCATCAGCTTTCAAATGGGCGGGGGAAATTTCCCCCTGCGGGCTGACATAACGGACTTCACAATCGAGATTAAAATTGTTTCTCTGCTTAATAATTTCACGGATACGGGCGATCAACAGCAAGACATCCGCTGAACTTGCCCCCCCCAGATTGACAATAAAGTTAGCATGCTGCGGTGAGATTTCTGCATCACCGACCTGTAACCCCTTCAATCCAGCATCCTCAATAACTTTTCCCGGTGGGCCGATCGTGGCGTGCATTTCAGCGGTGCTGAGAAAAACCGAACCGCAGTTGGGTAATTTGCGTGGGAACTTGTTGCGCCTTTCCCGAAGATCAGCAGCCATTTTCCGCCGTATTTCCTTAACATCCCCTTTTGGGCAATTCAACTCGACATTGACAACAACACAACCGGTTCCCTGTAAGGCACTCTGACGATAGGAAAAATCACATTCGGCTTGTGTCAGATGTTGCAATTGGCCGGTTTTATCGACAATCGTCACACTGACAACATTCTCGCCAATCCCCTTCCGTTGGCTGCCACCATTCATCATCACCAGACCACCAACGGTTCCGGGAATACCGATACAATGTTCCAGGCCACTTAACCCTGCCCGTATCGTCTGCCGTGCCAACTGCGGCACCCAGACACCCCCTTCAGCAACAATTGAACGACCAGAGATCTGCAGACCTGCCATCCATTCACCAATTTTCAGGACAACGCCACGAACTCCAGCATCATCAAAAAGTAAATTGGTTCCCTGTCCGATAACAACCAGCGGAATTGAATATTCAGAAGTAAACTTGAGGATTTCCGCCACTTGAGCAGCTGTATCAGGCTCCACAAACAGATCAGCCAAACCACCAATTTTCCAACTATTGTGGCCGGAAAGTTGCTCGTTAAAAGCAACTCTGCCGATCTCTCTGGTCGCTAACTCTTTCAGATTTTTTTGAAGTTGATCAGTCATCATTACATCAATCTGAGGTACGAAAATCAACAATCTGCAATTGAATTGATTCTTTTCCACGCCACTGGTTAATTCCCGGACGATACAACAGATCAATTTTTCCGTCCAATTGATCAAAACTTCCAGCCTGTCCGAAAGCAATGCAACCAACCCGGCAACCATTCTGTTCCAGGTCGAATTTTAGATGTTTATCAGCCAGAATTCTGGGTGAATAGACTCGACAGTTACGACTGACAAAAGCGGGTTGGGGATTCCCCGCGCCATAAGGATTCAGGGTTTCCAATTCCTTGAGAAGAGGGAGGGTGAATATGGATAGGACGACCTCACCGTCATGATATGAGACCGGCAATAGATCTTCTACGGAAAGTTGGGCACGTGCAGCTTGCTCAAAAGCAATGGTAAAATCATTCAGATTTTCCTCCGCAATCGATAGGCCTGCAGCCATTGCGTGTCCGCCAAAACCCGCCAACGGTCCAGCACTCTGTTTTAGCGCCTGATAGAGATGAAAACCGCCAATTGAACGGGCTGAACCTTTTCCCTGACCACTCTCCAGAGCGATCATCACGGTCGGGCGATGGTAGCGCTCAACCAGACGACTGGCAACGATTCCAATCACTCCAGAGTGCCAATGACAACTGGACAGAACAATACTATAACGATCAGGTTGATTTTGTTCTTCAACCAAAGCTAGCGCTTCAAGCAGAGTCTGCTGTTCAATTTTCTGTCGCTCCCGATTAAAACCATCCAGCAGTTCCGCCAATGGATCAATATCCTGTGGATCTTCACCAAGCAGCAGTTTGACACCCAGGGCTGCATCTTCCAGGCGCCCTGCTGCATTCAGGCGCGGGGCTAAGCGGAAACTAACCACCCCACTGCTGACTTGTTTTACATCTGCAACACGTTTTAAAGCTGCAATTCCCGGACGCTTACCCATCTCCAATAGCTGCAGACCACTCCGAACCAGAATGCGATTTATGCCAACCAAAGGGACAATATCGGCAATAGTTCCAAGAGCGACCAGATCCAGACCCTGCCGTAAATCAGGCTCTTCTCTGGTCGAAAAATAACCATTTTCCCGCAATCGGCGACGTAACCCAACCAGCAAAAAAAATGCGACCCCAACACCAGAAAGGTCTTTCCAGGAAGATTGATCAGAAAAAAGTTGTGGATTAATCAATGCAAAACACTCTGGGAGTTGATCTGGGGGCTGATGATGGTCGGTAATAATCAGATCTAAACCCAATTTTGCAGCCAGATCAGCTTCAACGTGAGCAGAAACACCACAATCAACAGACAGGATGATTGAGCAACCGTTATCGTGAGCTTGTTGGATAGCGCCAGCTGATAAACCGTAACCATCTTTTAAACGCAGGGGAATATGATATTCGACCTGACCACCTAAAGCTCGCAGGGTTTCAACCAAAAGAGAACAACCAGTGATGCCATCAACATCATAATCTCCATGAACTGCGATCTTTTCACCGTGGACAAGAGCCTGTTCTAAACGTGCACAAGCGATAGCCATATCAGGAAGTAAATCAGGATCGGGCAATGCCGATAAATTGGCTTGGAGAAATTCGACACCCAGATCCTTCGTGGTAATTCCACGGTGCATCAGAACTTGAGCCGTTAACTTTTGGATATTTAGGTCTTGAGAGAGTTGAGCGATCTGTTCTTCTTCCGGTTCCTCAGCACGTAATGTCCATTTGCGCAAATTTACTGGTTGCATCGAACTTCCACCTCATCATCTGGATACGTCATGCTTAAAATAAACAGGCCGGGACTTTCGCCCGGCCTGTTTATTTTGAATCATTGTGGTTGTTTTGGAATTTCAGGGTGTTTCTTTAAAAATTCCAATTCTGAACGAATCTGGCTCGCCCCCGGGCTACCTGGGTCGATAGCAAGCAGTTGTTCCCAAACTTTAATTGTCTTAGGGAAGTCCTGTAGGTCATAACGATAGACAATACCCAGATTATACAGACTCTGCTGATGGTTACTATCAATACGATTCGCTTTTTCAAAGTTACTGATTGCCTTATCAAACCAGCCAACCCGGCGGTACATCACCCCTTGATCCGTCAAAATATCGGGATCATCCCCATTCAGTTCTAGCGCCTTGGCATAAGCCTCAATTGCCTTCATCGGCTGATCAGAATCAAAATAATTATGCCCCAGCGTAATCCAGGCATTACGGTTATCCGGCTCACGCGCAACAATTTCTTCAAGTATAGTTGTCTGTTGTTGTTGATTAACAACCGGTGCCGATAGCGGCACCGGGTTTGTCGCTGGAACAGAGGAAGGTAAGTCTTTTTTTGAATTGGTCATAATCACCCCGATTAAAATACCTGCAGCAAGGGCGATAATAACAAATAAGAGGGTCTCTTTCTTCATTCAGTTATCAATCTCAGACTCACTTAGAGCGAGCCGCCTTCTTTTGTTGCCAGAAAATCAAAATCGGGCTGGCAACAAAGATTGACGAGTAAGTACCGACCACGACACCAATCAACATGGCAAAAGCAAAGTTATGGATAACCCCACCACCAAGGATGAAAAGAGCCAGAACAACCAGTAGAGTCGTACCCGAAGTCAGCAAAGTTCGAGAGAGGGTTTCGTTAATACTACGATTAACAATAAACGAAAAGTTCTCTTTATGATGCTTACCCAGATTTTCCCGGATTCGATCATAAACAATAATCGTATCGTTCAATGAGTAACCGATGATCGCTAGGAATGCCGCGATGATCGGCAAATCAATCTCTTTGCCAAAGAGACTGAACGCCCCCAAAGTTATCATAACATCATGCACCAGTGCGACAATTGCACCAACGGCAAAACGAAATTCAAACCGCCAGGAAATATAAGCAAGAAGACCCAGCATGGCATAAAAAATAGCTTTCAGCCCTTTACCGCGTAGATCCTTGCCGACCTGTGGTCCGACCATCTCAACCCGACGAATATCAACACTACCTTTTTCATAAGTCGTTTCCATGGTATTCTGGATCTGCTGGGAAAGACCCTGCAATTCACCAGTGGTCTGTTCTACACGAATTAGAAATTCATTTTGGTTATCACCAAATGTCTGCACAACAAGACTACCAAGATTAAGCGGTTTCAAGGCTTTTTTAATGGCAGAAGCGTCTGTCGGTTGATCAAATTGAACCTGAACCAAAGTCCCACCAGCAAAGTCAATTCCGTAGTTCGGGCCACCCTTAACCACCAGGGAGACGAGGCCAACCAGAATTAATGCAATTGAGATAAACAGCGCTATTTTGCGTCTACCCACAAAATCAATATTTGTATCCGGCTTGATCAGCTGCATGCCGTCAGCCTCCTTATATACTGAGCCGCTTAACTTCGCGGCCTTTCAAGAAAATATCAAAAACAACTCGAGAAACAAAAATTGCGGTAAATAGTGACGCAATAATACCAATCGACAAGGTCACAGCAAATCCACGCACCGGTCCAGTCCCGAACTGAAACAGAACCAGAGCAGCCAGAAGCGTCGTCAGATTCGCATCTATAATCGTCATAAATGCTTTACTGTATCCCGATTCAAGCGCAAGTTTAGGCGCCCTGCCAAGACGAACTTCTTCACGAATCCGCTCAAAAATCAGCACATTGGCATCGACCGCCATACCAACGGTCAAAACAATACCAGCCAAACCTGGTAGAGTCAGAGTTGCCCCAAACATTGACAACATAGCGGCGATAAATATCAGGTTGAGACCCAGCGCAATAACCGCAACAACACCTGACAGCTGATAATAGATAATCATCGCCAGCACAACCAGAACAGCACCAACCCAGATCGACTTGATCCCCTTTGATATCGAATCATGTCCAAGAGACGGGCCAACGGTCCGATTTTCCATGATTTTAACAGGAGCAGGAAGTGAACCAGCGCGCAGCACAATCGCCAGATCGGTCGCTTCTTGTGAGGTAAAGGATCCGGAAATCTGAGCACTACCTCCAGCAATTCGTTCACGAATAACCGGTGCAGAATAAACCGTATCATCCAGAACTATCGCCATCCGCTTGCCAACATTGGAGGCAGTAATTTGATCAAAGCGTTTTGCGCCAACCGAATTGAATTCGATGGAGACATAAGGCTCGTTAAAACGTGAATCAATCCGCACATTGGCATCAGACAGGAGATCTCCAGTCAACACGGTTTTATCGATAACCACCAGGGGTTTTTCTGTCGTCGCCCCAGTTGACTTATTGACGTTGCGCTCGTAAAGCAGCTGGGTTCCTTCCGGCAGTTTGCCGGCAACAGCATCTTGAATGTTGGCAGTTTCATCAACCATCTTGAATTCCAGCCGTGCTGTTTTACCGAGCAGAGAAATCGCCCGCTCAGGATCTTCAATCCCTGGAAGCTGGATCAGGATGCGGTTTCCGCTCTGCCGCTGCAAGGTTGGCTCGCTGACACCAAATTGATCGACCCGGTTACGTAAGGTTTCCAGGGCTTGGCGTACGGCATAGTCCTTGATATTTTCAATTTCCTGATCACTCAAGCGGAAGTGTTTTTCAATATAGCCACCAGTACCAGGAAAGGTTTCAGCTTCCAAAGATGGATAATCGTCCGCCATCAATGCATCAACCTTGGCTCCTTCTGCTTCATCGTAGACCAGAACCACAAGCCGGTCACCCTGGCGTCGCTCCACCCGCTTAAAGATGATATCTTTCTCACGAAGCTGCGCTTCAGCCTGATCAATGATGGTATCAATACGACTTTCAACCGCCTTATCAACATCAACACCAAGCACCAAATGCATGCCACCCTGCAAATCAAGTCCGAGTTGGATTGGACCAAAGGTGTTAGTCCACCACTGTGGCAAACTACCCTGCATCAACGTTGGAGCAATGGCAAAAAATGACAGAAGCAGGCAGGCCAAAACCAGCATACTCCTGAATTTAAGACTATTGGACATTTGCGTTGTATCTCCCTCTAAGCATTTATGGGCAAATCAAATAGTTGATTACTGTTTGACTTCGGTCACTGAAGCACGATTCAACTTCACCTTAACCCCAGTTGCAATTTCAAGAGTCACAGTTGTCTCGTCAACCGCAGTAATTTTGCCATGGATGCCACCGGCAGAGACAACGGTATCCCCTGCCTTGAGACCACCAACAAGCTCCTTCTGCTGCTTGGCGCGTTTCTGCTGCGGACGAATAAGTAAAAAATAAAAGATAGCAAACATCGCGACCAGCATAATAATTCCCTGGTACTGTCCACCTGAACCTTGGGCTGCCGCGCCCCCTGCCATTGCAAAAGCTTCTGTTGCCATGTGAGTTTCCTCCTTGAAAGTGTTTTAAATAGAAGCATCGTTTAATTTGTAAGGTTTAGCTTATCAATATTTCTTTTTTTGTAAAAATCTCTACGGAATTCAGAGAATTTCCCATTGTCCAGCGCGTATCTGATTCCAGCCATTAATTGTTGATAGTAATAAAGATTGTGGTGCGTGTTAAGTACCGATGCAAGAATTTCGTTACATCTGTAAAGGTGCCGCAAATAAGCACGGCTGTAATTCTGACAAACATAACATTGGCAATCAGGATCCAGCGGTCGTTCATCATCTTGATACTGCGCTTTTTTTATGCTGATTTTGCCAAAGCTGGTAAATAACACACCATTACGAGCATTACGCGTTGGCATGACACAATCAAACATATCACAGCCGCGTGCAACACCTTCCAAAAGATTTTCAGGGGTTCCAACTCCCATTACATAACGAGGACGGTCAACCGGCAATAACGGCAGACTATACTCCATCATGTCATACATCAATGAAGTTTCTTCGCCAACCGACAATCCACCAAGAGCATAACCTTCAAAATCAATCTCCCGCAGTTGTTCAATACTCTGGTTGCGAAGATCCAACTCCATTCCGCCCTGGACAATCCCAAATAAGGCCGATGATGAACCCTTTGGCAGAATGTCCCGGCAACGCTTTGCCCAACGAGAAGAACGGTTCGTCGAATCGACAATATAGGACCGTTCAGCCGGATGGGGAATACACTCATCAAAAACCATGACGATATCTGAGCCAAGAGCAAGCTGAATTTCTACTGACAATTCTGGAGTCAACATGTGCTTGCTGCCGTCCAGGTGAGATTGAAATGCAGCACCTTCCTCAGTGATCTTACGTAAATCCCCAAGGCTGAAAACCTGAAACCCACCACTGTCAGTTAAAATCGGTCGATCCCAGTGCATGAATTTATGCAGCCCACCGAGTTTCTGAATCAATTTATGCCCTGGTCGCAGATACAAATGATAGGTATTGGCAAGAATAATCTGCGCCCCGACCTCCTTCAGTGCTTCCGGTAAGATCCCCTTAACCGTTGCCTGAGTCCCAACTGGCATAAAGACAGGGGTCTCTATTTGACCGCGGGATGTAGATATCCGTCCCCGACGCGCCTGAGAGTCAGAATCCTGTTGTAAAAGAGCATATCTGAAAGCAGACATGTTACATCCGTTTCATAAAATCAACATGCAGTCGCCATAACTAAAAAAACGAAAGCGTTCAGCAACTGCCTGCTGATAAGCAGATAAAATAAAATCACGACCAGCAAATGCCGAAACTAGCATGAGTAATGTTGACTTGGGTAAGTGAAAATTAGTAATCAGGGCATCGACTATTTTAAACCGATATCCCGGATAAATAAATATTTCACTTTCACCAGATCCAGGTTGTAATAATCCATCGGCTGTTGCGGCTGTTTCAAGCGCCCTGGCGCTGGTTGTGCCTAAAGCAAAAATCCGCCGACCTTGCTTACGAGCCAAACTGACCGCATTAGCTGTTGTGCCAGGAATCGAATAAAGTTCAGCGTGCATCTTATGCTGAAGAATATTTTCTACACGAACAGGCAGGAAGGTTCCCAACCCGACGTGCAGAGTTAAGTTTACAATCTCAACTCCTGTAGCAGTCAATTGTTGCAACATTCCGGTGGTAAAATGCAGCCCTGCTGTCGGTGCCGCCACAGCACCTTCTTTACTGGCAAAGACCGTCTGATATCGAGAGCGATCATCTTGGCTGTCGTTACGCTTGATATAAGGCGGTAACGGAAGATGACCAACCTCTTCCACTGTCTGCATGAAATCACCGGGGCAATGGAAACGAACCAAGCGGTATGGAGCATCCATTTCTTCCAAAACTTCCGCAGAGAAATCAGGGGTAAAATGAACGACTGTCCCGATCCGTAACGGTTTGGAACTTTTCGTCAGACAGAGCCACTTCTTAGCAGATGTTTCACTTGGAGCTTGACGCACCAGAAATATTTCAACCTTTCCTCCGGTCTGCTTTTGACCAAGCAGACGAGCAGGAATAACCTTAGTATCGTTTACAACCAGGACATCTCCAGGCTGAAAATATTCCAGAATATCGACAAATTGTTTTGACTCTACCCTTGCAGATTGACGATTCAGGCACAACAAACGTGAAGCATCACGCTGGGCCGCAGGAACCTGCGCAATCAGCTCATCGGGGAGCAAATAATCAAAATCAGTCAGCTGCATCAAGATATGTCCAAATCAAGTCAAACAGCGACCTAGAAGATCATAGAAACTTATTAATGTCAATGGCTTTCCACTGAGATAGAATAGCTTAATGACTGGGATTAACGGTTAAAAGGGAGTTAATTATCCATCAGCAAAAAGGGCTCTAGAATCTTTTTAATTGATGTAGAAGTGCAAACATTTTATTCTTAATGTTCACAGTCTGGGTTTTATAACTTTTAAAGGAGGAAGACATGAGGGCTTACTGGTTTATTATTTTGGTCTGCGGGCTATTGCTCACAGGCTGCAGCGAAAAAGAAACCACAACTGCTACCGAACCAGCACCAACACCGCCGGCGAAACCAACGGTGGTGGAGCAGGTAAAACAATCAGCTGACAATGTTGCCAAGCAAGCAACTGAAATGGTTGACACCGGGACACAACTGGTCAAGGAGACTGCTGGTGATGCCAAGCAGGCAGTGGAAAAAGTGGTGGCAACGGCGACAGAGAATATCGCTGCGGCAGCTGTGGTTGCCAAGAAAAAAACGGCAGAAATTGTCGATAGTTCCAAGCAGAAGGTCATTGAGGTAAAGGAACAACTTAAGCAGGAAGGGACACAATTATTAAACGGATTGGAGAAAAATCCTGCTACCAGCGAAGCACCAGACAACAGTCTGCTACCCAGTGTTGCAGCCGTGACCAGCAGTGTAACTGCCCCCACCAAAGTTGCTCCAAAAGCACAACCAACAGAAGCACCGACAATCGAAGACAAGAGCAGTGATATGTTGTCCAGCGCTGCAGTCGTGGTCAGCAGCGTTACTACTCCCAGCGAGAGTGCTTCAGAAATACAGGCTTCTGAGACATTGACAATCGAAAACAAAAAAGGAAATGTGACTCTGTCCCATGCTGAACACGGGAATCTTTACGGCTGTGTGTCCTGTCATGGCGATGCTACCCCCGGGCCATTTGAACTCGGCAAAAAAACCGCACATACCATGTGCAAAGGTTGTCACAAAAAACAAGGTGGCCCGACTAAATGCAATGATTGCCACAAAAAAGCAGCCTTAATGTAAGAAGATCCCGTAACAAGGATGCGATGGCAAGAGACCTCCCGGAAAGCAAGATTATTCCGGGAGGAACCACGACAAGGGGGTCATTCGTCCGGGTTGTTTTCAATAGCATACCAGTCAATTTTTCTGGTGATATACATGACTGTGCCTAATACGGCCAGAAGCCCGGTACTCCCCATAATCAAGGCATAGTCCTCGAGTTGAAGAACTATATACAAATAGGCATAAAGAATACTCAAAATGGCAAAAACGGTGAAGGTAAAGTATTTATTTTTTAGAATCCCCATGGAGTAACCAGTGATGAGAAGTGTGACCGCCGTGGCTGACAATATATAGGCAAAATCAAAATTAAGGTGCTCTGAAATTGACAGAAGAAGCACGTAAAACAAGATGACTGCCAATCCGATCAGCAAATATTGAATTGGATGGACCCGGTTTTTGTTGATAATTTCTGAAAAGAAAAATGCTGCAAAAGTGAATACGATAAACATAATTGCATACTTTGAGATCCGGGTAGATTTTTGGTAAATATCGGCTGTTATCAGCAGCTTGAGACCAAAAGAGGCATTGTCAACCTGATATTGATTCCCCTCCCAGAACTGAGGGAAGTTTCGATTTAAATGCAAGACTTTCCATGCTGCAGAAAAACCGCTGGCGGTCACTTCCCTCGTTGTTGGAAGAAAAGCCCCATTGAAGCTAGGTGATGGCCAACTTGAACTGATCTCAACATTGGTTTCTTCTGCTACCGGAATGAATTGTATTTGCTCGCTTCCATTCAGGTTAAGACGTAAAGAAAATGAGCTGGAACTGTCCGATTGGGGAAACGGAATCATGCTACTCACCCCTGCTGATGCAATATCGGTCGTTTTGAGCCCCGGGCTGACAGCATATTTTTTCTCATTGAATATTATTTCAATATTTTCCTGAATCCCCTTCATATCTGTGATACCAAGAGAAAATATCGCTTTATCCCAAAAAATATTATCCGGGTCAATGCTTGTTTGGCTCATGTTTGGCAACGTGAAATGACCACTGATATTAATTTGAGTATTGTACAGTACCGCTTCATAAATACTTCGGTATCTGATATGGGGATCCAATGTTCCGGAAATATTCAGTTTCTCCGGTAAAACATGAAAAAATCTGATATTAAATTTCAGTTTTTCATTCTCATCTTTATAGAAAGATTTGTATGGAACCGTAAAAAATGGCCCGGAAATGGTTTGAATATTTCCCCATTTCTGATTGATTTCGGCAACAACATAATCACGCCTCGACTCTCTTTCCCGCAGCAAAGAAGAAATCATTGATGTAGGAATAAGCAACACCAGGATAAGTATCCCAATCGAAACAATTTTTAATGTTGCTGAGTTTCGAATAAAATCCCCTGTCTTCTTAACCGTATTTTGCGTGCTCATTAGTATATTTCGCTCTCGTCTAATTGAGCCTGCCTGGCAAATCAACTCAGGAACCAGTTACGCTCAATCTTTATCTAAAGTTTCATATCAAAATCTAACCGATAATTCGCAATGCAATGTAAGGGACAATGAAAAACATAAAAATAAACAATTTGAATATCATCATACCAACATAGTGAATATTATTGAAACTCTCGCGGGAAATCATATAAAATCGACTATGCATTTCGTACGTCCAGTCATGGGCAAAGCTGAGAAACAGGAACCACCAGATCAAAATCGCCATATTGATCAATGCACTCCAACCAAGGACAGCTTGAAATAATTCGACAGTCATGACAGCCTCCTGTTTTTTGCGTATAAATGAAGAAGGGGCAACCAATAAGTCTTGCAGAACCGCTCCGATAACCTCAGTATAGCAGTTAAAAATTTTACTCACCGGCAGAAAAGTAATTTATGAGCAGAGAAGAAAAAAAAATATCAGTCAATATGACGGTGCTGGATATTGTCAGCTCATATCCAGGAACCGAAGTCATTTTCAAATCTTATGATGAGCGGGTCGGGGAATGTATCTGTTGTCAGAGATTGTTTGAAACGGTGCAGCAGGTTGCGGAAGAATATGATCTGAATTTATTAGAGTTGCTGGAAAAATTGAATTCAGCGGTCACCAGCTAAACAGCAGAAGACCTTACTGCCGACCCTCATAAAGAACCTTCCAACCCCCCTGTTCCTTCACCATATACAGCCGTTTATGCAAGTTCCCGTTGAAGTTATTTGAACGGTAATGTTGGACGAAATTGGCCACAACCATCGGTTTGGATTTCTTATCTCCCGGATAGCTTAAAATAGAGATGTCGGACAGATCTACTTTCTGAAATTTCTTACCCGCAAAAACTTGTTTTTTATACACAGCCCAACTATCTTTATCATATTTTTTAGACCAGAAACCCTCTGAATACATATCAAGATAGGAGTTTAAATCAGATTTCTCCCAATTCTGGCGCCAGGTTTCCAGAGCGGCTTGAACCTCAATATTTTGATCCAGCCACTCTCGGCTGGACACCCAGTTGACCGATTCACTGATAACAATCGGCGTCCGACCAATCTCGACATACTGACTTATTCGAGTGAACTCTTCGTTGGTTAAAACCACACAACCTTCACTGTCCAGCGGAGGACGGCTATAAAGGGATTTGTCGGTTCCATGGACCCAGATCCCTTTGCCGGTTTTGTGCAAGCGATGATCATACTCGTTTGGGTAATTAACCGGGAAGGCACCACTCCCATAAAGCGGGGGAAGATTTTCATCAGATAGGTAACTGGTCACAAAATAGATTCCACTTGGAGTTTTCAAGTCTCCTTCACGAAGTTTATTACCCGTCTGCTTTCCCAAAACAACATAAAAGTCATCGACTAACTCCGGAGGCAAACCGGAACCAGAGTTATGATAGACATAAAGACGGTTTTTATTTTTATCCACAATCAGCGCATACGCGGTATCGATACTCAATGAAAGCAAAGCCCGGGGAACCTCAACACCGTCGGCCAAGGAAAGGTACCCTTGCAATCTGGCTCTGATTTCACTCTGTAGTTGCTCAATATGGTGTTCCTGACCAGAGCTGACCGTCTTCAACAACCCATTTGTGCCGATGGAATCAACCTGATTGAAACGTGCCATTAACAAATCACCCAAAATTAAATGTGCTAACTGAAATTTAGGGGCTCGAAGCGTTAACGTTCTTAGTTCAGCAATAGCATCAACTAATCCCCCGACCTGAAATAGCAACAAACCCTTTAAGAGGCTAGCTTCGTAATCATCAGGGTTTCTCGATAAACGGCGGTCTAAGCGCTCAAATAGAACTTGAATCTGGGGATCAATCGGTCTTGGCTCTGACGCCATTGTATTAGCTATAAAAGTTGTGGGGACAAATTGAGGGGCTGTAATTTCAACCTGTTCTTGAGGCCAGAGAGCTCCGACCTTAACCCCAGTCAGGCCTAACAGACCAATAATGAGAATAGTGATGGATAGGTGTTTCAGCATCAGCGAACTCTCCCCAATGAACGTTCACGAAGAATTTCCCAACTATTGCCATTCTGCTGCAGGTCAAAAACCTTCTTGAATCGATCAGCAAAGAGATTACTCTTATACAGCTGAATGACCTCAACCCGCAGACGATCATTCTCCTGAGAAGTTAACTGGAAACCATCCAGAGTCACCAGTATCTCTTTTGGTGCCATTATACGAGTGCGGCGTTGAGCTTCCCAGTCGGCACGGCTTCTCCCTGCGGGAGGGATAAACTTTTCACCATAAAAAGTCAAGTAAGCATCGACATCCTGGTTCGACCAGGCTTGAGCCCAGCGTCGCAGGAATCTTTCCGCTTTTTCTTGTTTTAAATCAGTTGAGTCCACTGTTTGAACCATGACTTTTTCTTTATCAGCAGCTCCTGAAATATCAACACTTGGAAGATCAGCCCGAGCAATTGTATCAATAGTTTGACTATGATCCACTCGTTCTACTTTTGCCACGACAACTTGCGATTTTTCTGTCTCCAGTGGAAAGCCCTTCTCTGCGGAAACGACCATCAGCGGCTCCTGCAGATCAGAAACGACAGGAATATCACTTGGCTTGATTTTAGACTCTGCTGGGGCAACAGCAGCAATCTGCTGTCCAGCTACCGTTAGCGCAGAAGGCTCTGTTGCTGTTTCAACCTCAGTCTCCGAAACAAGCATCGCAACTCCGGTAACAGACTTCAATTTCACAACACCCTGGCTAGAAAAGACCGGCAAAGAAATGAGCGTTTTAACCCGATCCAATTGTAAAGCGCGGCCGTAGGAACCTCTTGCCATTTCTGCATAGACCGATCCGAGGTTACGATAGATGGTGGCATAATTTTCGTCAGTCGCCAGTGCCTTTTCGAGATAATCACGCGCCTGATCATAATTTCCTTGAGCGGCATAAAAGGCCGCTAAATTATTGTAGGCACGTGGATCTTCCTGGTAATCAGCGATAATTTGTTTAAATTCAGCCTCAGCCCCATTAAAATCTGCCGCTTGCCATAATTTCAGCCCCTGATCCAGAGCCGTGGTAAAATTATTATCCAGATTTACCTTTGATTCAACAATCGCAGAGACAACTTCAGGGGCAGCTGCAGAAAGTTGTTTGTTCAATAGAAAATACAAACCCGACCCAATAACAATTCCAAGCAATAAAATGAGGATAAATCTCCCCAGCCCCCATTTTTTTTCCTGAACGATCTGATCCAACCCATCGGTTGCATCTTCTACTGGTGGAACTTCAAGAGAGTCTGGCTCCTGAAAATTTATGGCATGTTCTTTTAATCGTGCTTCTATGCGAGTCGCTATCTCAGAACTATCCAGCGCCTCGTCAAGAAGAGAAACATTCTTACCGGATGAAAAATCTGCAACTTCCCGGTCTTCCGTAGCAGCTGTAAACGTGATGAGATCAAGTTCTTCAGATTCTGATATTTTGGTAATTTGATCTATGACCTCATCGATGCTGCTGCGTTTTTCTGCAATGACTTCTGTCATCGTATTCAACAAGGGCTGCAGGATAACCAGTTTTTTTGGAAGAAGTGGAAATTCTCCCTGAAGGTGCTGCTTGGCTATGGCAAAAGGATCTCCACCAGAATAAGGTGGCTTCCCTGTAAGCAGATGGTAGAAAACACAGCCCAAATTATAGATGTCCGCCGCAGAGCCCGGGGTTTCGCCACGCACCTGCTCTGGGCTCGTATACTTTGGATCGATTCCAGAATGGTAGTCAATGCGGATGAGTTGATTCAAAGAAAAATCGGCAAGATAAGGGGAACCAGCCTCGGTATAGATCGTCTCAGGTGACAAATTTCCATGCCAGAGACCAGCACTGTGCGGGGCACTCAAACATACTGAAATCTTCTTGATCAGCGCAACAGTTTGCTGTATTGAGTAACCAGGATCAAGGGTTTGTAGTAGAGGTAGACCCTGTGGATAGGGGTAAAGACATGCAAGCTTGCCATCAATCTCTCCCGCTTTCAAAGGCGAGCCAACACCAGGATAGGTCTGATTTGATAACCAGTCAGCATGGTCTAAAAAAGATTGCCGTTGTTGCGAGTCTAACAATGGATCAGGAAGGATCAGAAACAGTTTTGCAACGTTAGAATCGGAACAATTGACAAGGTAACTTTGATAAATATCGTTTTTCGATAATAATTTATCAACCAGACAATCAAAGACCCTGCAACCACTTTCCAGCATACCTATCCTTAAGAACCGAGTTCAAGCAGAAGATTAGTTTTCCATAATAAGGATAAAAAAGTTAAAAATCAAGCTATCTATCAGACTATTAATGAACTGGAGCCTAAGGAAATGTTGGAACTATCCCTAATCCAAGCGCTTGGTGGAATCCACACCTGATATTCATATTCTGGACAGCTTGCCCGGCGGCACCTTTAACCAGATTATCAATAGCTGAAATCACGATAACCCGACCGGTATGCTGATCGCTGACAAGGCCAATATCACAAAAATTTGTGCCCCGCACGTAAGCAATATTAGGAAGCTGTTCTCCTGGCATAATTCGAACAAAATTTTCAGTGGCATACCGCTGCCGGTACAAATTAATCAATTCTTCAGTAGATTTATCCTCCAGCAAATCGGCATAGCAGGTGGAAAGAATCCCCCGGTTCACGGGCAGCAAATGGGGAGTAAAGCTCAAACGGATACTGCCATTAGCTAATCTGGTCAACTCTTGTTCAATCTCTGGGGTATGCCTATGGCTGGCAATACCGTAGGCTTTAAATCCTTCATTCACTTCGCAGAAAAGGCTGCCGAGCTTTACTCCACGTCCTGCACCACTAACCCCTGATTTACTATCAACGATCAGGCTCTGCGGATCAATTAAATGTTTTTCCAGTAACGGAGCTAAAGCGAGAATAACACTGGTAGGATAGCATCCGGGATTAGCAATCAAACGGGCAGAACGCAACTGATCAGCATAAAGCTCCGGTAACCCATAGACGGCCTCAGCAAACAACTCTGGACTGCTATGGGTCTGATACCACTGCTCATAAATATTTTTATCCTTCAAACGGTAATCAGCAGAAAGATCAATAACTTTGCAACCCGCAGCAAGGAAATCAGGGACAACTTCCATGGCGGATTTATGTGGTAACGCAGTAAAAATCAGATCAGCACGCTCTGCAATTGCCGCAACATCCAGCGGCTCACAGAGCAAGTCACAAAAACTGCTCAATGACGGAAATACCTGATTGACAGGCGTACCCTCATATTGCCGCGAAGTCACACAGCAGATTTCAATTTCCGGGTGCCCAACCAGAATCCGTAGTAATTCAACACCCGTATAACCACTAGCCCCAACCACGGCAACTTTTAACATAGGAATCTCCACATTTTATACAGATTGAAATCTAAACGGTGGCTACAAAAAAAGGGAAACCCTAGAGGGTTTCCCTTTTTCTTTTCGCATCCAGCAGATAATAGCCAATAGGAAATTAACGCTTGGAGAATTGGAAACTCTTACGGGCACCTGCACGTCCGTATTTTTTACGTTCTTTAATTCGACTGTCACGGGTAATGAACCCGGCCGACTTCAGGGTTGCTCGCAATTCTGGGTTAACTTCCAGAAGGGCTTTGGTAATGCCGTGTTTAATTGCACCTGCCTGGCCAGAGATACCACCCCCAGAAACATTAACTGAAATATCAAACTTACCCACATTATCAGTCAACTCCAATGGTTGACGAATAACCATTTTGGAGGTCTCACGACCAAAGAAAACATCAATAGGACGTTTATTGATGACAATTTCACCGGTGCCAGGTTTCATCCAGACACGGGCAATTGAGGTCTTTCTTTTGCCAGTTGCATAAATTTTCTGCTCAGCCATCTAGCTATCTCCCAGTATTATAACTTCAGTTCTTTAGGTTGCTGTGCGGCATGAGGATGTTCACCACCGGCATAAACCTTGAGTTTACGAAACATTTTACGACCTAATTTATTCTTTGGCAACATGCCCTTCACTGCTGTTTGAACCAGCATCTCAGGCTTTTTCTCCAGAAGTTTCTCAGCGCTGATTTCTTTAATGCCACCCTGCCAACCGCTATGGTGATAATATTTTTTATCCGCCAGCTTATTTCCAGTCAACTTGATCTTCTCAGCATTGAGAACAACAACAAAGTCTCCAGTATCAACACTCGGAGTATAAATTGGCTTGTGTTTACCACGTAAAACACGAGCAATTTCAGTTGCAGCGCGACCAAGAACAACACCTTCAAGGTCGACAACATACCAATCTCTTATAATATCCTGCTCTTTAGCGACCAGAGTACTCATCGCGTTCCTCTCTAAACTTATGACTTAAGGGTTGTAGGGCTCACAAAGCGAGCAATTTAGCCGACTAGCCTTTGGCTGTCAAGAGAATTCGACAGCTCAATTCAGCTTTCTTTCCTTTTTCTCCAGCCGATTCCATAGTCAAAACCAGACTTCCATCAAACAAAGTCCCTGTGCCGGAGCGGTTAATGGTGAGGGTGCAGATCCAGCATCTTCTAGCAGTTCTTGAATGGTACTAACCGGTCTTTTACCACGACCAATCTGCACCAGTGTCCCAACCATCATCCTGATCATATTTCTCAGGAACCCACTGCCACAAACATCAATATGGAGTAACGAACCCTCTTCACTGAACGCTATTGAAAATATTTCCCGGGTAGTGGTATCAGCAGAACAACCCGAAGTACGAAACGCAGCGAAATCATGTTGGCCAAGAAAACCCTGTGCTGCCTGCTCCATTTTTCCTAGATTAAGTGGCTTTTTTACCTGCCAACTGGTTTTTCGCTCCAAGGGAGAGCGAACGGGATCACGTAAAATGGTATAGCGATAACGTTTTCCCCGTGCTGAAAAACGCGCATGAAACTGGTCATCCACTTGCTCTGCATGACGGATCGCAATATCATCGGGCAGAAACCGATTCAATCCTTCCCGCCAGGCAGTCAATGGTAAATTTTTCTCAGTGGTGAGGTGGCAAACCATCCCCCGAGCATGGACACCTGAATCCGTTCGCCCAGAGGAATAGACCGTATGAATAATTCCGGTTAATTGCTGCAAAGCTTGTTCTAAGCGTTGCTGCACAGACATCCCGTTCGGCTGATATTGCCAACCAACATAATCAGTACCATCATAAGCGACGATCAACTTAATTCTAGCCATTTTAAATCTGCCAAAGAGAAAAAACTATCAATAGGCCAAAAGCTGACGTGATCAGTGCGCGGCGGTCAAAAATAACCGCGCTTTGATTTTCAGCTCCCTCCATTCTTTCAGCTTCTGAGACGATATCTCTTACCAGCTGATCGGGACGATCAAACAACCGATGCAGCAGCGGTTCAATATTTTGGAGCCGACCCCTGAATCCGGAAAAACAACAGGGGAAAATTCTGAAACAGATGCTTGTCACAAATACTTCCCCGAATTCACAATCAGTTATCCAACTGAGCGATAATTGCATCACCCATTGCAGCGGTGTTGACTTTTTTCTCGTTGCCACTTCCTTGATAAATATCGCCAGTACGATAGCCATCAGTCAACACTTTTTCTACGGCGGTATTGATTGCATCAGCAGCGTCAATCATGCCGAAAGAATAACGCAACATCATCGAAGCAGAAAGGATCTGGGCAATCGGATTAGCAATTCCTTGACCCGCAATATCAGGAGCACTGCCACCCGATGGCTCATACATACCAAAAGACCCTTCAGCCAGAGAAGCGGAAGGCAACATTCCAAGGGAACCTGTCACCATTGCTGCTTCGTCGGAAATAATGTCACCGAACATGTTGCCACAGAGCATGACATCAAACTGCTTCGGACAACGCACTAATTGCATCGCCGCGTTATCAACATACATGTGGGATAATTCAACGTCGGGATATTCTTTGGCAATCCGCACCACAACCTCACGCCAGAGAACTGATGTGGACAGCACGTTGGCTTTATCAATAGAACAAACTTTCTTGCTGCGTTTGCGGGCGGCTTTAAAAGCAACATGGGTGATCCGCTCAACTTCAGCAACAGAATATTTCATGGTGTCAAACCCTGTTTTTGCGCCTCCTTCACCTTCAATTCCCTTAGGAGATGCAAAATAAATTCCGCCGGTTAATTCGCGCACCACCAGAATATCAAAACCACCCTCAATCACACTTTCTTTCAAGCTTGAAGCACCGGTCAGAGCAGGAAAAATAATTGCAGGACGCAAATTGCAGAACAAACCAAAGATCTTACGCAGAGGAAGTAGTGCCCCGCGTTCTGGCTGCTCATCTGGTGGCAAACTTTCCCACTTGGGGCCACCGACACTGCCAAAAAGAATGGCATCAGAATTTTTACAGATAGCAACAGTACTATCAGGGAGAGCCTTACCATCTTTATCGATACCAGCACCACCGACATTGGCCAACATCCGCTCAAAACTGACAGCATATTTTTCTTCAACGACATCCAATACTTTGAGCGCTTCCGCCATCACCTCGGGACCAATTCCATCCCCGGATAAAACTGCAATCTTAAAGCTGTTAGCCATAATAATTTTTCTCCCATGTAAAAATAAAAACCCCCTTTAATTCAGAGGTCAAAAACGGCCAAACTATAGAAAAAGGGGGCTTTTTTGTCAAATCATTTCTCTCAATAAAAACAATCAAACAGACTTCTGGAAGCAAGAGTCAGGATATGTTATTGTCCCGTCCCAATGCATTTCAGCATTAATTTAGAAGTTTTTTAGTTCAGCGAAAGTTATAAATGCTAAACAGGAGGATATTATGCGTCTCGTTTTACCCTTATTATTGATCTTAATATTGAGTGCGCTGCCCACATATGCAGCTAACAAGACTGTGGCCAGTGAAGATCAAACAGAAACACAATTATTAACTAAAGAGGCAGCTATCAAAGCCTTACATGGGATCCAAGGAGAAGTTGTCTCAGTCAACCCTGCGGAAGTTCCCGGGCTATTCAGAGTCGCAATGAGAATGCAGGGGAAAATTATACCAATTTACCTTGATGCCAGCGGATCCTACCTGTTCACTGGAAATGTTATCCGGATCAAAGACCGTAAAAACCTGACTGAAGCATATTTTCAGCAGCTCAATCCTGTCGACACCGCAAATATTCCACTTGATGATGCTTTAATCCTGGGAAATCCAGAGGCAACCGAGCGGGTCATAGTTTTCACCGATCCCCACTGCCCTTTTTGCAGTAAACTTCATAAAGTACTGCACGAAGCGGTTAAAACAAACCCCGACTTGGTATTCTACAGCAAGCTCATCCCCCTGAAACAAAGTTCCAAGAAAATCACCCAGACGATTCTCTGCAATAAATCAATGGAACAACTTGAACTTGCATTTTCTGGACAGGCACTTCCTGAGCCCAGTTGTGAATCAGATACTATTGAAAAGAATATGAGCCTCGCACAAAAACTGGGAATCCACGGCACCCCAACGCTGATACTCCCCAATGGGCAGATATCTCCCGGCTACCGCTCACTGGAAGACCTCTTAAAACTGATTAAAGAGAATAAAGCGGAACCAAAATAGTTTCCAAACAACGAAAAAGCCGGTGTCGCAACATCGGCTCTTTCGTTGTTGTTATTATTCTCAGTAACCCATGGTTACCGGCTTACCCCCAACTGCTCCAGATCGCGCACAGCACCTCGCGCCGCACTGGTCGTGGTCGCTGCATAAGCCTGCAGGGCTCGACTGACCTGCCGCTGGCGAAATTCCGGTTTCCACGCTTGCTTGCCCTTCGCCACCATCACCGCCTGACGTTGGTGCAAAACCTCATCGGTAACTTGCATAAAAATTTTGCGTGCCGGAATATCGATTGCGACCAGATCACCGTCCTCCAGCAGTGCAATTGCACCACCTTCAGCTGCTTCTGGCGACACATGACCAATCGATAGCCCTGAAGTTCCCCCGGAAAAACGACCATCGGTAATTAACGCACAAGCTTTTCCAAGCCCCTTTGACTTCAGGTAACTGGTGGGATAAAGCATTTCCTGCATTCCGGGACCACCCTTCGGCCCTTCATAGCGAATCACTACCACATCGCCAGCCTGCACCTTGTCACCAAGAATCCCTTCAATCGCATCGTCCTGACTCTCAAAAATCCGAGCTGGACCGTTAAAAGTTAGGTTTGAGGCGTCAACACCTGCCGTTTTGACAATACAGCCGTCAAGAGCCATGTTTCCATAAAGAACCGCCAGACCGCCATCCTGACTGTAGGCATATTCTTGCGAGCGGATACAGCCTTTTTTGCGGTCAAGGTCAAGTGAGGAGTAACGTTTACTCTGAGCAAAAGCTTCAATACAGCGTTCTCCACCCGGAGCAGCACGATAAAACTGCTGGACATCGGAAGTATCTGTACGCATAACATCCCACTGCTCAAGCGCCTCACCCATGGTGGCGCTGTGAACCGTCGGCACATCACGCTGGAGCAGCCCGGCACGGTCGAGTTCCCCGAGAATAGCAAAAATACCACCGGCCCGATGGACATCTTCCATGTGATAATGCTGAACCGCCGGAGCAACCTTGCACAGGTTTGGCGTTTGCAGAGACAAACGGTTAATGTCCTCCATGGTAAAATCCACCTCGCCTTCACGAGCAATTGCCAGCAGATGCAGAATTGTGTTTGTTGACCCACCCATAGCAATATCCAGCCGCATGGCATTTTCATAAGCACCAGAGCAGGCAATGGAACGCGGCAAAGCCCGTTCATCACCATTTTCGTACCAGCGCACAGTCAGATCCATAATCCGTTTTGCCGCTTCCAGAAACAGCTGCTTCCGATCAGCATGAGTCGCAACCAGACTGCCGTTTCCGGGCAAACCCATTCCCAGAGCTTCAGTCAGACAATTCATCGAGTTTGCCGTGAACATCCCGGAGCATGATCCACATGTCGGGCAGGAGCTCCGCTCGTAAATGGCAATATCTTCATCACTAACATCCGGGTTGGCTGCGGCAACCATGGCATCAACCAGATCCAATGCAACATCCGCCCCCTGAACCGTGGCACGACCAGCTTCCATAGGGCCACCAGTCACAAAAATTGTCGGGATATTCAGGCGCATGGAAGCCATCAGCATCCCAGGAGTAATTTTGTCACAGTTGGAGATACAGACCAGAGCATCAACACAATGAGCATTAGCCATGTACTCGACAGTGTCCGCGATCAGCTCGCGCGAAGGGAGACTATAGAGCATTCCCTGATGCCCCATCGCAATGCCGTCACAGATCGCCATCGTATTGAACTCCTTGGCAATGCCGCCACGTTTTTCAATCTCTGCAACCACCAGCTGACCTAAATCCTGCAGATGGACGTGACCTGGGACAAACTGAGTGAAAGAGTTCACTACAGCAATAATTGGCTTGCCAAAATCATTCGGCTGAACTCCGGTTGCTGACCACAGAGCGCGTGCCCCGGCCATATTTTTCCCCTGAACTGATTGTGCTGATCTAAAAGTTGGCATAATTTCCTCTTTTCTACTGTTAGTAACCTGTCGAACCGGACAAGAATCTAGCCTCGATCCGTCAATTCATCGCTACGATTCATAAAATTCGACAAGCTCCTGAATGAATATTTGTGGTGGTGGGTTATCATCGCTTTGAAAAATATGGATATTAACATAAGAGGCAGGATCGTGTCATGAAGTAGCAGAAAATGCTGTACATGCTTTGTCATTTTTCAATTCCTTCAGAATACGATCGATCCCGTTGTTTACCGCGTTGCACACCAATAAACAATCGTGCAGAAAGACTTATGATTGATGCACTCGCAAAAAAGAATAAGATGGCTAAGCAAAAATTTCGTCCTACAAGGCGTAGTGGTTTTTCAGGGGCGAAGGCCTACATATAGTAGG
>JASFYS010000058.1:0-11241 GCA_045047095.1 Desulfuromusa sp. | reverse complement strand
GTAGTGGTTTTTCAGGGGCGAAGGCCTACATATAGTAGGTCGAGATCCTGAAAAACCGCTGCAACACCGGAGGTCGGACTTTTTGCGACGCCATCAAGACTTAAGTGTTGAAAGTATTTTGGGGACACGTAATGAAGACGTGTCCCCAAAATATGTGAATTTAATTGTAGCGTGAAACATCCCTTTCCAGATTGCAAGCCGCTATTCAAGAACAGAGCGATAATTTTACCAATCAGCACAATCCCTGATGGCGATCCAAACAATCTTTAGGTAGGATAAAGTAAAAAACTGCTACCCTGTTTTTCCCGCTTTAATAATCCATTATCAGCCATTCTTTTAACCAACTTCTGCAACTGCTTCTTATCGGCTTCAGCAAACAGCTTGTAAAGCTCAGTTTGCTTTATACCAGATGTTTTAGTCACTGCAGCAATAATTGACTCTTCGAGACTGGTTTCTTTCGACATCGCTACCAGTACTTTCTGAACAGGAGCTGGTGCTGGTTTTACCTGATCCAAAATTGCACTTGAAGAATCTTCTTTAGTGCTCTTTTGTGGCTCCGGTGTTACTGCGGTCGCTTTTGCCCGAGCCTGTTCAGCCCGGATTTCCTGTTCCAGTGCCGCAAGTCTCTGGTAAAAATAAAAACATGCTCCGGCAACAATCAACAATACAATAAAAACAAACATTTACTCCTCCTTTTCGATTAAATTCTTATCCTCATTAAACCAACGCTCAAACCAGTTACGATGATCCTTTGCCGCCAGAATCTTTAAATCATTTGGCCCAAGCCAGATACCACCACAACCAGGACAGTAATCCATAGGAACCCCATGAAAGGTTATCGGTTCAATGATTTTACCACATTTTGGACAATGTCCCAGACAAGCTTCTGCTATTGCCGCTTGTTTCAGCTTTGCCAAATCTTCCTGTTCTTTTTTGTGGAAAAATTCATTTTCCAGCGCCTTTTTACGATCTTCCCAAGTATCTGTCATTGAGATGTCTCCCGCTTAACACCAAATCTATTCGTCTCTGCAACAAAAAGAATTAATGGTCATTCAACTATAATTCAACCGATATTGTCCAGCCCCATAAGTTGCTCCTTTTCCAAGATTGAACAGACTGCCAAGCTGTAAAATCCAAAGCAACTCAGCCAATTCATCACCTTTAATGCTTAAAGACCCCATTAAACCACCCAGGCTTTGAGCCCTCTGCTCCCCTTCCAAGATCCGCCAATCCTTCCAGCACAACTGGTTTTCAAGCGACTCAACGCGAGTCGCTAAAGAAATTAAACGTGCGGGATCAAGGTCAAGCTCGACTCCGCCATGACCTGCCAGCAACGCTGTAACCCGGCGCAGGATGAAAGGGAACATGTCTAAAAATCCAGCCTTAAATAGCGGTTTTCCCTGATGCAGCAACCGCAATGGGGTGATCATCTCCAACTGAATTAAATCACCAGAACAAGACTGTCGTTCGAGCCACCAGGACAAATTGCAAATCGGTGGAGTTAGCCTATTGACCTGTTTACCACCGAACCAGAGCATTGATCGCAAACCACTGCCATCTTCTGCTTCAACCCCTTCCAGGTTAAACTGTCCAGAACCATGACAGAGCCCCTGCTTCCCTAACTGTTGAATTAAGCAGACAAAAGCATCAATTGCAGTCATTCCACTGCCAATAAAAAGGACCGGCAGAACGATCCTCTCTTTTGGTTTAAATAATTTTTGTCGTAAAATATCCGGTGAAAGAACGAATGCCGCAGCCGGTTTCTGGATCTTCCGCAACAGAACCGGATCATCTGCCAAAGAGGGCTGTATAAGCTGCTCTAATTGGGCAACAATATTTGTCTCATCCTGAACCTTCAGAGCTTTCAATGCCTGGAATAATTCCCTCCGCAACCGCAGCAGAGCTCCAGCAGGCAGATCAAAGTGGTCACATAGCTCCAAATGCAAGTAGAGTTTTACATATTCTACCGGTTCAAGTTCTGCCGGAAAGGGAGCCTGATATCCCAATGATTCCTCCGTTATGATTGATGCCGTCGCAAAAGTCAGACTTCCAGCGTTGTCGGATAAAATTTTTGCTGTGCCATCTTATGTTCAATTTTGCTATATTCTCAGTTCGTTTCATCCTAAATCAACCTATCAGGGAGAACAACTGAATGTTTCAGTTTACACTATTGAAAGAAGATCCACACAGCCGTGCTCGTCGTGGTCGGCTGGAAACCCCACACGGCACCATTGAGACCCCGATTTTTATGCCCGTTGGAACCCACGGTGCTCTCAAAGCGATGACTCCGGCACAAGTAGAAGAAACCGAAGCCCAGATTATCCTTTCGAACACCTACCACCTGCATCTAAAACCGGGTGAAGGATTGGTCAAAAAAGCTGGTGGCTTGCATAAATTTATGAACTGGAAAAGACCAATACTCACAGACAGTGGTGGTTTTCAAGTCTTTTCACTGCCAAAAAAAAGGATCGGTGAAGATGGCGTCCACTTTCGTCATGAATTAACCGGAGAAGAGATTTTTCTTGGTCCGAAAGAAGCGATGCAGATTGAAAATGACCTGGGAGCCGATATCATCATGGCTTTTGACGAGTGTATCCCCTACCCGACCACCCATGACTATGCGGCAAAATCGGTCAAGAAAACCATCCGCTGGGCCGAAAACTGTAAGAAGTTTCACGCCAGGGAAGATCAGGCACTGTTTGGCATTGTTCAGGGAAGTGTTTATGAGGATCTCCGCCGCGAGTGCGCAGAAGCTTTAACGGCAATGGATTTTCCCGGCTATGCCATCGGTGGAGTCAGTGTCGGAGAGGGGTTGGAGCTACTCAAGAAAGTGGTCGATTTTACCGAACCCTTTATGCCAAAAAATAAACCCCGTTATTTAATGGGAGTTGGCTTACCCGAAGATATCCTTGAATCAATTGAACGCGGCATCGACATGTTAGATTGCGTTATCCCCACCCGCTATGCCCGTAGTGCCACCTTGTTCACCAAACGCGGCAAGATCAGACTGACCAACCGTAATTTTCGTAGAGATTTTTTTCCGGTCGACCCTTCCTGCGATTGCTATTGCTGCCGTAATTTCACACGTGCCTACTTGCACCATCTTTTCAATGCCAACGAGATTCTGTCGGCAACCCTGGCTGCAATTCACAATGTCCGTTTCTATCTGAATATGGTTGCAGGAGCACGAACTGCGATTGAAGCCGGTGACTATCCTGCATTTAAAAAAGATTTTCTTGGAGAATATTTATCGGGGAAAAAATGAGTGCGCAGCTCTTCAGCAAAGCATTGCGGCAAAAACGTCGTTCTGTCAGTGTCCCCTTTTCCCAATCGTAATAGAATCAAATCGGAGTCAAGTTGCCGTTTGACCCATAAAGTATTGTGTTGCAAGCTTGACCACTATGAGTCGACTGTTACGCATAGAGTTTCCACTAGACTGGTATCATGTGATGAATCGTAGTCGTCGGGGAGATAAAGTTTTTTCAGATGCCGAAGACTTTCTGAGATTTATAATCCTCCCCATAGTGAGCGCTGGGCTAAGAAATACTGAAAGCCAAACGGAAATTTGATCTCTTTCCTTTGGCAGAAACAGCCAAACGTCTCGGAGACTGTTCCGGGGTTGAAAAGCAAAATATTTTTTTTCAAAGAAGGTTTCTTATGGACTCACTTGAACAGAAAATCCTCGAGCTGCTTGGTCAGAAACAGAAACACTCGCTGGGACGGCGCGAAATAGCCGAGCGCCTCAATCTGCACGGTGGTGAGCGTAAGCTGGCCAGTAAAATACTCCATCATCTGGTGCAGGACGGTCAGCTTGAAGAACGCAAGGGTCGCTATCGGCGCACCCGGCAGAAAACTATCGAAGGAACTTTGTCGCTGGCCGACAAGGGATATGGTTTTCTGCGCATGGACGATGACCAACAGAAGGATATTTTTATCCCGCAACGCCATATCAATACCGCCATGGACAGTGACCGGGTGCTGGTCAGCATCAATATTTCACACCGGGACAGGCGACCTTACGGGAAAATAGAAAAAATTCTGCAACGGGCACATCAGCAGCTGGTCGGTTATTACCAGCAGCGGGGCAAAGGGGGAGAAGTCTGGCCACTGGATCGGAAACTGGGTGGCGCGGTACAGGTTGGCCATCAGGACAACATTCCAGCCGGTTCTGTTGTCGAAATTGAAATTGAGCATTTTGCGTCGGCAGATCAGCCCGCAAAAGGGCATGTTGTCGAACAGCTTGGTGCCTCAGACGATCCGCAGGTCGATATTGAAACGGTGATCCGCAGCTATAATCTGCCCCATGAATTTTCGGCGGCAACCATGTCGCAGGCCAAAACGATCCCGCTCACCATTTCCGATGACGAGATTGCCCGGCGAACTGATCTGCGTGACCTTTCTCTGATTACGATTGATGGCGCAACCGCCAAGGATTTTGACGACGCAGTGGCGTTGCGAAAAGAAGCGGACGGCAGCTACCGTCTCTGGGTGTGTATTGCCGATGTGGCTCATTATGTCAAAAAAGGCAGCCCTCTCGATCAGGACGCGCTGGATCGGGGAACCAGTGTCTACTTTCCCGGATTCTGCCTGCCGATGCTGCCGGAAGCTCTGAGTAACGGGATCTGTTCGCTGAATCCGCACGAAGATCGGCTGGTCATGACTGCCGAGTTACATATCGGTCGGGACGGGTTGCCACTGGACGCAAAGTTCTATCCGGCAGTGATCCGTAGTCAGGCTCGCTTGACCTATGTTCAGGTGGATGGCTTCCTGGCAAATCAGGAACAGGCGACGCTGGGCAAATCTCTGGTTGAGCAATTACTGGAAATGGCCAGACTGGCAAAGATTCTGACCCAAATGCGTCACGAACGGGGCAGCCTTGATATGGATCTGCCCGAAGTCGAGATCCTGCTTGATGAGCGAGGCTATCCGGTTGAGCTAGAAAAAATTGAGCGAACCCAGTCGCATCGGCTGATCGAAGAATTCATGCTGGCAGCCAACGAAGCGACGGCGCGGTTTTTGGAAGACAAAGGCTGGTCGGTCCTCTACCGGATTCACGAAGAACCCGATCTACAGAAACTCCAAGAACTACAGCAGTTGGCGGCACAATGCGGTCTTGGATTGGTGCTGGTCAAAAAACTGCAGAAAGGGCTGCAGAAATTGCTGGCCGATGCTGTCGGACGACCGGAAGAACGCTTACTTAACCAGCAACTGCTGCGCAGTCTGCAACGCGCCCAGTACTCACCTGACAACTGCGGTCATTTTGGGCTGGCAGCAGAGAGTTACTGCCATTTCACCTCGCCCATCCGCCGTTACCCCGATCTGATTATCCACCGAACGCTCAAGTTGGCGCTAACAGACAGCCCGAAGTCCGCCGGGCTTTCAGATGGCAAGCTGGAAAGTCTTGCCAGAGAATGCTCGGCCAAAGAACAGCGAGCCACGGAAGCTGAACGGAATCTGGTGGATCTGCGTTCCTGCCAGGTGCTGGCCAGTCGGATCGGAGATGAGTTTACCGGGACTATCTCATCGGTCACCGAGTTTGGTTTTTTTGTCGAGTTGGATGACCTGTATATTGAAGGGTTGGTTCATATCCGCACATTGCAAGATGACTATTTCCATTTTGATCCCGCAACCATGACGCTGACGGGGGAAAAGGATCGTCAGAGTTATCAGGTCGGAATGCAGGTAAAAGTGAGGGTGAGGAAAGTTGAGCTGTGGCGGCGGCGGATCGATTTTGTTCTTATTGACTGAAGATTCCACGATACGGCCATTCGATCAGCAGTTAACCTTTGATGCGGCGCAATGGGGGCGGCTCTCAATATTTTGCAGTTAAACTTCCAGTGCACGGTTGAAAGCACCTCTCTGGCAACTCTACTTGTAGTCGAGGAGAGTTGACTTTAGCTGATAATCCATAAACAGCGCAGGAAGCGAGAGAGATCGCAATGAATATGACACAAATCAGGGTGATAGCAATAGAGTTAGGGGTCAAATCGGGCAAATTGCGAAAAGCGGAGTTAATCCATTTAGAACGGCCGACTATTTACCAAAATAAATACAGTGACAAGCGTCAAATAACGCCTGCCACTGTATTTTTAGATCCGAAAACCGGGATATTAACCACAGGTTGCTGGAGATGGGGAGTCAGCAGCACTATCGAATAGGAACTGGTTAATGTCTTTCATATCTTTTGTCTTTATTTTTGTCATGATATCACCTGGGTGCTTTTTAGCTTTTTTCGTGAAGTAGCGATCCCACTGAGACATGGTTTTAGACATCGGGGTTAATTCACCACCTTCACCGCTGGCATCATGACATACTTTACAGTTCTTTTTAAACAGATGCTTCCCTTTACGGGCATTTCCACCTTCAACCGCCAGCACACTGGTGGCTGTGAAAGCAGACAGAACCAATGAGATGATCAAAAACATTTTCCAGTTCATACCTCTTCTCCTTTTGTTGGATTAGATTGCCAATGAGGGGATCCAATTGCCCCCATAGAAAAATTTTCCTCTTTTGAACTTAACTTGCCCTGAATCTACCAAAAAAATTAAGCAACGGCATCCGACATCGACGGGTATCCTACCGGATGTCGGGTTGAAACTATGTATTTTCAGATGGTTAAGTGGTAATAAACTAGATTTCTTTCCGCTTCCACCGCTTTTTTTCTCCTGACTTCCTTAGAGAAGATCCCCCAACGTCCCGAGTCCTGCCGATGCGATAGGTTGGTCGGTGTATCCTGTGTCTTCAAATTATTTTTATTGACCCGCCAGCGCCAGGGAGAAGCATCTTTCTACCCGATCAATTTTTTCTATGACAACTTGCACCTGCTGGTTAACACTGACAACATCCTACGGGTGACGGATACGCTCACCCGCACCAGAAAAATCAGAAGATTAAAATTCGTGCATCTTGGTACCTGCCCTGCTATTGTGTTTTCTTTTTACACCACTAGCTCTTAGAGGGTATTTACATGGCCAAGATCGATAAACTTTTTCAGATTCTTCAGCAACAGGGTGGTTCTGACTTACACCTCTCGCCCGCCAACCCTCCAATGATAAGAGCCTCTGGGCAGCTTCGTCCGGCGATCGAGCAAGTTTTGGGGAGTGAGCAGTATCGCGCATTACTTTACGAAATTATGAGTGAAGATCAACGTCACGAGTTTGAAGAGCATCATGATCTTGATTTTGCCTATGAAGTACCAGCTTTAAAGGCACGTTTCAGGGCAAATATTTTCATGGGTCGGTTAGGAATTAGTGCAGTTTTCAGAATAATCCCTGCTGAGATCTTAACCGCTGAACAACTTGGGTTACCACAGACGGTTCTGGATTTCACAGAATATACAAAAGGATTGATTTTAGTCACCGGTCCAACCGGTAGTGGGAAATCAACCACCCTTGCGGCAATGATCGATCATATCAACCGCAGTCGCCATGAACATATTTTGACCGTAGAAGATCCGATTGAATTTGTTCATCAAGCCAAAAAGAGCTTGATCAATCAGCGTGAGGTAGGAGTTCACACCCACAGTTTTGCCTCTGCACTGAAAGCAGCTCTCCGGGAAGATCCAGATATTATCCTGGTTGGTGAAATGCGCGATTTGGAAACAATAGAGCTTGCCATTACCGCTGCTGAAACAGGACATCTGGTCTTTGGCACACTGCATACAAGCAGTGCGGCAAAAACTGTTGATCGCCTCGTTAACGTCTTTCCAACCACGCAGCAGGAACAGATCCGCACTATGCTGGCAGAATCAATCCGCGGAGTTGTTGCCCAACAGTTGCTGCGCACCACTGATGGTAAACGTTGTGCAGCGTTGGAGATTTTGAAAGTAAATGCAGCAGCAGCAAATCTGATCCGTGAAGGAAAAACCTTCCAGTTGCCTTCAATCATGCAAACGGGACGAAGAGACGGTATGCAGTTGATGGATCAAGCTCTTCAGGATTTGGTGAAATCTGAAAAAGTCAGCAGGGAAGAAGCCTGTCGCTTTGCTGTCAACAAAAGTCTGTTTTCACCGCAGAACCAACAAGCTGGAGAATAAAATGGACGACCAACGAATCAGTGTAGAAACACGTAAAATAAAGCTAACATTATCCAATGGGAAGCACTTAAGTGGCGAAACCTTCTTGCAACTTCACGGAGAGCGCTTAATTGGCCTGCAGACAGTTGGAGAGATACTTAATGGAGACGACATTTTTTTGCCATTTCGTCATGAAGATAATGTTGAATTAGTCAATCTGGAACAAGTTGTATCTGTTGAAGTGGCGGCTGAAGAGGAATTCGATCCCCTTTTAGCTCTTGGTGAAGAACACCAGATTCAAGTTGAAGCTGTTGTGGGTGAAGCCCTTGATGTGCGCATCTTTGTCAACCTTCCTGGGGGCAGAAATCGGGTCAAAGATTTTTTAAACCAGCAAAAACGTTTTTTGTTATTGCTTCAAGACGATCGAATTCTCTACCTTGCCCGGGACAAAATTCTACGTATTCAAGATTGAAAAAGGTGGGCTGAGATATTTCAGACCACCTTTTTCTATCAAACATAAAAAATTATCAAATTGCTAACGCATCATAAATCCGATCATTTTCTTCATCCAGTTATTCTTCAACATGTTCATCATCCAGCTCTCACCGATGGACTTGTTCATGAACGACATGCTCGGGAAAGAATGTTGCAGCAACATAATATCGACAAGGCGGATTTTCTTTTGAATTGCCAGCCCCCACTCATTAATCATCTCGGCAGAACCCTCACCCACAACTGATGCTCCGTAAATTTTACCCATTTTACTGGCTAGTACCCGAACCGAACCAATGGTCACCTGCTCGGCAATTGCAGCACCATAATCGGCATGCTTGGCTTCAATAACATCATATTTGATCCCGGCGGCAATCAGCTCCGATTCCTGCATTCCAACCATGGAAACCTGCGGTTCAGTAAAAACAGTCCAGGGGACAACATATTTCCGGAAATCCTTTTTAAACGGCCAGGGGCGCATGATATTCATCAGCGCAATCATCCCCTGATGCATGGCAGCATGGGAAAAAAGATAGTTACTGTTACAATCACCGACCGCATAAATATGGCTGACATTGGTCTCCAAATTACCATTGACCGGAATCCCTCGAGGAGTGTAATTGACCCCGGCATTTTCAAGCTTTAAACCTTCAAGAGCAGGAACTCGTCCAGCTGCCATCAGCAGTCGTTCCGCCTCCAAGGTTTCACCCTCTTTGGTTTTCAGAATAACTCGACCGTCCCGAGATAAGATTTCACTGATCGACCGACTGTTGTAAACGTCAATCCCTTCTTTCTTAAAAACTTCTTCCAGAGTTTCACCGGCAAACTTATCCGCGAAAGGCAAAAGATGCGGATCCATCTGCACAATAGTGGTTTTACAACCCAGCCGGGAGAAAGCCTGTGCCATTTCGGATCCGATCGCACCACCACCAACAATCAACATGCTTTCCGGTATTTGTTCCAGATTAAACAGATTCTCGTTGGTCAGGACGTTATCAATTGTATCCAATCCGGGAATTGGCGGTTTTGAAGGCTTGGTACCGGTACAGATAAAAATCCGCTTGGCGGTAATTTTACGGTCACCGACCGCAACGGTATGAGAATCGATAAAACTGGCTGAACCCTGCCGCAGTATCTGATCGACCTTTTTAAATTTGACCGCATATTTTTTATCATTGATAAAGGTCAGCTTCTCCCGAATATGGAAAAATGGGTTGCTAACTTCAGGAAGCGGCATCTCGGCCATATCAAAATCGGAAAATTTGGTTACAGCATGACGTGTCTTGGCCATCCGCAGTAGAGCTTTACTGGGAATACAGCCAACGTTCATACACTCACCACCGGTTTTATTTTTCTCAATAGCGCAGACGTTCAAACCCATCTCAGCACCCATAGCTGAGACAACCATTCCCGCGGGTCCAACCCCGATTGTCAGAATGTCATAATCATAATTTGCCATAGTCCTTAACCCCTTATTTCCGATAATTCAATGTGAGTGTTGTATCGATGGATAAATCGGATCTATTATATATATGGATTTATAAATGTAAAGACTTTTTTAAGATGCAGATGAGAAACAGTCTAGCAGATTTTATTGCGGTGTTTCAAGATAGCATCAACGGAATAAACGAGCAGACCTGCCCAAATCAATAGGAAGCTGATGAACTGTTCCTGAGAAAATGGCTCCACAAAGATAACCACAGCTAACAAAAAATGTAAGCTCGGGGTAATATATTGTAAAAACCCGATAGTTGCCAGCTGCAACCGTCGGGCAGAGGCAATAAAAAATAACAACGGAATTGCAGTAATAACCCCCGCCAAAGGCAATAACAGATTATAAGTTAGCGAACCACTCAAAAAAGCAGCCCTTCCAGAATAAGACAAGTAAAGAAGATAACCTCCTGCGATAGGGGCTAATAGCAATGTTTCGACCGTTAACCCAATTAAGGCGTCAATTTGAGCTACTTTACGTAGTAACCCGTAAGAACCAAAAGAAATCGCCAGGATTAAAGCTATCCAGGGAACCTGACCATACTCAAATATCAGATATACAACCCCTAATAAAGCCAACAAAACACTGAGCTTTTGCCAGAACCCCAATCGTTCACCAAGAAAGATAAATCCAAGCAAGACGCTCAACAGCGGAGTGATAAAATAGCCAAGACTTGATTGCAATACCTCCCCTCTCTGGACAGCAAACAGGAAAGTTAACCAGTTGGTCGCTATTAATAAAGTTGAACAGCACAAAGTGAGTAAAACTTTTGGGTCGGATAATGTTTGACGGATCTTTCTGCCCTGGCGCCGCAGCAATACTAAAAACAATAAAAAAATTGCTGACCAGAAAATGCGGTGGGAAACAATTTCTAATGGCGTTGCTTCTGGTAGTAATTTGAAAAAAGCCGGAAAGGATCCCCAAATCAGATAGGCAAGAAACCCCAATATTATCCCTTTTCGGGATTCATCTTGTAGCGATTTATCTGGAAAAGTAGTGCCAGGTCTACAGCTAATTCGGAAGGGGGAGAAATCAGACATTTAACTCTTTCGAGAAGAAAAAAGGAGCCAACAAAAAGGCTCCTTCATATGACTCATATCAGGTATCAATGATGGCGTCGCAAAAAGTCCGCCCCACGGCGTTACAGCGGCTTTTCAAGACCTCGACATACCCTATGTATGCCTTCGTCCTTGAAAAACCACGACCCCTTGTGGGACGAAATTTTTGCTTAGCCATCTCATTC
>JASFYS010000057.1:0-54620 GCA_045047095.1 Desulfuromusa sp. | reverse complement strand
GCATCAGGATCTTGATCTTGATAGGCTGTTTTCATGATTTCGGTTAATTCTGTTCGCATAGCAAGGCCGTTTGGATCAAGCTGGTTAGAAATTAAATCATTACTTTTATATGTAATTTCAACCACTTGATCAAAATCTTTTTGATATTCATCAACCGATTCATGAATAAATGTTACTTTTTTTGCTCGTTCGGGGTTCTGGATCTCTTTCCTTGCTTCATCGAGATACTCACGCATTTGAGCTGCATACTCCTGATATTGTTGGTAATCTTTTTTGCTATCAGTAATCAGGAAGTCTTTGACATTCATTCGCACCATGAGCATGTCGGTCTGGAGAAGACCAGTCAAGTTGGTGTCACGTGCCATGCCACGATACTGTGTAAATCCATTACCTGCCTTGTTAAGTCCTTGGTACGCAAAGAAAGAAACGACGAGCAGCAAGACGATAACAATGCCAAAACCAATACCAATTTGCTTTGCAAGTTTCATATTCTTAAACATAATCTATTTTCTCCTCTTTCAATTTCACTTCCGTTGTTTCATCTTCAACCAAGGCTTCAACATTGAGTAAAATCTTGACCTGCTCACCAATTTTTAGATTGTCAAACATTTTAAACCTCCAAATAGTCGAAAAGTCTTATAAATCTGATCCGTTATACAAATTTTTCATGATCTATATTTCAAACGTAAATTGTTTTTTATTTAATCTATGATCAGCAAGACCCTTCTGTAGTTTGAAGAAGTTTGGTATCAAAATCGAGAACATGAAGGGTCAACAACGTTTTAACTTCTTGCGCAAACTTGTAATCATCTATCATATTTTTATTCCTTTCTGCCTCAAGCAAGTGCAGAACAACGGCTATGTGCCTGTGTTCTTTCTTGTGCTGTGCAGGAAATTTTCGATCCATAGCTGCAATGATTTTTTCTTCATGTTCTATATGAGCAAGAAAAGCAGGAACAAGTTGTGTGGCCAAAGGCTCACTCCCACACCCTTTCAAGATTGAACGTATGATGTAATCAATGTTGGCATGATCCAGATCTAGTTCATTGACCCCAATTTTTACCGCACTGTGCCACATCCAGTTTCGCCCTTCTGATGCATTTCGCATCAAGCACACCGAACATCAATCCTACTTATCGTTACTAAATTGTAATAAAGATATAATCATAGTTTTTTAATGATTTACAATAGGAAATAAACAGGTAATTAGTAGGGATAATTACTACCCATGGAAGGGATGGCAATATCACGATTAAAGGTAATATTAGTATAGATATTATGACTAGTTAGTCTTAACTACCTTAATTAATTGATCTTTCCAGAATAGAATTTTTTATGGAATATACAAAATAAATCTTTGTCATTGCCAAAAAAACTAAAACACTCGGAAATATCTCTACTTGTGGCAGGATTATAAAAAGCATTTCTTAGACTTAATTTCTTTGCACACTCCCTGGAGCAGGAACCAGCCTGACTTAATGAAGTCGCCAATAACCTTTTTGATCAGGAAGAATATTTTCTACGGAGGGGGAAAAAGCTTATTACATCTCTTTGAACAAGCCGCAAAAGGTCAGAACGAAAAAACCCAACAGCTCCTGGTTCGACAGACCGTTAAAAATCCTCTGGATTTACTGCAACACCATAACTATCTGGAATGGAAAACTATTTTCAATCGAATTCAGGTTGACCAACAACTGGATTAAGAGACGAGCCAGATTTCTTTATCAATACACATGTACAAGCTGTGAGGCGGAGACAAAATCAACAGGCTGCTGTCGCAACCAGTTTTGCTCCAATCGAAAGGCTTCTAAAGTTTCTGCATGAGGGTGACAAATAGCTATAATCTCCTGATTCTTTCCAGCCAGATTAACCATCTTATGAATCTGTTGCCGGATATAAGCAACGTCATCATTGTTATCCAGAAAAATATTCCGGGTTGCAGTTTTTAAACCCATTTTACGAGCTTCTGAGAAAGCAACTGAATCGCCGATAGTCCGACTATCAATAAAGAAAAAATTATGCTGCTTTAACTCATCCAAGACTATCCGCATTGCCTCCGATTCTTCTGTATACCGTGATCCCATATGGTTATTTCCACCAACAGCACCGGGCACGCCATCCATGTAGGATTGAACCAAACGCCGCGTTTCTTTTTCTGACTGCCCAATCAACAACGCATTTGCCCCGGGGTTTGTTCGGGGATAACTGCGCGGCTGCATCGGCATATGAATCATATACTCACGCCCCTCTTCCTGCAGTAAGGATGTTGCTGGGACTGCCCTGCTGGTTCCGGGTAAAATTGACGGGGTAATAATGACATCCAGGCGCAACAATTCACGCAGAGTAGAGAGTGAGCCCCCCATGTCATCCATAATCACTGCTATCTTTCCTTGCTTGCTGACTGTCACACTTGGTACCTGGTACCTGAGTTCTAACTTGAGATCACCCTGCCAGTAAAGATGGATCACACCTTCTTTACGGCTGACTTGCAGTTGTGCTGAATGAGATGTTTGCTCAATATGAGCGGCCAGTTCATTCAAAAAAGGGGGGGAAGGAAAATCTCCAAAAATTTTGCGCACCTGAACGTTTTTTCGACCCGGCAACTTACGCCAACCCATTGAATCAGGGCCATTGATAAGCTGGTTTTCAATCAGATCCTGAACATCAGCGTAGCTATAAACCTGCAAATCATGAATAACATCTGCAGGCTCTTCATAGATAAGTACTTCTTGAGGCGTGGCAGATTCAGGCAAGAAAAACGAGCGTAAGTTCACTAATACAATCAAACAGATCGCAACGAATCCTAATAAAAAAGCGGATGCGAGAATAATCCGCAGATTCTGGGTTAACTGCTTTTTTTTAGGTCGCTTACGGGTCGTTTTTTTTATTGGTTTTTTTTTCTTTGTGGTCATCTATCAACAGATCTTTCTTTAGGCAGCTGGGTTGCTATGCTTGAGAATATTAATCCCCTTGAGTAAATCGATTGCATGTTGTAATTGGTTATCCTCTTTTTCTTCCGGAGCCAATGATTCTGATTTATTCTTCTCCCCGCTTTGTTGTTCAGTAAGAGGTTGAAAATGATTTTCCAGATCCTGCTCCCGCAGAGCCACCACAGTTTTCACCTGCTGCTGAAACTTGAGTTGTGAAACAACAATATCCGGACTGATCCCCAACGCCTGGATTGACCTCCCTGAAGGGGTAAAATAACGTGCCGTTGTCAACCGTAGTCCAGAATCATCATCCAGAGGGATAATCGTCTGCACCGAACCTTTGCCAAAACTCTGTTCACCCAGGATAACCGCACGGCTGTGATCCTGTAATGCTCCAGCGACAATTTCAGCGGCACTGGCACTGCCACCATTGATTAAAACAACCAGGGGGTATTCAGGTTCAGTTCCAATCTGTTGTGCAGAAAATGTCATTTGCGCTTCTGGCTCCCGACCTTCAGTATAAACAATCAATCCATCGCTTAAAAAAAGATCGGCAACAGCAACGGCCTGATCCAAAAGCCCACCAGGATTATTGCGTAAATCCAGGATCATTCCCTGGAGTTGATCACCACTTTCCTGCCGCAATTCCAGCAGGTGGTCTTTCAGGTCACTTCCGGTTCGATCCTGAAATTGAGAAACCCGAACATAGCCATAGTGACTTTGCAAAAAATTGCTTTTAACACTCTGCACCTGAATAATATCGCGGATGATTGTAAAGTCTTGTAGCTCAGCCATACCAGAACGTTTGATACTGATTGTAATTGATTCCCCTTTAGGGCCGCGCATCATCCGTACCGCTTCCATGATCTCGATGTCACGAGTCAGTTTGCCATTAATTTTAATAATCTGATCTCCAGACTGAACTCCTGCGGCATAGGCCGGAGTATCTTCAATTGGCGACACAATGATCAACGCCCCATCCTTAACCGTAATTTCAATACCCAATCCACCAAATTCACCGTGAGTATCGGCCTGCATCTCCTCGTACAGTTCTGGTGTCAAAAAACTACTGTGGGGATCCAAGGTATTTAACATGCCGCGAATCGCACCATAAACAAGCTTTTCCATATCGATATCTTCGACATAACTGTGACGTATCAGAGAAATAACATCGGTAAAGATTTCAAGTTGTTTATAATCATCCTCCTCATTGGCAAAGGCATTACCACTGAAGACAATTGTACTGATACAGAAAATCAGCAGAAAAATACAACTCTGAATTTTTTGATTAATCTTAAACATAAATGCCTCTCAACTTATCGTCGCTTGAGCCACGCTAGAGGATTAACGGGAGATCCCTTAGAACGAATTTCAAAATAAATACTGTCGCGACCACCCAAGCCACTCTGTCCGAGTAAATCACCAGCAGAAACGTGATCACCCAATTTTTTCAGCATCTGATCGGTCTGTGCATATAGAGTATGATAACCTCCTGGATGGCTGAGAATAAACAGATTACCATACCCCTTGAAATAGTCCGCAAAAACAATCTTACCAGCAGCAACGGCTCTGATTGGGCTGCCAACAGGCGTAGCTATTTCAATACCGTTACTCTCATAATAGGTTCCAAGTTTAGCATCCTTCTGTTGACCAAAGCCAATCACCACCCGACCATTCACCGGCCAACCAAGCTTACCTCGCCCGACAGCAAAGCTTTCAGCAACCGGCCCAGTTACAGCTGCCGGTTGTTTTTTAAGCCGGGAAATTAAAGCTTTTAACCGTACTGCATTTTCTTTCAGTTGAGTCAGTTCTAATGCCAGTTTCTTTTTATCGACTTTTGCCTGCCGTAATAATCTGGCTTGCAGTTTTCGCCCCTTACCGGCAACCTTTCGATGTTGTTTTTCTTTTTCCAGGAGTCCGGCATTCTGCTGCTGTAAAGATTCCAATTGAGCTAGATTCTGCTGTTGCACCTCGATAGCTTCTCGGTATTTGGCCAGCAACTCTTTATCATACTGTAAAACTTTGGTCAGATAATGATATTGCTGCACCATCTCAGTCGGAGAGTCTGCTGAGAAAAGTATTTTTAAAGAGCCTGTTTCCCCTTCTTTATAGAGGGCAACCAATCTCTTTTCAAGTTGCAAGCTAATTTTTTTTACACCTTGCTGACTCTCGTTAATCAATTTATGTTGCTGATCAATCTTAACCCGCTGCTTTTTCAAGTCTGCTTTTAACGCTTCAATCCTTCGATTAGTTCGCTCCAGCGTCTTTTTGAGCAACGCCAGTTCTCTGTTTATATTAAGTTCTGACTTCTTATTATTTTTTAAATCAGATTCTGCACGATTAATCCGAGCTTCTATTTTTGCTAACTGGGAACGATTATCATTCAGATCCGCGTAACAGGGATTAACTGACAGGAATAACAAAAGCCAGCAACTGGCAAAAGAAAGCAATTTAAGTATCATTTTCAAAGGCGGACAAAACGTCGTAAAGAGGAAAGGCTCCCCAAAACACCCAAAATAACTCCGGATAAAACCAGAATGATTTGCTGATTCAGGGTCAAAAAAAGAAGATTAAAGTTTGTGGGGGTCAGCCAGAATGAATGAAGGCTACGGGAAATAATAAATACAAAGGAAAAAAATAGAAATAACAGTGAAAGCAAACCACCCAGAAGACCCTGGATAGCTCCTTCTAGCATAAAGGGAATCTTGATGAAACGCATCGTTGCACCAACCAGCGCCATAATTTCCAGTTCATCCCGTCTTGCGTAAAGAGTCAACTTAATTGTATTGGAAACAATAAACAGGGCAGCAAACAAGAGAAATCCACCGAGGATAATACCGACAAAGCGCAGCGCCTGAGCAAAGTTATTAAAACGCTCCAACCATTGTTGCCCGTAACGCAGATCGTCGACCTCAAGAGAATTCTCCAACTGTTCAATAACCGTGGCAATCCCCTCTTGATTACGGTACTCAGGATGCAATCCCAACTCAAATGAGGCCGGAAGTAAATTACGGCTCACACCTTCCAACAAGCTGGCATCAGCACCTAAATGGCTTTTAAAACGCTGCATAGCGTCTGCCTGAGAGACATATTTAACCGACTCAACCTCAGGTAAATTCTTCAGTTTCTTGGTAAGCAACGCAATAGTGTCCGGCCTTGGGGCTTTTTGAAGATAGGCTATGACTTGAATTTCCTTGGTCCAGCGTATCGCCAATTGTTCTATATTAACAACAATCAGAAAAAACGAAGCGACCATCGCCAATGCAATCGCCATTGTCAGAATTGATGCTGAACAAAGAAACGGCCACTGCCGCATGTTGCGCAGGGCACGCATTATAAAGTAGCGAATTCTATCCAGCACCGCTGGAGCCTCCAAATCAACTGTCTAACAAATTTATTGGTCAACAGCTACAGGTTGATAATTTAACCTTGCAACGGTTGTTGATCACCTATCAACTTTCCCTGATCCAGGGTCAACACCCGCCGCGGAAAGCGTTGATTCAAACTATGATCGTGGGTAGCCAGAAGAACCGTTGTTCCCCGGGCATTTGCTTGCCTGAACAGGGCCATAATCTCAAAAGTTACATCTTGATCAAGATTGCCACTCGGCTCATCAGCCAGAAGAATCAAAGGATCTACAACCAAAGCTCTTGCAATAGCGATGCGTTGCTGTTCACCACCGGAAAGTTCCAGGGGTTTTCGTTGCAGACGATGTTCCAGGCCAACCTCTTTCAACGCTTGATAGACTTTTTTACTGACTTCATAGCGCTTTTTCCCCTGTGCTTCCAAGGCAAACGCAACATTTTCATAGACCGTCCTGCTCTGCAATAATTTGAAATCCTGAAAGACCACACCAATTTTACGTCGCAGAAAAGGAATCTGCCGACTACGGATACGAGAGATGTTCTGCCGATCGACCAGAATTTGTCCCCGGGTTGGTTTTTCAGCAGCGTAGAGCATCCGCAACAGAGTTGTTTTTCCCGCTCCAGATGCGCCAGTAATATAGATAAATTCACCCTTGCCAATCTGCAGCGTCAGATCCTTAACGGCAGCAGAATCACCGCCATACTTTTTAGTAACATTATAGAGTTGTATCATAAATATTCACTGCTAAGCATTGGCCGTCTCGCAAAGCAACTCAAGATGGCTAAGCAAAAATTTTGTCCTGCAAAGCGCAGTGTTTTTTCAGGGGTGAAGATATACACAGGGTATATCGAGATCCTGAAAAAATATTGTAACGCAGCAGGGCAAACTTTTTTTTTGCGACGCCATCATCAGCCTTGTGCCTGAACTGCAGTAATCGCTGCCACATTAATGATATCATCGACTGAACACCCACGTGACAGATCATTGACCGGCTTTGCCAGCCCTTGAATGATCGGGCCGACAGCCTCTGCCCCAGCAAGACGTTCGACCAATTTGTAGCCAATATTTCCTGAATCCAGATCAGGAAAAATTAAAGTATTAGCGTGACCGGCAACGCCGGAACCCGGAGCCTTTTTCTCTCCGACCTTCGGAATCAAAGCCGCATCGGCCTGCAGTTCGCCATCAATCGCCAGATCTGGCGCTAATGCCCTGGCAATTTCAAGGGCCTTAAGGACTTTGTCACAATCACTATGAGCCGCACTTCCTTTGGTGGAAAAGCTGAGCATTGCCACCCGGGCATCAACCCCGAGAAAACTCTTGCAACTGGCCGCAGTACTCACAGCAATTTCAGCCAAAGCCTGAGCATCAGGGTTCGGGTTGACAGCGCAATCGGCAAAACAGAGGGTTCCATTTTCACCAAACTCCGGAGTTTTGGTCACCATCAGAAAGACTGACGACACCGTACTCATTCCCGGAGCCGTTCCAATAACTTGAAATGCAGCCCGCAGCACGTCACCAGTGGTATTAAAAGCTCCGGCAACCGCACCCCCAGCATCACCCTTACGCACCATCATCGCGGCAAAATAAAGATTATCATCGGCAGTCAGAAGGGCAATCGCATCTTCACGACTTAAACCTTTTTTCTTCCGCAATTCAACCAGCTCATCAGCATAATTATCAAGCTGTTCTGAATTTGCGGGTTCGACAATGGTTACTCCTTCCAAAGACACGCCTAACTCCAGTGCCTTGGCATTAAGAATTGCCGAATGACCTAACAGCACAATCTTAGCCAGCTTATCGCTAACGAGCCGCGCTGAAGCCTCAACCATACGATCATCATACCCTTCTGGTAGAACAACGGTCTGTAATCCAGCACGGGCTTTTGCTTTGATCTGGTCAACCAAATGCATCATTTTCTCCTCTAAACATGGTGGTATTCGTGCTTTAAATCGTCTTTTAGTAAAGGTTCAAGAGGGATACTACCCAATGGCAAAACCATGGGTCAATCCTTTTTCATTTTACCGACCTATAAGGCTAGTCGTAACTGAATAGTCTGGTTATAATCGTAGGCCATGAATCTTTTACATTTCACCAGACCAAAGCCATCCAGGGATCGATCACAACTGCTCATCGTATGTCTGCTGCTATCGTTGGGGCTACACATCCTGATGATCCTGATCCTTCCCCTGTTGCAGCAACAGGAGCAGTTCCAACCTTGGCAACAACAGCCCACTATCGTTCATCTGGTGGATCTGCCAACTAAAACAAAAACCCCGCAAGCGGAAAAACCACGTGAATTTGAAATAGATCCGCTCCCGGTCAAACCACAGCCAGAGGTTCCAGTGGAATCTTTCCGCCAAGCGGATCGGGATCAAAAGGTAGAACAGGAACAGGCGCCCCCAGGGGACGATGTCCGTGATCAAACAACTCGAACAGCGATACCGACCCCGCCGCCAAGAAAAGAACGGAAACCCCAAAACAAATCAGTCCAACATCAGCCACAAAAATTTAAGCCGAAAAAAGCTCAATCAAAAAAAGCAAAATCACATAAAAAGAAATTAGAAAAAACCACGCCAGCAATTTCTGTGCAGCCGATACAACCGCTTGCCCCGCAACCACTCCTGTCTCCAGAGCAACTGCGTCCCGACGCCAGCACCCTGGATAAAATTGTCCGTGGCAGCCAGGCGGACCGCAACCGGGTTAAAGAACGCAACGATATAGAAATTGGTGACACCGTCTGGTTAAACCTGCAGCACAACTTGTTGGTGTCCTTCTTTCGCCGCTTTCACGATCAAATAGAGCTGGTCTGGAACTACCCCACAAAAGCTGCCATGAATGGAATTGAAGGGACGTTGGAGTTGCTGATTATTGTCAACCAAAAAGGGGAATTGCTTGATGTTGATCTGAAGCAGACCAGTGGCTCAGATCTTCTCGATTTTGAAGCAATTCAAGCTGTTTATCGGGCAGCACCGTTTGGGCCTTTGACAAAACACTATCCGCACGAAAAGCTCAACATTCGTGCTTATTTCAGCTACCGAATCAGTGGTAAAATAATTTACGGCCGTGGATAACACATAAAAAATGCCCGGCAGAACCGGGCATTTCAAACAAAATCTGAAACTATTCAAGCTCCCAGCGTAACTTTGGTTTACGTGCTGCAGTCGCTTCATCCAGACGTTTCACCTTAGCTCGAACTGGTGCCTGTTTAAGCAACTCAGGAGCAGTTTTTGCTTCTTCAGCAATTGCCAACAAGGCATCACAAAACTCATCTATCGTCTGTTTACTTTCTGTCTCGGTCGGTTCAATCATCAATGCACCATGAACAACCATTGGAAAGTAAATTGTCGGAGGGTGATAACCGTAGTCAATCAGCCGCTTTGCGACATCAAGAGTGTGACAATCGTTCTGTAACCCATCTTCAGAAAACACCACTTCATGCAAAGAGCGTTGCTGGTGAGGTAAAACATATTCCCCTTCAAGCCGAGCGCGAATATAATTAGCATTAAGAACCGCCAGTTCAGTTGATCGCTTTAAGCCCTCCCCACCCATAGACAGGATATAACTGTAAGCTCGAACCAGAACACCAAAATGGCCGTAAAATGATTTCAAGCGTCCGATTGACTGAGGACAATCATAGTCGAGCTTATAACCGTCAGCAGCTTTGATAACGACTGGAACCGGCAAGAATGGTTTTAATTTTTCCACCACTCCTACAGGGCCGGAACCCGGGCCACCGCCACCATGGGGAGTGGAAAAAGTCTTATGTAAATTGAAGTGCATGACATCGATACCAATATCGCCAGGGCGACTGATCCCCATCATCGCATTAAGATTGGCGCCATCACTGTACACTAGCCCACCGCGTTCATGGACCAAGTCACATATTTCCCGGATATCAGCTTCAAATAAACCCAGAGTATTAGGATTGGTCACCATCAGCGCAGCGACATCATTATCCATGACCGCAGCGACCGCTTCTTTCGTCAAAGTTCCATCCGAAGCAACAGTAATCACTTCATAACCGGCAAGAGTCGAAGATGCTGGATTGGTACCGTGAGCGGTATCAGGAATAATCACCTTATGGCGTTTTTGACCGTTGGCCTCATGCCAGGCATGAATCATCAACATGCCGGTAAATTCTCCCTGTGCACCGGCTGCTGGTTGCAAAGTCATCGCTGGAAACCCAGAGATCTCACCCAAATCACGCTGCAAGTTGTACATCAACTCCAAGGCGCCCTGATTAAGAGCCTCAGGCGTCTGCGGGTGAATATCAGTAAAACCAGGTAACCGTGCTGCCACCTCATTGACTTTGGGATTATATTTCATGGTACAGCTGCCGAGGGGATAAAAACCGCTATCAACACCATAATTCCAAGTCGATAAACGAGTATAGTGACGCACCACATCAACTTCTGAAAGCTCGGGAAAGCCTGCTATCTCATTTCGAGTCAGGCCGCTGTCAGGAGCAACTGCAGGGACATCCAGATCGGCAATACTGTAGCCAATCCGACCCGGCTGGGACTGCTCAAAGAGTAAATTCTCTTCCAAAACCAAGCCACGACCTTCTGTACTCATCATGCCTCACCTCCCGCCAGTGCAAGCACCAACCGATCGATCTGTTTCCGGCTGTTCTGTTCGGTAACACAGATCAGCAGCCCATTTTCTAAATCAGAATAATCGCGACCAAGAGAGATCCCTGCCAGAATACCTTGTTGCTCCAAACGCTTTTTCAACACAGCAACCGGTTCCGAACATGTGACAACAAACTCATTGAAAAATGCTCCAGTATATGCAACCGCAAACCCATCCAACTGGTCGATCTGATCTTTGGCATAGCTCGCTTTAGCATAGTTGAGCTCCGCCAGTTGACGCAGCCCCTGCTTGCCATGCAGAGCCAGATAAATACTGACCATCAGAACACACATCCCCTGATTTGAGCAGATATTTGAAGTCGCTTTTTCACGGCGGATATGTTGCTCACGCGTTGCCAGGGTCAGGACAAACCCCCGTTTACCATCCGTATCGACCGTCTCACCAACCAGACGCCCCGGAAGAACCCGCATATCTTTTTTACGTACCGCAAAGAAACCAATACCAGGGCCACCATAGGAAAGAGGAATACCAAAACTCTGTCCTTCACCGACAACCACATCTGCACCCAGATCACCAGGTGACTGGTACAGTGCAAGCGCCAATGGTTCAGCAACAGCAGCAATTAAACGCGCCCCTGAGGCATGGGTCAGTTCAGCAACAGCGGCCAAATCTTCAATCTGGCCAAAATAGTTCGGATAACCAACCACGACGGCGGCAACCTGATCATCCAACAAAACTTTTAATGCAGCTTGATCCGTCATACCATTTTGAAGCGGAACGCTAACCAGATCCACTTTGAGATAACGACAATAGGTTGCAACTGTCTCTCGATATTGGGGTGGCAACCCTTGTGACAACAAGACCTTATTCCGTTTTTTCCCGGCACGAACGGTCAATAGAACCGCTTCCGCACAAGCGGAAGCGCCATCATACATTGACGCATTGGCAACATCCATCCCGGTCAATTGGCAAATCAAGGTTTGAAATTCAAAAATAGCCTGCAAAGTTCCCTGACTGATCTCTGGTTGATAGGGGGTATAAGCGGTATAAAATTCGCTCCGGCTTACCAGCTGATCAATGGCCGCTGGAATAAAATGGTTATAGGCTCCTCCCCCGAGAAAAGAATCCCAGTCTGAAATTTTGGTATTTTGCTCTGCCAGCCCACGCAAAAAAGCCAATGACTCAGACTCTGTCTTTGCTGCAGGTAAATCGAGAGGTTTTTTCAGCCGACAGTTCTCAGGGACTCCAGAGAACAAATCTTCAATGCTCGACACACCAATTCGATCAAGCATCTGCTGCACATCTACATCAGTATGAGGCAGATAACGCATAACTATCCTTTCAATTAATACTTTAACTTTTTATAGCTAACAGCCGATTATTTAAAAACAACTAACTAGCTCTTCTCAACGAATTCCTGATAGGCGGCAACGTCCATCAACTCATCTAATATCGCGGGGTCAGTCATCTTAATCTTAACCATCCAGCCTGCTTCATAAGGTGAACTGTTCAGTACCTCGGGCTCATCAGGAAGTTCTTCGTTGATTTCCACAACCTCACCACTGACCGGGGCATAAACATCAGAGACAGCTTTGACTGACTCAACCACGCCTAAAGTTTTGCCGACTTCCAAGTTATCGCCAACTTCGGGCAGCTCAACAAAAACGACATCTCCAAGCTGGTCTTGGGCAAAATCAGTAATCCCAACCGTCGCGATATCGTCTTCAACCAAAATCCACTCATGGTCTTCTGTGTATTTAAGTTCCTCTGGAAAATCCATTTTATCCTCCCTAATCAAGAAAGCCCGGTGGGCGTGAGTTATTTTACAAATGGCAAAGCCGTACGTTCAGCCAGGATTTGATGTTTGCGAATCCCTATTTTCAAGGGTTGATCACCACTAGCCACAGCAGCATCCACCAAAGCCAAAGCTATCCCTTTTTTCAAACTTGGTGACATCGTTCCACTGGTAACATAACCAACCTTTTGACCATCACACAAGACGGGATAACCATCACGTGGTACTCCTGCGGCGGTCAGAGTCAGGGCAACCTGTTTACGTAATAAACCTGCCTGTTTGGCTTTAAGCATAGCTTCCCGACCAACAAAGTTTCCTTTTTTAAGTTTGGTGATCCATGCCAAGCGCGCCTCAAGCGGCATAATATCTGCGGTAATTTCATGTCCATAAAGTGCATAGGCTTTTTCTAAACGCAAAGTATCGCGAGCACCAAGGCCAATTGGCTCCAAACCCAGTGGCTGACCTACAGTCATCAGCTCCTGCCAAAGTTTGATGCCATCTGTTGCAGGACAATAAAGTTCAAAACCATCCTCACCGGTATATCCAGTACGGGAGATAATGGTCTCAATTCCGGCGACTTTGCTCTCAGCAAAATGATAAAATTTTATTGCTGGCAGATCCGCGGTTGTCAGCTTTCCCAAAATTTCAGCAGCAACCGGCCCCTGTAGTGCCAGCTGAGCATATTCTTCACTCCGATTGACCAGGTTCAAATCGCCATAATCAGAAGCTTTCAGGAGATCCTGTAACCAGGCAAAATCCTTATCACTGTTGGAGGCATTGACACAGAGAAGATAGCGATCAGCAGCAAAACGATAAAGGGTGAGGTCATCAACAACACCACCGGTTTCATAGCACATCGCTGTGTACTGAATCTGACCATCCACCAACGTTGAAACATCATTGGTCATTGCGTATTGGAGAAATTCCAAAGCTTGCGAGCCAGAAACTTCAATCTCGCCCATATGGGAAACATCAAACAAACCGGCAGCAGATCTAACCGCCAAATGCTCAGCAATAACACCAGAATACTGTACCGGCATATCCCAGCCACCAAAATCAACCATGCGAGCACCCAGTTGACGATGAATTAGATTGAGAGGTGTTACCTTCATCAGCAAACTCCTTCCAAATGAGTCAATTTTCCAGCATTTGAGGAGGGAAACATTCACGGCCAAAAACACCAGATAAAAAGGATCAGATATCCCCCTGAAGCGTTGTAGCAAATCTTAAGCACCCTGTATACCAAGAACATGAAAAACTTGATCAATCCCGTTTCTCAGCCCGGCGCGTAGCACTGACAATGGTATTGTGAAGTAACATGGTAATGGTCATCGGTCCGACACCACCAGGAACCGGAGTTATAGCAGCAGCTTTTTTACAGGCCGCTACAAAATCAACATCACCAACCAATTTTTTTTCACCGACCCGGTTAACTCCAACATCAATGACAACCGCCCCCGTCTTGATCCATTCCCCTTTGATCATCTCAGGTCGACCAACTGCAGCAATAACGACATCAGCAGCAGCAACCTTCTGCGGCAAATTAACTGTTCTGGAGTGACAAATTGTTACCGTTGCATGTTCAGCCAGGCACATCAAAGCCACCGGCTTACCGACAATATTAGAGCGCCCGACCACAACAACTTCTTTTCCCGTGAGATCGACCCCAGTGTATTCAAGCATTTTCATAATACCCAAAGGGGTACAAGGTTGGAATACCGGGTTTCCAGTCACGAGCCGACCAACATTATAAGGATGAAAACCATCGACATCTTTACTCGGATCAATCGCCTCAATCACTTTGGCCTCATCAATATGGTCAGGTAGCGGTAATTGTACCAGAATGCCATCAATCTGTTCATCTTCATTCAGATTAGCTATCAATTGCAGCAAAGCGGTTTCACTGGTTTCTGCCAACAATTTATGTTCAACTGAATAAATCCCTGCAGTTGCACAGGCGACTTCTTTCATTGAAACATAGACTCGACTTGCGGGGTCATCACCTACCAGAACAACAGCCAAACCTGGAGTAATCCCTTTAGCAATTAAAGCCTGGGCAGCTGTCGCAATCTGCTGCCGAATCTCAGTTGCAATTGCTTTTCCATCGATAATATCTGCCACCTGATAACCTCCATCGTAAAAGATTCAACTCTCATGGAAATACAAACTAAGCACACCCGGTTTGTAAACCTGGATCCGTCGCAATAAAACACTAAAAAACCCCCGCCAGGTTTTCTCTGACAGGGGCTTTAAACACAATCGAACCAGGTCAACTGTTTACTGCTTTTGGACATGAAGCACAGGTATCGCCACCACTTGTCGTGGCAGGGGCTGGACAACTTTTGCTTTGGGAATAACCCTGTTCATACCAACCACCGCCCTTGAGGGCAAATGTAGCATAGGATATCATTTTCTTTACATGCCCCCCGCAGTGACGGCAAGTTTTGATCGGTTCATCAGCAAATTTTTGTCGAACCTCAAAGTTAAGTCCACAATCTTCACATTGATATTCGTACAACGGCATGATTTAGCCTCCAGTTTCAAAATTCTAAACAGCCACAGATAATAATTTGTGGAAGGAATATCTGTCAAGAAGAGTTTATAAAACAATGTAGGATATCAGAGAGACTCAAGCCTAGCTTTTGGGATTCTTTCAATCTTATGGACTTTCCAGCAACCTTTTAGACAAGCGACTCACCGACTATTTGTTTGACATTGAAAGCTTTAAACATCCGCGTGGTTAGTAGCTGCTCCAATTCTTGTTGCGATTGAGCATCCTCAGCAATGCCGCGAACCTGACCACCTGCTATCATCCCATGTCCTCCAGCAGTCCCAATTCCTGCAACCATCTGCTGAATAATCAATCCGAGCTTGACCTCCTGATTCAGAGATCGCATCGACAAGATCTGGGTTCCACTAAACCAACCCATCCCCAAGACATATTGCACCCCTTGCTGTCGCAACAAGAAGTCGGCCAGTTCAGCAACCAGATCAGGATTTTCAACCTTGTGCAAATTAAAAACCAGAATTTCGCCATAAACCTGAGAATTTTCAATTGCCGTACGAAAGGCGGAGAAGTAGTGACGTGGAACCTGCGGATGGATAATATCGTAAAGAATCTGATTATTTGAAATAGGCAGTAGTTTTAAATAGGCTTCACGATCTGCCTTTGACCACTCCCGCCCAAGATCCTGAGTCTCTGATTTGATCGCATAGAAGAGGCTGGTCGCCAATTTTGTATTAATTGAGACATCCTGACTGTTCAGATATTCATAAAGAATAGTGGCTGATGCACCATAATTCTCCCGGACATCAACCCAGAAGATGTCAGAAAGCTCTTTTTTAGGTGGGTGGTGATCAATCACCAGGTGAACGGGTTGTCCTGCGGGCAACGAATTATTTCCAGCATTCGGCTGGGTATCGACCATACAAATCACCGCAAACTGATTCAGATTGAGCTCATGAATTGGCACCAGAGTAATCTCCAGGAGTTCAACCATCTTGCGGTTTTCACTCCGGCCAATCACCCCGCCATAAGACAGCACCGCATCCTGTCCAGTCTTTATGAGAATCAAGTGGCGCAATGCCACAGCAGATGCAATTGAATCCGGATCCGGATTGTCGTGGCAAACAATCAGGATCTTGCCTCGACCACGGAGCCATTCAATCATATTGCTTACTGAATTATTTTCAACCAGAGGTTGTTCCGTGGCAGCTTTCATCTTATTCATCAGCAAGATCACCTTCTTGAATTGCAGCAAAAATTATTTCAATTGCCTGCTCCGGGGATTCTGCCCGGGCTGTCGTTACTATTTGCGGCCAGCTATCAAGTTGCACCACCAGCTTCCCTAACTTCAAGCTTATGGCTATTTCAGATAATGTCCCATACTCACCTTCAATTGCAATGAGAGCATCGGCGGTTTGCGCGATAATAATATTTCGCGCATGTCCCATATCAGTGACAATTGGTAAAGTCACATAAGGATTGGCAGCTCCGGGCAAACTTCCCGGCAAAATTCCAAGGACATCTCCTCCTGATTCGACACAGCCACGGGAAGCTGCTTCCATCACTCCACCTAAGCCCCCACAGACTAAAACTGCACCATTCTCAGCAATTAATCGGCCAACCTGATAAGCATAATCCAAACCATGCGGAGAAGCATTACTAGCTCCAATGACTCCTATAATAACTTTTTTTCGCAAAGGTTTAGCAGCAGTTCTCATACACGAATGACTTCCACTGACCCACCCGCCAGCAGTTCCAAGCCATCGATAATTCCCCAAGGAGAACTTTCAACTGCAATAACGGGGAGTTGCAGGGCTGATTCAATATCTTCAATGGAAACATTGTCAAGAAAAAACCGATTTCTGTCTTTCAGCATAACATCTGGAATCAGCAGCCCACTTCCCAGTGATAAACCCAGCAATTGATTCAATAAATCCGTCCCAGTAATTAATCCAGTCACGGTAACGTCAGAACCAAAAAAATCATTTTTAATTGCGATCACTTCAAGGGCAACTCCAGCCCTGGAACTGGCTCGCTCAGCAGTCTTTTTTAACTCTTCTTCAAATAAACACCCCGTGATCAGGGTAATTTTATCCAACGTCAGGGGTTCAATTTCCAACAGCACCTCTTCCGCTTGCTGTCGAAATTGTGCAATCATTCCAACCCCATTTTCAAATTGAGGAAAATCTTCATAATCAACAAAGGAGGGGATATCCTGTTCTGCCAGCAAGTAAAACTCGTCGGCTGGAAAAACAAAACGTTTACCATGTTGAACTAAAAATTTCTGTTGGTACTGATGAATCATCTCCAGGCAGGAGATTGCATCCGCTTGCAGCATTTTTCTTAATTGTGGGAGTTTTTCCCGAAATTGTGTCAACCCAACCGGAACAACCGCCAACGAGACCACTTGTGGGTAAAGCTGCCATAGATCTTCAATCGTCTGCTGTAGTGCTGTCCCATCATTTATTCCCGGACATAAGACAATTTGACAGTGAAGTTCAATCCCCGCAGCGGTTAAACGGTGGAGCAAAGGTAAAATTTCAGGGATTTCGGTACCAAGCAGTTGTTCACGTAACATGTGGTCGGTCGCATGTACGGAAATATACAGGGGCGAAAGCTGGTCACGAATAATTCTCTGCAGATCCGCTTCAGTCAGATTGGTCAGGGTAATATAAGAACCATAAAGGTAGGAAAAACGGTAGTCTTCATCCTTTATATACAAAGTGCTGCGCATCCCTTTAGGCAACTGATGGACAAAACAGAAGACACATTGATTCCCACATTGGCGCGGCTGTGGATGTTCTATTTCCAGACCAAAATCTTCCTCTAATTCTTTCTCCAGCTCAAATTCCCACAGTTCATTATCTTCTCGCAGGACTCCCAACAAAAGGTGGCTTGTCTCCACATGGAGGTGATAATCAACAAGGTCAATGACCTCATGACCATTAATACTGAGCAACCTGTCACCAACAAGCAACCCCAGTTCTGCGGCATAGCTGCCTGGTTCAACTGACTCGACCCTTACCATTCACGATTCTCTTTCTTGAACCAAATGTCATTTTTACCAATAAATCCAGTTTGAAAATTGAAACGATTATATGATGCACTCGCAAAAACGAATCAGATGGCTAAGCAAAAATTTCGTCCCACAAGGCGGGGTGGTTTTTCAAGGACGAAGGCATACATAGTGTATATCAAGATCTTGAAAAACCGCTGCAACGCCGTGGGGCGGACTTTTTGCGACGCCATCATATAAGCCTGGGTGGGAAAACAGCAAGGGCGACACCTATGGTGCCGCCCTTAATATAAACGATATCGGCAAGGGAGAAATCAGTCGCGTCCACCATGCAAACGAAAGTTACCGTCAGTTGAGGTAATTGAGCTCACTGCATGTTTATAGATCAAAACATCGCCGCCACTTTCAGCTAAAATACAAAAACTATCGAAGGATTTTATATAACCTTCCAGTTTTTCCCCGGTCATCATGACAAGAGTAACCTTAACTCTCTCTTTACGAGCCTGATTCAAGTACTGGTCTTGAATATTAAATGGTGATTTAGGCATGTCCACTCCTTTACTAAAGTAAAAAATTATCAATAGATTGTACTACTTTATCAGACTTTGTTGAGGAATCAACCCAAATAATTTCTGCTTCTTTTCTGAACCAGGTCAACTGTCTTTTAGCATATTGACGCGTGTATTTTTGAATATCATCCAGCATCTTCTCTGCCGAAATATCCGCTTTTAAAAAATGGACAACTTCTCGATAGCCCAGTGTTTGTAAAGCTTTCAGATCGAAAGAATATTTCTCAACTAAATTTTTAACTTCATCGACTAATCCATTTGAAATCATCTGCTTTGCTCGGCAGTTAATCCGTGAATAGAGTTCATAACGGGGAAAATCGGGTGCAAGTTTCAAAACGCGATAGGGTTGTTCGGCGAAAAGATGTTCAGCTTTTAACTCAGACATTTTTCGGCCACTCAGGGCACAGACCTCAAGGGCTCTGACTATCCGAACAATATTGTGCGGATGAATCACTGCGGCAGAGGCAGGGTCTCTCCGTTGCAACTCACGAAAAAGGCTACCAGCCCCCTCGTCAGATTCGCGTTGATGGAGTTGTATCCGTAAATCAGGGTTACCGGATGGCAATGCTGCTAATCCTCCCAATAGCGCACGGATATAAAGACCGGTTCCCCCGACGATACAGGGAATTTTATTACGAGCGGATATTTTTGTAATCAGACCCCGGGCCTGGTCGACAAATTCTGCAACTGAAAAATCCTGATCGGGATCGATCAAATCAATCATGTGGTGCGGCACAACTGCTTGCTCTTCAGGTGTCGCTTTTGCCGTGCCGATATTCATCTGGCGATAGACCTGTCGCGAATCAGCGGAAATAATTTCCAACGGAAACTTCTCTATCAAAGACAGGGTCAGAGCGGTTTTACCCGAACCCGTTGGACCACAGACCACCAAAACTGATATTTTTTTTCGTGTCGTCTTTTGATCCATTACCGGGGTCTCGCAAGAAAGACATTGGTGAAACAGAAATTTTGCACTCCTATTTCCGCCTGAATAAACGCTCAACTTCAGTCAAAGTCATGCGTTGCAATACCGGACGACCATGGGGACAGTTTGCTTTAAAATCAATCAGATCAAGCTCTTTGAACAACGCTTTTATCTCAACTATTTCAAGAGCCTGGTTGGCACGAATGACACTATGACAGGCCATTAAAATAAGAATTTCATCAATAGATTCACGAAGCTGCCCCGTGCGCCCTACCCGTTCTAGCTCTAATGCAACATCCACCACTAATCTAGCCGCATCCCTATTTCCCAACAACTGCGGAATCGCTTTTAAAGCAAAGGATTTCCCGCCAAAAGGTTCAATCTCAAAGCCCAGTGTTTCCAACTCATGCTGATTTTCGCTAAGAGCCGTGGCACTATTAAAATCAAGCTCTAAAACTTCGGGAAAAAGTAATGTTTGGCTGGTCATTGCTCCTGCGGTATATGCATGCCGGAGTTTTTCAAAGCCGACACGCTCATGGGCGGCGTGTTGATCTATCAAAATCAGGTCAGCTCCATCCTGGCAAAGGATATAACTCTGATGATACTGACCAAGTATTTGTAAACCGGTGAAGAATCCTGCAACTTCACTGCCTGGCAGGGTGTATTGTGTCGCACCTGCATCTAAATCTGATCTTAGTGGCTGACTCAAAGATGTGTCTACCTGTTGCTGGGGGAAATTCTGGGACAAGTAATGATGCTGGTTCGCTACGGGTTGTGAATAATAACCAATGGATTCTCTGACAGAATTGTTGGCTTGCGTTCTATTGTCATGCTGAGGTAATTGATTTCGTGGTTCTGCTTGATAATTTTCTGTTTCATCAGCAGATATCTTTGCCACCCACTCTGCGGGACGAAGGGCTTGTTGCAAACTCTTGGCAATAAAATCATGCACCAGAGATTGTTCACGGAAGCGAACTTCATGCTTGGTTGGATGAACATTGACATCGACCTGCGCTGGATCTATCTGCAAAAACAACACGACAACCGGGTACCGCCCTTTCATTAATAAATGCCGATACCCATCCATAACCGCATGCTGGACGACTCGATCCCGGATATAGCGTCCATTGATAAAAGTGTAAATATGGGAAGCGGCTGAACGCGTTAATTGTGGCTGGGAAATCAATCCGGAGAGTTGCAGATCGTCACCATTCTGCTGTTCTACCGAGAGGAGATCATCCAGAACCGATCGACCCAGCAATGCCGCAACCCGCTCCCTGATACCCCTTTCACGCCGTAAATCGAGCATCATTCGATCATTATGCTTCAAACGAATACGCACTGTTGGATTGGCCATGGCTTGCTTGGTCACAACATCGGCCGCATGGCTCAGTTCAGTCTGTTCTTTTCGCAGAAACTTTTTACGCGCCGGCAAATTGAAAAAAAGATTTCTAACTTCGACGACGGTTCCTTGTGGGAGCCCGAGTTCATCGACTTTTTTAATCTTTCCACCTTCGGCATAAATCTGCTGCCCCAGACCTTCATCAGTGTTACAGGTTTTTAAACGCAAGCGGGATACCGAAGCAATGGACGCCAGCGCTTCTCCCCGAAAACCAAGCGTTTTAAGAGCAAATAGATCCGTATCAGTACGGATTTTACTCGTTGCATGACGTTCAAATGAAAGAAAAGCGTCCTGGCGACTCATCCCACAACCATTATCGGTCATCCGAATGAGGCGTTTCCCCCCGGCTTCCAGTTCGACCAGGATATCTGAGGCACCAGCATCCAAGGAGTTTTCAAGCAATTCTTTAACCACCGAAGAAGGTCGTTCAACCACTTCACCTGCGGCAATTTTATTGCATAATTCTTCAGGGAGAATATGTATTTTAGTTTCCATACGCGCCATTATGACTTTCCAGTTAAAAAAAAGATAGCGGTCGGAATATTACCGATCGCTATCTCAACAATGATTTCAAAACAAGTGACAACTTTTGGATTATTTTTCTTGCAACCCGTCAAAAATAATCTCAATATCATCGAGCTCATCGTCTTCAACTGCTTCCTGCGCATCGACTGGCAACAACGTTAAGCCGACGGTAGCCAAGCCGAGATCTTCGGCGACATTATTGACAATCTCTGCGGTCACTTCAGTGCCATGGCGTAAATATGCCTCAAATAGAGCATTATCACAAATCGTATTGATCAATCTGGGAACGCCACCGGAATACTTATGGACTAAAATTAAAGCATCCGCAGAAAAAGGGGATTTCTCACATCCGGCAACTTGCAACCGATAATGAATATATTCAAGTGCTGCCTCGGCAGAAAGGGGTTTCAAGGTATATTTAAAAGCAACCCGCTGAGCCAGTGGTTCATCCAGCTTCATAATATTATCAAGTTCAGGCAACCCGAAAAAAATAATATTAAGTAATTTTTTATCAGGAATTTCCAAATTTAATAACCCGCGAAACTCTTCCATCAGCTCCCGCGTTTGCAACATTTGCGCTTCATCAATCAGGACAACAGCTTTACGCCCCTCCTTTTCAATGTCTAGAAGACGCTCATAAAGCTGTTTCAACATCTTTAAAGGGCTGATATCAGGATTTTTCACCCCTAACTGCATACAGATACGGGACATAATCCATTCAGGAGTAATTGCAGAGTGAATCATCACCAACAGTGAGGATTCATACTTTTTATAGGGAAGATTATCAAGCATCCGCCGGGCTAACGTCGTTTTCCCGGTTCCCACTCCACCGACAAGCACAGCCAGCCCTTTATCCGAATCGACAGAATACTGCAGACGCAGTAACGCCTGATTGTGCTGTTCACTATCGAAATAAAACTTATCATTTGGCGCGTTAGAAAACGGCTCACGATCAAAATTAAAATGGTCGGTATAACCCATAAAGGCTCCAAGGATAAACGCCAGAGATTTCTAAAGGAAAGAAATGCGCTCTTTTTTCTCTTCCAAGACATTGCTGGAATCCGAATCAGCAATTCCCAGGGTATTTTTCAACACAGAAATTCTCTCTCTGACATCCCGATAGTTACTATCCTGTGAGAAAACGTCCTGATAACTGATCAACGCGTCGTTAGAGCGTTCGGCACGCTCATAAAGCAAACCAAGTTCATAACCAAGGTTCAGTCGCTGGATATCTTCCAGATGGGAACAATCAAGGGCTTGCTGGAACATCAACTCCGCATTCTTATAATCAGATTTATCTGAAAAACTGAGTCCTTTTAAAGTCTGACAATCAACATAACGGGCTGGTTCAATTTCTGCTTTTTCGAACTCGCTGATAGCATCATCAAATAACCCCATTTCCCGGTAAGCAATACCAAGGTTATAATGAGACTCTAAATCATCAGCAGCAATCTGTTCATCAACATCTGTCTTAAAAATCTTTTTCTCCGCGGCCTTATCCGGCTGAAGGGAATCCAACCCAAAGTCAAAATCGATATCAGCAAAACTCTCTGACAAATGACTGGTAGCCGCTGGCGACTTATCTTCAACCGGTTGTTCTTGTTCACGATTCAGCAATGCTTCAATTTCTTCAAGTTTCTGACGGCATTCAACAGAATCTGGTTCGTAAGCTATGATCGCATGGCACAATTTTTCGGCCTCGACATACAGACCCTGTTGAATATAAAACTCTGCCTCTTCTAAATCAGCTTGCAGATTATGTTCGACTTCAGACACCGATTCCTCAGAATTTTCTTCTTCCAGGTCAAAAGAGAATTCCAGATCAGCGTTTGAAGTCTGACCAAGATCGAAACTGTCATCAATATTCAGTTCTATGACGGCATCAGCTTCTACACTTTCAGCAGAGAAACCCCCGTCAAGTGAAGACTCCAGTTGCAGATCCACAGTCTCATCCGCAACAATATCAAAGGTCAGATCATCACTCTCTTCAGTCAGCTCAAGGTCAATATCAGAAACAGCAATATCCTCTGCAGCAGCGCCAAGTAAAGAATCAGAAAGAGTCTCTTCGATAATCATCTCATCAGGGGCGTCTTCCCTTTCAGAGATGATATCCAGAAGCTTATCGCCATCTCCAGTTAACTCATAAATTGAGTCCAGGGTCTGTAAAACCACATAATTATCAGCTAGTTTTTCCTTCAGAATCTCGTAGTATTCTTTTAAACGATCTAAACGATCGGCCTTAAAGAAGGTATCCTTCCAATCCTCCAACTCAGAAAGAGCACGATCATAGTGAGACCCGTCAATTTCACATTTAATCATTGCTTCCCGGATATCCAGATCGGTGGGATCCATATCCAAAAGTTGCTGGTAAATCTCACCGGATTTAGCCCAATTTTTAAGATCCGAATATCCTCGCCCCAACAACCGCAGCAAATCAGGGTCATCAGGTTTATCTTTCAGTAAGTTTTCCAGGATCTGGACACCTCTTCCAAAATCTCCCTTTTCATAAAAGGCTAATGCCAGCCCCATCTGTAATTTTTTATTACTTGGATAAAGGGGAAGAAACATCTTGTAAAGCTTGAGAATCTTATCGAAATCGCCTTTGTCACTTAAAATTTCAAGCACAGATTCAAGTTCAGAATAACCTTCATCTTCACGCTCATTACGGGCATAGACTTCAGCAAGCTTAACCCGAACATTCAGGTTATTGAGATCAAGGTCACGCATCTTCTCCAGGGTTTTAATCTCATCAGCAATCATCCCGTTCCGACCGTAGTAGTCGACCAGATTGCGGTATTCCATCATCGCATTTCCAAGCAAACCCTGCTTTTCGTTCAGCTCCGCAAGCCGGCTGAACAAGGCAACCTGACTCGGGTCAAGACGCTGCATCTGCTTATAAATTGCAATGGCTTTCAGATAAAAACCATTACTGGAAAAGTACTTAGCAATGGACTCATATTGTTCATACGCTTCGGTGGTTTTGTTGCTGCGAACATATAGTTCTGCCAGCTTCTGGCGCGAACGGGCATCAGATGGATCCAATTCGACAATTTTAATGTAATCCTTGATTGCCTTGGCGACCTGTTTTTTCTTCAGATTCTTTTGTGCCGATTCAAGTAATTTATCTTTATTCGTTGCCAAAAAAAACTCCCCAAAATGGACTATTGACTTACAATTTAAGCTTGAAAGATACGCGAAATATTCGTTAAGTGTCAAGTCAGGACACAGACTTATAAAAAGCTTATAAGATTTATTAAAAAAAACTCAAAACCAAGATAGCACACTTTAAAAACAAAGAACAATAATGAATATTAATTTATTTAATTTTTTTCAGCTTTATGATTTCGTCAACAGATAAACGCCGGTAGCGACCAGTCATAACATTTGTCAAATCAAGAAAATCCAAGTGTATTCGCTTAAGTCTGACAACCGAGAGCCCAAGCATTTCGCACATCCGCCGAACTTGCCGATTTCGGCCTTCATGAATCGTTAATTCAAACCAGCAACTCGTCCCAGAAGTTCGAATGTTCTCAACTTTTGCAGGTGCGGTTTTGCCATCCTCAAGGATCAGTCCATGTTCCAAGCGCTTGACCATCTTGGCGGATAACAATCCTCGCGCCTTGACCAGGTAAGTTTTCTCTACATGGTGGCGTGGATGGCTGATTCGCTGTGCAAGATCACCATCATTCGTGAGTAATATCAACCCTTCGGTATTATAATCGAGACGCCCGACAGGAAAGAGCCTTTGCGGCACATCGACAAGCAGATCAGTGATCAGACGTCGCCCTTCGGGGTCTTTAAGAGTAGAAACATAACCTCGCGGTTTATTTAGCAGGACGGTAACCTTCTCTTGTACAGAGGTCAGGCTCTTGCCCTCAACCTGAATCTGATCGGTCGCTAAATCAGCGCGGTCACCAAGTTTAGCAGGATGACCATTCAGAAAAACTTTTCCCTCTTCAATCCATTTTTCTGCTTGCCGGCGCGAAGCCAGACCCGCTTGGGCGATCAATTTTTGTAATCTCTCTGCCATTATTTACACAATCGGTTCAGGATCCAAAGCATCGGCTTCGGTTAATTCTGGAGCCAATGCAGCAAATTCCTTTAACGTCGGGAGGTCATTCAAGTCACGCAATCCAAACAATTCAAGAAACTGACGGCTGGTTCCATACATAAGAGGTCGTCCCGCAACCTCTTTTTTACCAAGAATACGGAGCAAATTTTTATCCAGGAGGGTTTTCATCACCCCACCAGAATCAACCCCACGTAAATATTCAATTTCAGCACGAGTGGCGGGCTGCCGATAAGCAATGATTGCCAATGTTTCCAACGCTGCTCGAGAAAACCTGGTGGCACGATCCTTATGTAACTTCCGCAGCCAGGGAGCGAGTTCCACCACCGTCCGGAATTGATAACCACCGGCAACCTCAGCCAGATAAAAACCACGTTGGGATACCTTATATTGCTGCTGTAATTCCTCGATAACCGGTCGTAGCGTCGCTTTTGACTGTTCGGTCAGCACACTCAACCGATCAAGTGATAAAGGGCTCTCAGCTGCAAAAATGAAGGCTTCGACCAACGGTTCCAAATTATCCATAACTAAGCAACTCCTTTTGCGGTGAAGACGCAGATAATTGCTCAGAGGAGACTGCCAACGCCAGCCAGATTTCACTAAAATCGTTCACTTGCTCAATCGTTATGATATGCATCTTCACCAATTCCAGGGTTGCAATGAAGCTGACAATCAGCTCACTCCGGGAGAATTTCACCGAGAAGATTTCTCTAAAAACAAGTCGTTTTTTATCTAAGAATTTCACTTTGATTCGATCGATATAGTCGGAAACTGAAAGAGATTCCCGAATCACTTCATGAAAAATTTCCGGGGGTTTATCTTTCAACAATTGATGAAAGGCATCTGCCAGTTGATAAAGACCGATTGTAACTTCATTGTCTTCACTCTCAGCATCAATAAAATCAGAGAGTTGAAACTGACCGGTAAAAATATCCCGCTCTAACTGCGGTAGCTTTTGGAATAATTCTGCCGCATCCTTATAACGTTGATATTCTAACAATCTTTTTATCAGTTCTGCGCGGGGATCTTCGTCCTCTTCACTAAGTTCTTCACTGACAGGTAACAGCATTCTTGATTTAATATGAATAAGAGATGCAGCCATAAGCAGAAATTCACCAGCGATATCAAGATCAAGATGTTGCATCTGCTCAATAACTGTCAAATATTGTTCAGTTATCTCAACAATCCGGATGTCACAGATATCCATTTCATGACTTTTAATCAGATGTAACAGAAGATCAAGGGGACCGGAAAAATTTTCTAAACGGATTTCAATTGCCATGAATTCTCAGGCTCACAAAAAGTCAGGAAGGAGCTCAGCGACCAAATAAGAAGTGGATGGCCTGTTCAACCAGCCGCGTTTCATCCCCAGCCATAAAAACAACCAAGCTGTTAATAATTGGCCCAAGAACCAGAGACCACACATCTGTGAAGAAAACTAAAAACAAAATCAGGACAAAGCCAAAGGGTTCCAATCTACTCACTAGCGCTGCCTGACGCTCAGGAAGAATTCCAGTCAGGATCCTACCACCGTCTAATGGCGGTACAGGAATAAGGTTGAAAACCCCCAAAAGGACATTAATGTAAAGACTGAATCCAACCATCATCTTAACCGGCGTTATAAATTGGACAAGGGTTTGAGAATCGCCAAATGAACTTCGATCAAGCATGCCTAATCCCCGCAATAACAGGGCAGATAATACCGCTAATAATAAATTTGTTGAAGGTCCCGCCAGTGCAACCCAAACCATATCACGCCGTGGCCTGCGAAAATTTCCAGGATTTACAGGGACAGGGCGCGCCCAGCCGAAGCCAAAAATAAAAATAGCAATGGTTCCAATAGGATCAAGATGTTTAAACGGGTTCAGGGTTAAACGACCCAGTAAGCGGGCAGTCGGATCTCCAAACCGTTCGGCAATATAGCCATGCGCTACTTCATGCAGAATAATTGCCAATAGTGCTGGAACCAGCATTATGGCAATTTTCGAAATAATTGTTTCCATCTATTGATGCACTCGCAAAAAAGAATAAGATGGCTAAGCAAAAATTTCGTCCTACAAGGCGTAGTGGTTTTTCAGGGGGCGAAGGCCTACATATAGTAGGTCGAGGTCCTGAAAAACCACTGCAACACCGGAGGTCGGACTTTTTGCGACGCCATCATCTATTTAAAAACTCCAAAATAAAGCTTGAAGCACTGAGGACAATAAAAAGAAGGATAACTCAACAATCCAAGCTCAAAAAAACCAAAAGACTTGATACGCAAACACTCTAATCGACAAAACTATTCAGGTCAACAAGAGTGAAAATCGTCGCTATTCGAAAATTTCTTTTTAACTAAGAGAACTTCCTCTTCGCGGGTCGTTATCTCCAAATTCAATCTGGCATTGAGTAAAACGTCAAATATCTTCTGAAAATATTTCCCGGGTGGAAAACCCAGAGAAATCAAATCGTCACCACTCAAGATAACTTTCTCTCTGCGCAGATCGGTCATATACAGTGAAATCCATTTGCGTAAATTCTCGTTATCACTGCAGGCCATCAAATAAAGTATCACCTCCACTGATAATCCATCGAACCAGAAATATATCTCGCTGTTCTTCGGATCGATCCTGTTTCTACGTTGCTTAATCAGTTTGAGCAACTTCCTTGCTTTGGGCAATTGTTCAAGGAGTAGAGCACGATCTTTGGATGGCACTCCGAGCCAATCAGTAACCCTGTGGATCCCTTTTCCTGATAAATTATCAACGAGGCACAACAGATATAACAACCAGCGTCGATAACTTTCACCGGTATAGAGCAAATCAAACCAACTGCTGGCTCGCTCAGCAGCAATAAAGAGTTTGGCTGATTGTTGATCAAAGCACAATTTTGAATCAATAAATTTCAACAGATCAAACTGATCCAGACGAGCCAGTGCGGCAACAACCCGAGGCTCATCCAAAATTAGTTCTAATTCATGCAGAATTCGCACTCCGGCTATTTTTTTAACCGACCGCAATTGGACAGCACTGCGCATTAACCGTTCAGTTTGACGACCGATACAAAAGCCCAATCGTTGTTCAAAACGAACGGCACGAAATAAACGGGTTGGATCTTCAATAAAACTAAGGTTGTGAAGAACCCGAATCGCTTTATCCTTCAGATCACGTTGGCCACCAAAGAAATCAAGCATTTGCCCGAAATGATCCTGATTTAACGATATCGTCAACGTATTGATGGTAAAATCACGACGATAAAGATCGTGACGGATTGATGCATGCTCCACCCGTGGCAGCGCAGCAGGTTTCTCATAATATTCAAGTCGTGCTGAAGCGATATCAACCTTGAAACCGTCCGGGAACACGATAACGGCGGTGCCAAATTTTTCGTGCGCCCGCACCCGGCACTGCATTGTTTCAGCAAGGGCCTTGGCAAATAAGATACCATCACCTTCTACAACAATATCGACATCCAGGTTTTGCTGACGCAGCAATAAATCCCGGACAAACCCGCCAACCAGATAAAGCTGCATCCCAAGTTGGTCAGCGACCCCCCCTAATTGTTGTAACAGTATTCTGACCGACTCAGGGAGCTGGGTTTCCAGCAACCGTTGCAGGTTTTTCCGCTTCAGCCGCAATCCACTCCGTTCTGGAATATCCTGAGATTCAGCTGTTAATAGCTGTCGATCCCCCAGCATATAACGAAGTAAATCTGTCCGAGTGACAACACCAACCAGAACCCCAGCATCGACAACCGGCACACAACGTTGATTATGTTCAATAATTCCCTGTTGTAATTCTGCCAAAGAAGCCGTTGATGTCACTATTTGGAAATCAGTGTTCATCATCTCACCCACCAACATTTTCAATAATTTGTGATGGGCCGCTTTTTCAACCACTTGTCGGGTAATGATTCCGACAACCTGCTGCTGATCATTCAAAATCGGGATAGCATTAAAACTGAAACGTGTCATCAATTCACGGGTGTCCCCTATGGTTGAATCAACGGATAGAACTTTCACCGGCGCGGACATAAGATGGCTCGCTTGACAACGCGAACGGACATATTTATGGAGTAATTTTTCTATTCGATTGAGCAATTGCGCCAGCGGCAAGTCGCGAACTGTGGCTGAAGCGGCAAAAGCATGGCCACCGCCACCAAACTCCTGGAAAAACTCGCCGACATGCATTTCAGGCAATCGGGAACGACCGACCATAAAAATACGATCCTCCATGCGCACTGCAACAATCAGAACATTGAGGTTTTCTATCTCCTTAAGTTTATGCACCAGACTCGAAATGTCGCCAACATAATAATCAATGGACGCTGAAGCGATGGCAACTTCGACTCCATTAACAATTAACTTCTGGCAGGATTTTAATAGTTCATTGAGAAGATCAACCTGCTCAGAAGTCATTTCCCGAACCAGAAAGTCCGCGACCGTATTCAGATTTGCACCATTTTGCAGCAAAAAAGCGGCGGCCTGAAAATCTTTTGGAGTGGTTCCAGAAAACAGCAAATGCCCGGTATCCTCATATAATCCAAGCATCATCATGGTTGACTCGTCTGGCGTTGGCACAATCCCCCGCTCAATAAACAGTTGCGTCATGATGGTCGTTGTTGCACCGACCTCCTGAATAACTTCTACCTGTCCCTGGATTGTATGTTCATCAACCGGGTGGTGATCATAGATATGAACTTCCAGGTCGGGATTATTGATAATCTCTGCAAATTGACCAATTCTGGCAGCATTGCGCACATCAACCAGAATCAGTCTGGTCACTTGGCTCAGGTCAATATCGCGAATTCGCTTAACATCGTAAGCATAAAGGGTGCTGTACAGCAAAAAATCGCGTAGCCCACGCTCCTGTCCACCGGGGAACACAAGAACGGCCTCGGGGTAGAGTCGTTTTGCCGCAATCATGGCGCCAAGACCATCGAAATCGGCATTTACGTGGGTGGCAATAACGTCCATAGAAGGTAAACTCACAGAAATTGAACCGGGTAGCTAAGCCAACATGAAAAACTACAGTTCCAGGGTTCCAATCAAATCGTTGATATCAGCGATCCCCTCGTCCCGGCAAAAATCTTCCAGACCTGCAATAATTGTTGCCATGGCATTTGGGTCGACAAAATTAGCGGTTCCAACCTGAACCGCTCTGGCTCCAACAATCAGAAACTCCAGCGCGTCCATCGCCCGGGAGATACCACCAATACCAATGACCGGCACCTGAACCGCCTGAACCACCTGATGCACCAACCGCACCGCGATTGGACGAATTGCCGGGCCGGACAAACCGCCGATGGTATTTGCCAGACGGGGCTTGCGGGTTTTAACATCAACTGCCATACCCGTCAGGGTATTAATCAAACTGATAGCATCCGCTCCGGCATCCTCTGCAGCTCTGGCAGTGATCTGAATATCAGTGACATTGGGGGTCAGTTTAACAATGAGTGGTTTGGTCGTCCGTTTACGGACTAAAGAGACTGCAGCAAAGGCCGCTTTGGGGTCGGTACCAAAGATAATTCCGCCATGTTTAACATTGGGACAGGAGATATTCATCTCCAGAGCAGCAACACCCGGGACAGCATCTAAACGAGCAGCAACCTCGCCATATTCATCCTGTGTGTTACCGAAGAAGTTGACAATAACAGGCGTATTAAACTGCTCAAGGTAACCTATTTTGTCTTTAATAAAGGCATCCACCCCGACATTCTGTAAACCGATCGAGTTAAGCATACCACTGACCGTTTCACAAATACGTGGCGTATTATTCCCCGCTTTAGGATTGAGCGACATCCCTTTGGTAACGACAGCTCCAAGCTGGTTCAGATCAATGTATGGAGCATATTCTTTTCCATAACCAAAGGTTCCAGATGCCGGCATCACTGGATTTTTTAACTTGAGACCCGCTATTTCTACACCCATTTTTGGCTGTATTTCCCTGCTTTCTGCTTTCATCATTTGCACCTCCCAGTGCCAATAACCTTGACCTCATTTTCATTCCAATCGAGATCATCTGCCTTAAAGACAGGTCCGCTGGTGCACGTACACAGATAACGTGGATCGACGTCGGTATGTCCAGCACCTTTGACAACACAACCAAGACAGGCACCGACACCACAAGCCATCAAGGCTTCAAGTGAAACCTGCAGAGGAGTTCCACACTCAAAACAAATTTTCTGCACCGCTTCAATCATCGGCATTGGCCCGCAGGCAAAAACTGTCGCCCTTGGATATTTTTCAAGTTTTCGTTGCAGTACCTGGGTGACTAAACCCTCTTCTCCCAAGCTCCCATCCTCGGTAGAAACATAGGTTTCAACACCAAGCCGCTCAAATTCGGTCACGGTAATAATATCATCCCGGGTGCGCCCTCCCATCAGTAATCGAACTCTGGAAGTATCCACCATTTTTTCTGCCAGCATGTAAAGGGGGACAAGGCCGATGCCGCCACCAACCAGAATTTTTACTTCGCCCGGTGTCCCTAAATCAAACCCTTCCCCTAAAGGCCCCAACAACTCCACTGGATCACCCTGATGCAACCCCTGCATAATTTCGGTTCCGCTACCAACGACTTTATAAATCAGCTCAATAAATTCCTTCGGCGGCATATTGTCACAATCTGCAGGCATAAATCCGGCTCTAAAAATGCCAAACGGTCGCCGTAAGAGTGGTGGTAATGATCGTTGGACACGAAACATGACAAACTGCCCGGGCTTAGCCTCTTTATTATAACCTGGAGCCAGGATCTTCATGCGAAAATAGCCAGGGGATATCTCCTGATTTGACAGGACAATTGTCTTAAGATTATTCATTAAATAGTCTCCTGATATTTTTAACTCGTAAACATTTTGACCATAACAAGTGCGTCTTCACCATCCCGGTAATACGCTTTTCGGGTGCCACTCAGTTTAAATCCATGCCGTTGATACAATGCTTTTGCGGTCAGATTTCCAGACCGTACTTCTAACCAAGCTGAAGATAGTTCAGAGAATGCACAACGCTTAAAAACCTCCGCCAGCAATTGTGCAGCAATTCCTTGACGACGAAATTTAGGAGATGTCGCCAGATTAAGAATTTGCATTTCCCCAGCAATCAGCCAATAACAGATATAACCAACAATCCTGGTTTCATTCTCACAAACAAGTATCGTTGCAGCCGGGTTCTCCAATTCCTGCAAAAACTGTCGGGATGTCCATGGATGAGGATAGCAATCTTGTTCAATTGCTAATATTGCATCCAGATCAGCATCTGACATCAACCTGAAAAAATAGTTTTTTACAGTCATTTCGGGTGCTCAAGCAAGTTGCGTTCATGCTAAAATTTGTGTTTCACACATTGTGAGAAAATTCTGTTAAAATTAGCATGTTTCGACAATCTGATACAGGGAAAGATATATCATTGGGCGTAGTACAACCCGACATCACGATTTTTTCCAATATTGACAACACGAGACCTGAATGGTCTAATGCCGACCATTTTACCGATCAAGGAGCCTGAAATTGAGTGACAACAAGCCGATCACCTATAAAGATGCTGGTGTTGATATCGATGCTGGAAATCATTTTGTCAACCTGATTAAACCAATAGTGAAGCAGACATCCCGTCCAGAAGTTCTTACTGACATCGGCGGATTTGGTGGGCTTTTTTCTCTCAATAGCAACAAGTATCAGCGCCCTACTCTGGTCGCAGCAACTGATGGTGTCGGCACTAAATTAAAACTCGCCTTTATGTTGGATCAGCACGATACGGTCGGTATTGACCTTGTCGCCATGTGTGTCAATGATATTATTGTCCAGGGGGCGGAACCATTATTCTTTCTCGATTATCTGGCCACCGCAAAATTATCTCCAGAACAGGCAGTCGAAGTTGTTAAAGGGATCGCCGAAGGCTGTAAACAGGCAAACTGCGCCCTCCTGGGAGGTGAAACCGCCGAGATGCCCGGCATGTATTCGGGGGGAGAATATGATCTGGCAGGATTTTCCGTCGGAGTTGTTGACAATGATAAAATTATTGATGGCTCAACCATCACAAACGGCGACCTTGTCATCGGTATTGCCTCCAGTGGACTTCATTCGAACGGTTTTTCACTTGCCCGAAAGATCTTCCTGGACACCTTAAAGTTGGATCTGGCCTCTCAACCTGAAGAATTGGATAAGCCTCTCGGACAGGAGTTGTTAACCCCAACACGAATTTATGTCAAAAGCATTCTTAACCTGATCCGAGACTTTGAGATTAAGGGCATTGCACATATAACTGGCGGCGGTCTGTTAGAAAACATTCCTCGTATTCTACCGCATCAATGTAAGGCGGTCATCAAGCGCAATAGCTGGGAAAAACCGGCAATCTTCGAGTTATTACGTCAGGGAGGAAATATCCCTGAAGATGAGATGTATCGAACCTTTAATTATGGTATCGGCATGGTCTTGGTGGTATCACCTGAAGAAGCTGAGGATGTCATCGGTCGCCTGGCCGGACTGGGAGATCAAGCCTATTTAATTGGTGAAATTTCTCAAGCTGAGTCTCCGGTGGTTGAACTCATTTAGAGAGACACTAACAGATTACAGTTAGCAGGGAAAAATGGTTCAAAAACATAAACTCCGGGTGGCGATCCTGGCTTCAGGTGGCGGCACAAACTTACAGTCAATTCTTGACCAATGTCAGCAAGGACGGCTGGACGCTGAAATTCAATTAGTCATCAGCAATAATCCAAATGCGGGGGCGCTACAGCGAGCAGAACAAGCGGGAATCAACAATATCTGTATTAATCACCGTGAGTTTAGCAGACGAGAGGATTTTGATCGGGCGGTTGTGGCGGCATTAAATGATGTGGGAACTGAGCTGGTGGTTCTTGCCGGATTTATGCGCATTATTTCTGAAGTTTTTCTGCAAGCTTTCCCGCGGCGGATCATCAATATTCATCCTGCCCTGTTGCCCTCATTTCCGGGGTTACATGTCCAACAAAAGGCTATTGAATATGGTGCAAAGTTTTCCGGATGCACGGTTCATCTAGTTGATGGCGGTATCGATACTGGACCAATCATTGCTCAGGCAGTTGTGCCAATATTTATCGATGATTGTGAAGACACACTTGCAGCACGCATCCTTGAGCAAGAACACAAAATTTATCCACAGGTAATTCAATGGTTTGCTGAAAAACGGGTAAAGATTACGGGTCGACAGGTGCAAATCAAAAACAGTGAAAAGCTTCAATCTACCCTCATCAACCCTCCGACTCATTAGCAGGAAGAGTAATAGACCATGCGCCCTATCCTTGTCAGTAGTTGTTTACTCGGTCTAAAAACACGTTACGATGGAACCGATAATTACTGTCAAGCCGTGGTCGATTATATTGAAAGCAATCAACTTACCCCCATCCCGGTTTGCCCGGAACAATTAGCTGGGCTATCGACACCCCGTCCAAAGTGCTGGTTCAGCTGTGGTGATGGAGCGTCTGTCTTTGCTGGAAGCGGTAAACTTGTCAATGAAGATGGAAAGGATACCACGCAAACCTTCATCCATGGAGCGCGGGAATGTCTTAAGCTAGCCAAGATGACTCAGTGCCAGGTCGCAATTCTACAACAACGCAGCCCTTCCTGCGGATCACAGAAAATCTACTTGGGTGAAAAGCTGATTGAAGGCGTTGGTGTCACCACGGCATTACTCAATAAAAGTGGTGTAAAGGTTTTCAGTGATGACAATCTACCAACCAAAACAACCTGAAAATATTTGCATCCTTGAACAATATATGCTAGTAATGCGCGTTCGAAACTTTCAGGAGGAATGCCGAAATGTCTAAACAATGTGAAATCTGCGGAAAGAAACCCGTAACCGGAAATAATGTCAGTCACGCACACAATAAAACCCGTACTGTGTGGAATCCAAATTTACAAAAAATTCGTGCTATTCAAAACGGTTCGGTTAAAACGATAAAGGTCTGTACTCGCTGCATCCGTTCGGGCAAAGTACAAAAAGTCGTTTAAATTAAGTTTCACAAAAAACTTCTAACAAAAAGGGATGGTCTTAATGACCATCCCTTTTTGTCGTTACGATTCAAATTATAAACTATCCCAGATAAGCGACCGCATCGATCTCAACCAGTGCCCCTTTTGGCAAAGCTGCCACCTGCACCGTAGCTCTTGCTGGTGCCACTTCACCGCAAAAACCAGCATAAATATTATTTACAACCGAAAAATCGCCTAAATCTGCTAAATAAATTGTTGTTTTTACAACCGAGTTAAAATCAGTCCCAGCTTCACTCAAAACATATTTTAAATTTTCCAGAGATTGCCGGGTCTGTGCTTCAATTCCACCGACCACAAGTTCAGCAGTGCCGGGGACTAACGGAACCTGGCCGGAGCAATAGAGAAAATCCCCAGCCTTTATTGCCTGAGAATAGGGGCCGATTGCTGCTGGCGCTTTAGCTGTCTCAATTTTAGTCAATGCCATAAATTTTCTCCTTTATTGATTTTTCACAACTGCCACTATTGAACCTGTCAGTTTCTTATTCTCTCAACCCGAAGCACCCCTTTTACCTTCTTGATCTCACGAATCACTCGATTCAGGTGCTCAAGATTTTCGACATCAATTTCAAACAAATTCGTCCCCTTCTTATCTCCACGAGCATGAACACTGGCACTGAAAATATTCGCATCAGCATCTGCAATCGCCCCGGAAATACCAACCAACATCCCTTTTTGATCTGAACAGATGACCTGAATTTTAACTGGTCGCGTGGTCTTACGCTGCATATCCCATTCAACATCAATCCTGCGCTCCGGATCGCTGGCTAAGACCTGGGGGCAATTCTTTGCGTGTATAGCCAAACCCCGCCCTCGGGTAATAAATCCAGTGACCGGTTCACCGGGAAGAGGATTACAACAGTTGGCAAAGCGCACCATTACATTATCAATGCCACCAATCAAAATAGCACTTTGAGGCTTGCGTCTACCAAATTTTCCGAGAACTTTTCCTAAAGGTCCTGTCTTCTCTGGTTGTTTTTTTTGCTCCTCCTTTGGTAGAGCGTGGGATACAACCTGACCAGAAGAAAGTTTTCCATAACCAATCGCAGCAAAGATATCATCACTTGTTTTAAAACCTAAGGTACTCACTGCCTGCGAAAAACTCTTCAGAGACATTGCCCTTTTTAGGCTGTACTGATGCTTACGCAGCTCTTTTTCCAGCAGCTCACGTCCAATTTCGATACTTTTTTCACGTTGTTCAGATTTAACCCAATGGCGGATCTTGTTACGCGCTTTGGATGTTTTTACAAAAGAGAGCCAATCTTTACTGGGGGTCTGATGGGCGGATGTCAACACATCAACAATGTCACCATTTTTAAGCTGAGTTTTTAATGGGCAAAGCTTACCGTTAATACGTGCACCAACACAGTGCATCCCCACATCTGTATGGACTGCATAGGCAAAATCAATAGGGCATGATCCATGTGGCAATTCTTTTACATCGCCATTCGGCGTAAAAACGTAAACTTCCTCTGGAAACAGATCAATAAAAGAAGTGTCTGAGGGATTCCATTCGGTACTGACATCGCGTTGCCATTCCAACACTTGACGGAGCCAGTTAAAGCGCTGATCATCCCGACCGGTTACAGCAACTGCCCCACTCTCTTTATACTTCCAATGTGCCGCAACACCTTCCTCTGCTATCCGGTGCATTTCGCGGGTACGAATCTGTACCTCCATCCGGTCAACATAAGGGCCAATGACCGTTGTATGCAAAGATTGGTACATATTGGTTTTCGGCATGGCGATATAATCTTTAAACCGTCCAGGAATTGGCTTCCAAGTTGCGTGAATCAAACCTAAAACCTCATAACACTCCCGTACGGAATCAACCAGAATCCGGAAGGCCGTCAGATCATAAATCTCATCCAGCCCTACTCCGGTACGTTCCATTTTCCGATAGACAGAATAAAAGTGTTTAAACCTTCCAGTGACTTCCCCATGAAGACCATTTTTCTTTAATAGCTCACAGATTTGCTCTCGAACTTTTTCAACATATTCACCACGTTCTTCTTTGTGAGCAGAAATACGCTGAGCGAGGGCTGCAAATTTCTGCGGTTCAAGAACCTTTAGAGATAGATCTTCCAGTTCGCCTTTGAGCCAACTAATTCCCAAACGATTTGCAAGGGGGGCATATATTTCCAGCGTTTCCCGCGAACAAGCCAACTGCTCCTGTTCCTTACGGTATCCAATATTGCACATATCACTCAACCGGACAGCGAGATAAACCAGGATCACCCGTAAATCACGAGCCATAGCAACAAACATTTTGCGAAAACTCTCAACCTGTTGCTGGTTGCTTTGACGATAGGGAATACTGCTGATCTTATTGCCGGTTTCAATCAGGGTGACAATTTCCTCACCGAATTCAGCCAGCATTTCGCCCCTGGGCACCAGGCCAGTCTGCAATGAGTCGTGGAGAATTCCGACAACCAGGGTCGTTTCATCAACTTTTAGACGAACAAGAATAGATGCAATTTCAAGGGAATGTTGAAGATAATCACGGCCATCGACCATTTTCTGGCCATGGTGAGCACGGCGACAAAACTCACAAGCACGGATCAGGAGATCCTGATCTGCCTGAGAATAGTAACCCTGTAGTTGCTCAATAATATCTTCAATTGTAATCATAGAGATGTCTGCCGGAAGCAGAATATCCGACCCTATGCTCTGAAGGGCAATACGAGAAAAAGACCCTTCCACCACATTCAAGTCGAGGAAGGAGATGATTTATTATCGCTTTTTTGTTGGGATCTGGAATTCAATCTTATTAGCAGCTATTTCACGTAAGGCCACAACAATTTTTTTATTCCCCGATTTATTTTCAATCATCGGTTCTGCCCCTTTGTACAATTGCTTAGCTCGCTTTGACGCGACCATGGCCAATAAAAATCGGTTAGGAATAACATCAAGACAATCTTCTACAGTAACACGTGCCATCTATTTTTCTCCCTTAGTGGTAAATTTATCCAACAAATACACAGTACGATGACTACGACAACGCTCAGCTGTCAGTATTGCAACAATTTCATCCCGAGCCACCGTTATATCATCATTCACAACGAGATAATCATACCAGAATGCCTGGGAAATTTCCTTTCGAGAATTTTCTAGGCGGCGCTGAATAACTATTTCATCATCAGTGCCACGACCACGTAAACGTTTTTCCAACTCAGCATAGTCAGGTGGGAGAATAAAAATAAAGACTCCCTGCTCATAACTACTTTTAAGTTGAGCTGCTCCCTGACAATCAATATCAAGTAACAGGTCAACACCCTGATCTGTGGCAGCATTTAAAGTTTGTAACGAGGTTCCGTACAAACAGCCATGAACCTCGGCCCATTCAGCAAACTCCCCAGCTTCTATCTTCTGCTGAAAAGTTTTTGTCTCAATAAAATAATAATCGACACCTTCCTGCTCCCCACTCCGTTTCTCTCGAGTTGTAAACGATACAGATTGACGTAAATTGCTCAAACTGTCAATCAATTCTCGACAAAGAGAAGTTTTACCCGCGCCGGATGGTGCAGAAACAACAAATAAAATCCCCTCTCTCAATCTTTTATTATTCAATATTCTGTACCTGACTATTGACTAACATATATTTTCCTAATATTTACAGCAAGTTATGATGACACAACAGAGAGGAAAGCTTGCGTCTGTCACCAAACCTGTCACCACTAGTTCAAACTGTTCGACTCTGAAATATTTTCCGATGGGAACCGATAATACGTGGTCGGGTGATAAATTTCAAAACAAAAATATTATTGGGGCACATCCCTCCCCAAATCAACTGATCGGCTTTGCCCAACGCATTTCTTCAAGAGCCTCAACCAATTCAGGATGCATAACAAATTCAAAATGGCCATCCATGGTTTCATCTGAAGCCATGTTACCGTCGGAAAGCGTACACCACCACATATGATCTCCGTTGGCTCTTTTAGGTGGCATGTAGCCAAGGTGTCCGGCAACAATTTTAGCCATTGTGCCATATTGCAGATTTGCGGCATTGTAGTTCTTATAGCCAGCCGCCTTGGCGAGATTGGTTGCTGTAATAGTATGCTTTTCAGAAGAATGTTGAGCCTTGATGAGGTCAAGGTATTTACTGTTGCGCAGATGGCCACCGTCTCGCAAACCTTTCAGAGCCTGTTTATACTGTTCTTTTGTCGCTACCATAAAGCCCCCTGTAATTCAGTCATACTTTCCTGGAGTTTATACACCACATAAACGACTGTACGTCTATCATGTCTCTAGGTTTCATATCCATAGCTTCCAATTCCTGTTGCAGGTATTTACTAAAGTCGAGTAGACAGGAGTAGGTAAGCCAGTTGGGTTCGGGTTTGTAGTTCAGTTCAGCTTTGAGCATTGCCGCCGCATGCTTTGTAATTTCTGGTTTAAGGAAGATATGTTCTTCTGGGAAAGCAAGGTAGGGAAAATAAGTCATTGTTGTCCATTTGCTAGCGTCGATTCTCTCCAGACAATCAGCAAACCTTTCAAAGCGGTCTCTAAAGTTATCTTCACCATAAAGCAAGTCATGTAACCGCTCGGCAAACAACTCCTGGTTTTCGGTATCTTTCAAACCATCTTTGAAGCTCATTTTTTCATTTGGAAAAATTAGGTTTGTCTTATTCACTACCTGCATAGCACGCTTGCAAATTTCAGCATAATTCTCGCCGCCAAGCAGCTCTGTAAAAACATTTGGCCCGAGCTGTTCCTGCAACAGTTCATGTGCCTCAATTTTATAATTTCTTTCTTCATCAAAGTAGAGTGGATCATCAAACCCGCGGGGAAAGTTTTTTAAAAAATCCAGTCGTGCATCTGGCAAACTGGCATGCCCTCTTGAATTAACCCGTTCATGAAATGTTGGATTATCCAAGATGGGATGAGCGCCTTCAACCCCCTCGACTAATTCCAATTGAACATATTTTTGATCGAGGGTTTTCTCTCCAGTATTGATAAAAAAACTTGGACCTTAGTACCCTGAGAGACTTTCATGACCTTGCCAATGCCCCAATCAGGCATTTTCGGATGTCGGACCTTGTCGCCTATTACAATCATTGGATCTCCTATGGTTCTGATGGTGCGAAGGGACCGGCTTCATTTCGTTCATCTTTATGGATTACAACAAAAATTTAGAGTTTTACTGACAAAGCTACATTCAAGCGGACTCAACTCACTTCCATTTGCTGCACCCGCCAAACATCATCTACCAATCCAATCAAGATATCCTGCCGCCTATCAATAGATTCATGATCCCATTTCTCAAAACTACCAAGTTTTCTACCTATTCTATTGATAGATGAGTCATTCCCGACAAACGTTAACTCAGCAATACTACTGGTAAGGTAGTTTTTACTCTTCTTGTATTCGGACTTTTTATCTTCAAAAAATTTCCTGCCCGCGACAATATTGATAGGCTTCTCCAAGAGTGTCAGATTTCCCAATTTCACCTTATAATCGTCGTAAAGCACCTCAGGGCTGCTTGCCTTAAATTCATCAAGCAGCTCTTGATTTGGTGTATTAGGTAAGATGTGCTCAATCTCAAGCTTAACGTAGTCTTCAAGAGAACCAGGTGTTTTGGTTCCCAGATAAGCCATATCAACATGCTGAGTGAGTTTAGCCAGAAGGTAACGCGACCGGTACTGCTGCATTGAATAAAATGTATAGCGTTTCAAGTCGTCAAAAAGCTCAGTTTTTTTACTGGCTACAGATTTCTCAAAACGTTCCGTAATAAAATTATTGAGCTTAACCTTCTGCGTATGAGCATCTTCAATCAAAGCTATTTCACGCAACTCATCAGCCCAGACAGAGAAGCTTTTCTCAACTTCCTTACTCTGGGCCTTGGTAAAGATATGATAAAAAAGTAAGGTTTCAAGCTGGTTTACGAAGTGATCGAAGAGCTCTTTCGGTAGGTTTGCCGCCGGCAGTAACAGCACATAATGCAAACTAAAGGCACCACCACATAAACGCTTTAGAGTATCCATATTGAGGTTAAAGGTACCATCGTTACCTAGCCCTTTAGCAAAGCCAAGGTAACTGTTAACATTCTTGATGATCTTACGAACAAAGGCAAATGGCTCCTCAGTGTATTTGCAAAGTGCGACATTATTTTTATTGGTAAACCAATCGTATATTTCATCCTCTCGGACAATGTTGTCCTTGTTCTTACTCTCGATTTTGTAGTTAGCCATCAGGAAGTAACGCAGGAATCTCAGCGGTTTCTCGTTGGCCTCCTCAAGAGGCTTGGTTATTTTTTTCCACTCATCCTTGAGCTTCGTGAAGTCCTCTTGCTTTACCTGGGTGAAGAGAAGGTTCTTTAATAGGTCCATGGGGTTAAGTCCAACACCACGTTCATTAATAGTCTCGAATATTTTCAGTGCACTGCTAACATCCGTTGATATCTGTATAAACACGACATTATTGGCCAGATACCCCCAGTATTTTTTTAGACTTCCTGTATCTTTATAGTTCGCTTGTAGGTAGCGATAGATAATACGGTAAGCATTAAGGATATTCTCAAGTGCACCATACTCTTTAAGACCGAGTGAGACAATGGAAGACTTCGTTGCGTCAGGATCACCATTTATCTGCACAATTTTACTAACAAATTCACCAGCATCCTCATAACGAGGATCAAGCTTTAGGCTCGTTTTGACATCACCGTCATTTGTGGAATAACTGGTTGAGATCAGACTACTCAAAATTTGAGATTGCGGCTCCTGCCCGAACAGGGATCGCAGAGCACAGAGGATGAGAAACAAGGTGGTCAACCGCTGCTGACCATCAATGACTTCGATGTGATTTTTTAGCTGAGTGGGTGAGGTTAAAATCGTCCCAATAAAATATTCGCTGGAAGAAGCTCCATCTATCTCATCGTTAATATCATCAAGTAATTTATTAACCTCTTTTTCAGTCCAGACATACTCCCTTTGATAATCAGGAATGATGTAAAAACAGTCTCTAAAAGCTTCTTCAATGGTGTATTTGTGGTTCTCAATCTTTGCCATGTTGGTACATTCTCCTTATTTCGTTTCACGATATCTATAAATTATAGTTTCTCTTCTTGCTTCCATAAGGGTATCAACCCCACCAGAAAGATCAAAGTGGTGACTTGTTGCACAACCAGATTCATCAATTACAATGAATTCCATGGATCGGTCATGGAACCCTCTGGCATGCGAGAATGGTTTCACATGAACAATGGGATTAGTTTGTGGAAATTTTACTTTAAGTGCTTCGGTCAAGCTTTTTTGAACGATATAAAAAGGCTCGTGTCGTTCATCCTTGCTGCTCTGCTCTTTGCAAACCACTGTCACCTTTTCAATAGTCGAAGAAAGCTCCTCAATTATTGATAAAAATCGGATCAATGCATCACGCTGTCTTCCGGCAACGCCACAGTATGGGTCATTGATGATCAGATTCTGTAAGTGCTTACCTTTAAGCGGTTCAAAATAGATATCAAACTGACGCGTCTCACCGGCTCCCAGTTTCCATCGCTGAACAGGAGCACTTTCTACAAGTTCATCAGCTGTGAAAAATTCAACACCACTGAAAATCGCATTGCATTTATCTAGAATGGAATCATCAATTTCCTTGGTGTAACAAGGGACAGGCAACAGCGGTCCCAAAATTGATACAGACGGACGATCTGAGTAAAATACGCGGTTCCATACTGGCTGCCCAACAAGCAATCGGGGAAGAGGCCCCTTATCGTCATCATTGTTTTTCTTCAGCCACCCGAATTGTAGCCTACCATCTTTAGCGAAGGGATAAAGATATCGAAGCGCATCACGAAACTCTGAAGGGATTTTACTAGCACTCAGATTTGGTTTAGTTGTGAAAATCAATGATGCAGTTTTTCCTTGGTTGAGCCAATCTAACAACCATTGAATAGTTTGGGGGTCGCATGATTCTTCAACTGTCGGAGCAACGCCAATCAGTGATAAATGCTGGTCTCCACTGACCCGTTCAGAGAACCCTGCAGCACTCGGCTTATCCCATAGAGAACAACCCATCGCTTCGTATGGGCCAGCGACCTCATCCGAAATAAAGTTGTTCACCCAGGGGATAACGGCATGCCTATCAAATTGATCCCAGGAAAGCTGATTGGAATAATCACAAAGACAAGAGGTACAAGCTGAACTACAGTCACGATCACAGTTCAAGGTTTCAAGCGTTTCCTCCAGAAGTTCCTTTATCGAAATTCCTTCAGACAACCTAACACAATAACCGGCACCACCCGCTACTGCGTCGTAGAGAATTGCTTCAACATAACGTCCAACTTTCCGGTAAGTCGCTCGGATTTCTGTTGGTTGGATCTCTAAAATCTTTGCGGCAGCGAAGCGCATTGCCTCAACAAAAGTCCGGGCAAACGCCTCTTGATTCAACTGTGCCTGAGAGCCTTCTCCTGAAATCGGAATCTCACGATGCAATTTCAATAGCAGAACATCTGTTTCAAACGAATGAGCAAGATCTTGGGTATATGGCAACTTAGTATTTTTGCAGACTTGCCCACCAAACGGATCTCGATGCTCTAATGTCACACTGCCCATCCTTGTTGCAGGTTCGGCATAGTTGCATCGTGGGCAAATATGGTATCCATATTTGCTAGATCCTCTATTTACAATAACCAGCTTTCCTTCTTGCTGATTTTCATCCAACGGGACAGCCCGGAGGATAACTCGTCGCACTGAAGCGTGATCAGTTGATGAGAACAATTCTTCCTTTGGGATCGTAATCAACCTTGCTTCATCGGCTTTTCGTGCCCGCCGACGATGCATCCCAGGGTCTTTGCCAGTTCGATCATCATAATGTGTTACAAAGCCTCTCGGCTCAATAAAGCGGCGGGCTGTTCTTTGACTATCACTATTGCAGTTGGTGCAATTGGAAGGAACATCCTCTCGGGAAACACCAATATCAACATGATGACATTCTGGACATGCCACATAGTATTCCGTCGGCATAAACATCCGCGGATAGTAGGCAAGGCCAGAGCTACGCCATATCCGACCATTTGCGATAACTTCTGCAGCGGGCGCATATTCACTGATTCCCATAGCTGCATCACGATTAAGAACAACATCGCCCTCACCAAAGCCAAAGGACTGGCCTTTTTCCTTAACAACTTCAAGACTTAGATTGTGGACAGGAAAACTATAGGTTGGAATCAAACTCCTCTGAGAGAACTGCTCAATCAAAAATTGTTTGAGATATTTATTTTGCATACTCAGCCAGTGTTGTTTAGATCCAACCGCCCGCTGTTTTTCGGTTGTATTTACAGCCTCAGCTTCTGCTTTGTCACACTCCAATAGTTTTTTGCGATAGGTTTCCCATCGTTCATAAACTTCCTGTCCCAGCCGAAGCAAATTCTGCAGAACATGCTCCTTTAATTCTGTCCCCACTAAACCGATTGACGCAGGAATGGTTTCTGGCAGGCAGGAAATTAATTGCTCTGCTTCAGTAATAGAGGCTAAACCTTCATCACTTTCCATCCAATAAGCTAGATCATCCTTGAAGGCTTGAAACTCAACGGCACCAAAAGATTCACCAAAAAAATCAGAAAGAGATGGAGCGTTCTTTTCCAGATCCACGATGCGATGGCGCAAGAAACCGGAGAGAACGATCCCATTCTGATGCCGTCTAAATAATTGCGGGTTATTCAGCAAGAAGAATGGTATCGGTGCAAGACTCTCTAAATAATCTCGAAAATTACGGAACCTTTCTTGATCGTAATTTGAATTTTTTGCCACCGTCACACAGAATGGCGCAGCTTGAGCCCGGCGTCCAGCACGACCGGTTCGTTGCTGATAATTCGCTATTCCAGGAGGTATATTCAGGTTGACAACCGCTTCGAGTTCACCAAGATCGACACCCATCTCCATCGTCGTGGTACAACTGAGGAGATTAATTTTGTCTTCAGCAAATTCCTGTTCAATCTTCTCACGAAGATCTGTTGACAACGCGGCAGTGTGTTCTTTGCCCCTAGGTATCATCGCAACACCGGATTGATAGCTATGGACGTAATGGTTTTTTTGATTAAATTGTTGGCGTTCAAGGGTGGTAAACTGGTGAGTAATTCCTTTACATCTGAAGGCAGAACAACGAGATCCAACAACATACAGCTGCAATAATCCACAGCTCTGGCAAACATGTAACGCATTATCCTTCGCCGAAAGAAAATTCAACTTCTCCCCATCAAGACCGTATCCACGGTTCAGATTTATCAACAGCCCCAGTTCATCAATTATCTCCCAAAAGCAGACGATAAAAGCGCGTGCCTGTTGCCATGGCCAGCCCAGCTGCTCGACGAGATACCAGCTGCGCCGGTTGTGGATCTTGTCACCTTCTGGCGGACTCCAAGAGTGCTTAATGTGTGGGTCAATTTTTTTAAATTGAAAAGCTTTTTTATGTGCAAAAATTTCACCCCAGATGAATGGATCATGCAGATCCACATCGAACAGATTGCCGATAGCTTTTTCACGGCGAATCGTTTCTAAAAACAGGTAGGATAATCCTTCAATTTGTTCATGTTTATCAGAGGATGTATTTTCACGAAGTCGATGAAAAAGTTTCTGCATTAACCGCTTAGGATAGTCAACTCGAACAAGACCAAGCGCTTCCAGGGAATTTCTTCGTCCTGTCGGAGTGCAAAACTCAGCAGCGATCCGACCCATCAGTAGAGTTTTTATTTTTAGCCGATTGGAGACAAATCGACCATCTTCGACAATCATTCCAGGCTGACCCTGTTTTCGCCAGAACTTATAAACCTCATCTGCCAGCAGCTCAAGATCCATTGGGTCTTCGTCAGGATCTTCATTCAGAAGGACATTGTTGATAGCTGTCCTAAGTGCAAAATCCCCACCTGTCCGCTCAAAATAAGGGGCAAAAAATGCTGCATCTTGACGGTTGTCAGAAAATGTCAGAAGCTTTCTCCCTTGCATAGGACGAGGTTCAATGTGGTGTCCCGGTGGCAAAGCTTCCAGAACCTTCTGTACGACAACCGATGCAAAAGCCTCGTTGCCAGGGTGCATACGGGTAATGACTTCCATATCTGTCATGCCCGTTGAACCACCACAGGACTGACACTTACGAACATAGTCTGCTTCGTCATCCTCATTCCGTATGGTTGGGACCTCAAAAATAACTCGCTTCGGCGACTCTCCCGAGTCTAACTCTCCGGTAAACGGATTGATGACTCTGCCAAGCTCAGTCCCTTCTGCAATACCCGTCTCTTCACCTAAGTCATCATCTTCATCAATCGTTGGATTCTTTGGTGGAGATCCTAACCAAAATACTTTTCTGACTGCGGTTGTTCCATCACCCGGTCTTCGTGGATGAAGAAAACCACTAGACTCAAATCCTTCGATGTAAGGTTGACCACACTTTCTACAAACAAGAAGAGGAAAAAAAGGATGTCCCTCAGAGTTCTGGTAGTTTCGAAATGCCTTAATTTCTTTCCAGCCCTCTTCAGACTTTTCATCTAAGGCAACGCAAACACCCTCAATACTATTGGTGGCTAGGTGATATCGACAAGGTAGTAGAGGAAAAGCGTTCTCTGCATCCCGAGCAAGCATACCGAGATGTAGCACAGCACTCAGCCCGGCGGAGCTTTCAATATCGCCCACTGCCTCTCCAAAAAGATTTTTGGCCACATCCAGAAAATGACAGACTCCATTCCTTTCAAGGAAACTCGAAACCTTGTATATTTCAGCGTTTTCTGAGAATGCCCTTAATAACTCATTGCTAAAGTCTTTTTCAGAATTGAGTTTCGGAACCTTTGTTGAAAGGTCGGCCGAATCGATTTTACTTAGCCATGAATGCGTACTCAGATCTCTTGAGTTGACCAAGTTTTGGAGGATCTGTCCGATCTTTCTCCAAACTTCGATATCAAGACTAAATCCTCGTTGACCGATCTGAAGTTTGGCATGGGGAACTCGTCTGCCACGAATGACTTTGCCTATATCTTCACCAAACAAATCCGAAGCAAACCGACAAATTTTCGCATCGCAGCCCTCCCCCTCGGGAAGACTGGCACTTGTCCCAAAGACCTGCAGGGAAGAGGTACAACCCAGGCGATTTTTAAGCTTGCGCAACAAATAAGCCACCTCAGTCGCCTGTGCACCGCTATATGTGTGAATTTCATCGAGAACGATCATCTGTAGAGCATTATGAGAAAATAAGGGTGCATTACGCGGCAATAGCAGCAAGTGCTCAAGCATTGCATAGTTTGTGATCAGAACATGGGGCGGCGATGCCAGCATTTCTTCCCGAGTCAAAAGCCAGTTGCTTGGGATTGTTTTGTCACCAAGGGCATCCATCAATTTTTTATTTTTTTTGAGTTGGCTTTCAACTTCAGAACGAATTGTGTTGGCTTTGACGTGGGACGTGAACCTTCCGAAGCGAATTCTATGCTCGCCCAGGTACTTACCAAACAGGGGGGCAATACGGTAATAGAGTTGATCATTAGCAAGAGAGTTCATCGGATAAATGATTAGACACCGGACTCCGGGCTTATCCAGGTTCCCATCCGTTAACAATCGGTTGGCTATGGGAAAAAGAAATGTTTCAGTTTTTCCACTGCCTGTACCCGTTGCCACCATTAAACTCTTTCGATCGCAACATGCCAACTGCAGTGCTTCTTCTTGATGTTTATGCAAAGGCCGCATTAGCCAGTCTTTTGGTAACGAACTAAATCCTTTATGGAGAATTCCCTCTTGAAGAAGCTGCTCCAGAGGTTTCCCCTTTTCAAAGTCTGGCAAAGCTTCAACATAGGGTCCCTTAACAAGAGTCTGGGCCGCCAAAAGTTGTCTAAATTCATCCTGTAAAGAGGGATAACGCCTACTGATTGGCAAAGTAGTCGGGATATATCGCCTTAAGGTTTCTTGTAAGGTTTCAAAAAGAACTAAAGGATTATTTTCGGACATGGATTGCTCCCTCCAGATGGTCAACATCTGTTTTGAATGCGGACTCCCATAACATCAGATAGAACATGAACAGATCTTTCCCGAGGTGGAGCAAATAACCTAGTACCAAGTCATAATTCTCCTCAGTACCTAAGTGTTTAATTGCACGATCTTTGCTTTTGGCCAGCGTGCCGGGATGACGAAGTTCCCAGCGACATGCCCGAGCATATTGAGAGAGGAACTTTGTGATCTGCTGCAAGTGGTCCTCTTCTACAGAAGCCTGATTCTCTTCATCGTAGACCTCCCGTGACAAATTCAACATGCCGGGTCCTACAGTCAAGTGTGGTGGAGCCTGCTCAAGTGGAATCGTTTGCATATTGCGACAAAGAGACAGTGCCTTTCCGCGCCGATACTCATTGCCAGACATTGAGGCACGAAAATTTTGAACCAGTTTTTCTTCAGCGAAACGATAATGGAGCGCTCCAAGGTAATCACCATCACCTGGCTGCCATTCATGTTGACGCAACAACCTGATTCGATCAGAAATATCTTCCATCTTTAAGGCATTTTCAAACCCTTCGAGACTGAATTTTTTAGGCAATTTACCTTGATGCATCTCCATGGGGTTAGAAAATCCAAACGCCAATTTGCTATCCAGTACTCCTTCCAGCAAAAGAGGGAGTACGCCGTACTTTATGTCCGCAATAATTTTTAAACATTTTATACTCAGGAATTGCCGAGGATTCGGCAACTCTCGGTAAACTCTTACAGGCTGAGAATAGAGTTTCGGAAACTTGGAAATTGCAGAAAACATCGGCACCCAACTTGGGGCATTGGATTCATCGTGCAATTCTTCCGCAAGAGTAATAACTCTTTTTCGAAGCACATCCTCTTCAGCGAAGCCCTCAGCAAGCTTCGACCACAAAAAACCCAGCCATTCAATACTCTCCCAAGCCTGAAGTGAATAGCAATTCAAGAGTCTTCGATGGATGCGCTTAAAGATAATTTCTTTCTGCTCTTCTGGCCGTTCTTTTATGTGTTTCCAGGTTACATCAGCCGACAGATAAGCTTGATTCCCGACAATTAGCAGGCCGATGGCAAAATGGTCGTTCCGGGGGTTGGAAAAACGTCCCCAACGACCACCTATTCGCCCTTTAAATGTGACAACCCATGCTCCATTCGGCCAATTTTCCAAGAAAAACTGCAATTCATAAAGAAAAGTATTTTGTTCTGTTTTCTGACAGAATAACCAGAGTGAGAAATTATCTTCACCCTGCATCTCAGTTGAATTGCAACTTATCGTCAACTCCTTATCCCATCCACTTATCATGTCCTTAAAATTCAAGGAGACAAGGTCAATTTCATCCTTCGTAGAAAAACTCAACACAACCTTATCGGTATAGCGCGAAGTTTGAAAATCAAGAATTTGATGTGGAGCAACCAGCCGCAATAGATCTTCACTTCTCTGACTTTCATGATCTATAAAGCTAAGCGTATCAGCACCAGGGCCAAGGTAATCAACTAAACCAGCTAATGGAATTCGGACACGACCTACTCGATCAAAATTTACGATCCTATTAAAAGCACCGAGCCGAAGAGAACCATTTCTGCTGGAAAAAATTTCCAGCGTCTCACGGGATCGTGTTGACACGGAAAGGGTAGCTCCCTTTTTAACAGGCTTCTCGGTCATGCCTTGTTCCTGATAATCTAGTATTTGCTGAAAGACACCGGGGACAGACCAGGTAAAAGGTTGTTTGCGATTTTCAGTCGCCTGAAAAACCATTCGAAACAAGCGCTGATCTTCATTTTTGAAGGTGACAGTGCACTTTTCAAGATCAACTTTCATGTTATCGCATTCACTTTGTAGCAGATTGTTCTCTGTCGGAAGCTTAGAGCAGTGAAATTGAGTACGGTTTGTTACCCTTTCAAGTCCATTCCAAAGGAAAATTGCCGAACGAGCTTCTGCACGCTGAAAACCCTCGCGTTTTAGTTCGACAAGCAAGCGGGTCAACCCAGGGGCCCAACCTGCGCAATACTCTGCAATGTCAATCCGGGAGCACCCTGTCTCTGGATCGATTGGTATTGCCACAGGTTCTCCGAGTGTCCCGAAACGCAGAGTTAAAACATATTTGACTGTTTCATTGAAAAATAATTCTTCCGGAATTTTGACATCAATAGCTAACCCCGCAGAGGCAAACAACTCATTTCCTTGAACTCCCCTGTATCTTTGACCAACCCAAACAAGTGCAGGCCTAGTATCGGAACAAAACTGAACCTTAGCAGGCCCACGCATGAGTTCAAATTTTTGAGAAGGATCCAAGCTCAATCGGTAGACAAAAAGTTGAGGGGCGTCTGATAAACATTCCAGATCATCAGCAAGCCCAGTTGGCTCAAACCTTAGAAGAAGGTCGTATTCACCCGGCTCGAGGAGAACTTCCTCTTCTTGCCCCAACTGTCCACGACCTGCAAATGCACCATTTTCATTAAAAATCAAAAAACGATTATTTTGATTGTCTTCCCATAAATCTGCGGATGTAGCTGCAGTTCCCCGTAAATCTGAAACGGATACCTTTCCTGGCAATTCGGTATTCAGTGGGACAAACCTAGCTTCAATGGAACCAAGATGATCTTCATGTACCTCATTTATTTCAACCCGCCATAAACTCCCTTCACCGGGAGGCAATTCAATTCCTAATTGCCCATCCCGGAATAACACCTTCGGAATGGCCAGAGATTTCAATTGTGTGTTTTTTGGCGTGGGGGCAGTCTTCAGAGCATTGATTAAACGTTGTTCCAGTTCTGAGGAATTGTCATCGATGGAAAGTTGGCCAGAGATTGCCTTGATGAACAAACGGATGTAAAACCCATCGCTGTCAGCGTCAATAGCCTTCTGGACAGGTCTTGATAGATATCGAAGATGATAAAGGAGTCCTTGTCGCCAGAGCTTTATAGCATCAGGATCATCGTCATCAGGTAGTCCGACTTCACCAGCGTGTCTGGACATTTTATGGACAACATCTTCCAAATAATTCAGCGGGATTCCAGCTTGTCGCAGATACTCCTCTATCATGTAATTGCTGCCACTTCTGCGTGGAGAGACAGAAAGCCCTAGTCGTAAACATGCACCACGAAAACCTTCCCACAGTTTTTCTCGATCCCTCGTGCTGAAGCCGGTATTCAGTGCTTCTTCTATGTAGGGGTATACTCCAAGGTTGCCGCCCCCATAGCCTTCTGCAACATATTGATCAAGGTAGGTAGAGAAAACAGCGGGCCACTTCTGAAGTGATTTCAAAAATAAATTCAGGGGATAGTTCGATTCTCGAAATTCAGAGACAAGAGAGCTCTTAAGAGAATCGTACAAGAAATATGAGTAATGACCCAAAAAAGGAAATTCACCCTGTCGGATAGCTTCGCTGAGTTTCTTTTCAAGACCATGAAGCCTTAATTCGGTAATTTTTGGGAACATGCCCCCTCCCTACTTGCAAGTATTTATTTTCCTATAATCTCAAAAGGTTTCGCCGGCAAATCAAATGCAGGTTTATCCCCAACGTATTCAGACCATCTCTGCTCATAACTCTCGCGGTCAAGAAGTACAACATCATCAGTTTCTCCAACCTGACCATCATCCAGCCCGTGTTGAAATGAGACACCACCTAAATCAGTCAAAATATATCGGTTGTGAAGTTGTTGACCCCCCGGTCTGACAGTCCATCTTACAAAACGAACGGTCAACCCAGCTGGGATCAGACCGGTCAGCCTGCGGCGACACTCTTCGCGAAAAAACTCTTCCGTTGATTTTACCTGCGTGTAAACTTCTACTACAGGCATGCCAATGCTTCGGCTTTGCGCTGCTTCGTGCAAAAAAGCTTGAAAGGGCCTTCGGTGGCGACCATTTTCTGGCCCGAAATGTGGATCAATCAGGATGATATGTTTGGCAACAGACAGAAGTGTGCTCACCGCCGCAGCCATGGCCTGTGCATTTCTAGGAACAATCGCTGTCCTCTGATCACCCCAGAGAGGATCTGTTTCAGTTATCTCTGACACATCTAGAACCTGATTCTCGTCATTACTTTCCGATGAGATAATAGCTTGAAATGGTATCTTTTTGTGCTGAGCCAAAGCATTTTCAAGCCAATCCAAGTTACCGTCGTAAGGGCGGGATGATTTGCAAAGGCCATTTTTTTTAATCCTTCTGAGTGCGAGCTCCATTTTTTGTTTTTGATTAAAAGTGAATTTGTTGCCGTGTAGGTAGGTCATTTTTAGCCATTTACTCGGAAACTCAGAAATTAGCCGTCCCCTTGAAACGCCGCAGTTTTCCATGAGATAACGAAAATTTGACCATTCGGATAGGCAATTAGGTTCGACAGCATATTCATACAACATCAGAACAGTTCCCCCGCCCGTTCTCCAAAGAATCCCTCCGGCCATTCCCCCAAAGAATCACCATCGTCGCTGATTTCCAAACGTCGAACATTATATTTACCATTCGAGAATTCAACAAAATTGGCACTTACATCTTCGGGACACAAACCAACTTGCCAATCGGGAAGAGCGTTTTCAGTCGTTTCTCTAATCCGCCGAAGCAACCGCAATAAAAGGTGCTCGCTATGGGTTTCTATAAGAAACATTTTATGATTTTCAAAGCCAGATCGAAATACGTCTTGGATCTCTATAGGAAATTTTTCAAACAAAGATAGCATTTCTGTGCCGCTAAATTTTTCCATGCTATCTGGGAGTGGAATGGCGGCTGATATTAATAGGTCGGCAAGGTCGCACTGAAGTCCTGGATGAATGTGTAATTCAGGTTGTTCAATCGCAGCAATTGATACGTTTTCATCCAATGCACATACAAGTACAGGCATCATTTGCGAAACACCAATACCTACATCACGAAAGTGGACTGTACAATTCTGTCTGAGATCTAAGAGTGATAGCTCACTTTTTTCAGAGATATTTTTAAGCAAGTTCAAGGCAGTTGATATGTCATCAGGTTTAGAGTCAGGCGTTAACGTGTCCCAGAAATTATCTGAAGAATTCAGTTCACGATAACGTCTAAGCTCGACTTTATAGCCTGTATTTAAGCGTTCCTTGTCAGTAAGCCAGTAGTTTAAGTTATCGATAAACTTCTGATCTCCCTGAAAGAGCTTATCCCATGCAGCAAGACCATTTGACCAGCGAGAAGGATCATAGGATTTTTTTGGTATAAAATTTCTCTCAGGCATTATCCTCAATGGGCCCACATAAACCATATCCCTTAACATTGAAAAAAGGATTTCACATGGTCCCTTGGTCAACTGGGTCATATAGCTTTCAAAGGTATATATTGACTTTAGGTCATCTTCCTCAAAACGGATATCGGGATCAACCTTTGCAGAATTAAGCACGTACCCAGGCTTACCGGCGAAAGGCTCAAAATATCCCTCTGAAATATTTAATGCATCCCAATGGGTTGGGAGGCCAGTGCACGTACTTAAAAAGAGTCCAGAATCATTTTCCCCTGCGATAAATCTTTCAGGAAAAACACCTTTTACAATATTTTTTAAAAAACTATCAGGGGCACATTTCTTCGAGAGACAAAAAATTTCATGATCAAAATCAACATATTGTAAAATACTTTTATGAACATTGCTGGGGGGATCGATTGATGGTGGAATATAGGCTATTTCCGCAACTTTCTTACCAAAAAATCCGCTTATGAACTTTTTGATATAAGGCCTTTTGACCTCATCGCTGTAAGCTATTTCAATTTCGATATAACTTTCTCTTAAAATTCCTCTTTGCAAAAATGCATATCCAAGACGGCTTAATATATTTTCTGTCGAAGGACGACATGAGCTTTTAAGGACTTTGGAATTAGATGGGTATTCTTTTAAATCACCAGCAGTTCCCAGAGGAAACTGCTTCACCAGTATTTTTAATATTTTAATCTGGTTATGCACAACACTCAAGTAATCAGGTAGTGTGACTTATTCTGTCGCGTGACAGAGTTAAACTGGTCTCCATTCACATATAGGAGGCCAGAT
>JASFYS010000056.1:0-17255 GCA_045047095.1 Desulfuromusa sp. | reverse complement strand
CGACCTACTATATGTAGGCCTTCGCCCCTGAAAAACCACTACGCCTTGTAGGACGAAATTTTTGCTTAGCCATCTTATTCTTTTTTGCGAGTGCATCACTTTTGACAGTTGAGATGTGATCCTACCTCAATCCCTCCGTTGTTAGGATTGAGCTATAGAACTTAATTAAAAAGAGCCCCACGGATTGACCGTAGGGCTCATGAGGATGTCAGCGCTCGTAAAAACTTTTTTTATTATTTTCGGACATTAGATGCTTGGGGGCCTTTTTGACCCTGGGTGACATCAAAAATCACACGTTCCCCCTCGGCCAGAGATTTAAATCCCTCACCCTGAATTTCGGAATGATGAACGAAAACATCATCTCCATTCTCCTGCTCGATAAACCCAAAACCTTTTGCATCGTTGAACCACTTCACAGTACCTTCAGCCATTTTTAACTCCATGTTCCCTGTGGGAACGCTTTTTGTTGTGCAAAACATATCTACGTAAAAATAAAAAACCACGCAACCGTAAGAAGTCTGCGTGGCATATTCGTGACTGATTAACTTTAAATCTCGTCCAACAAATTATCTCTGCACAAACGTTTTAGATAAGTGTTCTTACCACAGATATCCAAGTTAGTACAATGTTAATATCATCTTCGGTTGATTCTGGCAATTCGTTAGTGATATTCATTTATTCACCAGTCTCGACAATGCCAATTGAAGCGCCAGGGGAAAATAGAATAAGAGTAGGATGCGTTGCCGATCAGAGCATTTTCCAGCTATAGATAATCGTAAATAACAGCGTGTAGCCGGTGATGAAGTAATACCAACGACCGGAAAATTTGGGGGTCTTGATCGGGGCGACGTTGAGAGCCGCTAGAACCATAAGCAGTGCGTAGAGAATTAAGCCGAAAATCGCCGGACTGAGTAGACCATCAAAGAGAAACAGAAAGACCAGAATAATGACATTATTGTCGAGCGGAAATCCCCAATAGGTTGATTTATCCACCAGACCAAAGACATTAAAATAGCTCAGCCGGATCACACCGCTGGCAACAATGACAAAGGCTCCAGGGATGTACCAGGGACTGAAATTGCCATAGCTAAGCAGGATAACCGCGGGACAGATGCCAAAACTGACAATATCGATCAGCGAGTCAAGCTGGCCGCCAAACGCTCCCTGCTCTTTGGTCCGGCCTTTGATCCGCCGGGCGATAATACCATCACTCCAGTCGAAAAAGACCGCCCAGATCAAGCCAATCATGGCTGCAGGGAAATGACCCAGAAAAGCGTAATAGATGCCGAGTATCGCACAAAGGAGCCCGGCCAACGAACAGATGTTCGGCAGATCTTTTGCGTAAGAAAGTATCGGTTTGGGTGCCTCTGGTGATGTACCCATCACGACTTCTCTGCAGCAACAATCGCCTTCAGCGCTTCAACGACAATACGGTTTTCTTCCTGAGTGCGGCTGGCAATGCGGATGTAACGGTCAGATTCGTGCATGGTCTTGCCCTGACAGTGCTTGATGTAGATATTGTGTCCTACAAACAGCCTGCGAGCTACTTCTGGACCGGAAGGAGCATGATCGGGAAGTCGGCAGAAGATATAGTTGGCATCAGGTCGATAAACTGTCAATCCACCGATGGTACAGAGATCCTGATAAAATTGATCACGATCTGCCCGTACCAAATCACAGCTGGCAAGGAACTCCTGCTGATATTCGGGGGCATGTACCAGAAAAGTTTCTGCAAACCCGTTAATATTCCAGATATGCAATCCCTGACGTACCTGATCGGCAAACCGTGTGTTGGCCGTCAAGAGATAACCTATCCGCAGACCACAAATACCATAGGCCTTGCTCATGCTTTTGAAAATGGCAAGGTTTGGATGATTGGCAATCTCATCTTCTAGGGTTTCCAGATCACGCTCCTGAGCAAAATCGATGAAAGATTCATCAACGATAAGCATGCAGTCGTGTGTGGACAACTTGTCCAACAGACGAAGCAGTTCGACTTTGGGCACCAGCAGTGAGGTCGGGTTGTTCGGTGATACCACCACCGCTACGTCAGCCTTGTTGCGAATTGCTTCTGCCGCAAACTTATCGACATCCAGCTGAAAAGATGGGGCTTCGAGGGCGAACTCAATGACATTTTCTGTCGGTGCGGCATTAGCGTATTCGTTGAACGATGGTACCGGAATAATCAACTTCTTGGCCAGATGACCAGAAACAATCTTGATCAACTCAGCCGCACCATTCCCGACGACAATCCGTTCCGCTGGTTGCGCGATAAGGGTTCCTACCAGTTCTGCCAAAATATTTTGAGCCGCTGGATAGTTAAGAACCAGTTCATGGATTTGACTGGTCAACTGCTGGAAAAAACGTTCAGGCGGAAAATAGAGATTGTACAGGTAAGCATGATCGACAAAATCATGCCGCCAATACCCCCCATGGAGCTGTTCGATAGCGTCAAATTGCAGTTCTTTGTCAGCAGTATCTATAGCTAGCGTATTTTGTTCTGTCATATTATGATTTTTCTTCCTCTGAAATTTGGCTTCAGTAAATGGCACTATTCAAAACCGCCTGCACTAACTCGCAGGACAACATGATCATCCCTGATCCCACGCTCGGAAATATTGATTCAACTGAGGGGTGGTAGCACTGAAGTGTGTAGCGGTTCTGCTGGGATCGGGTATCTATTTATATCCAGCCCACCCTTGGAGCGGTTGCTGATCGCTTTTCGCAAGGGAAACAGTTTTTCACTCGTAGCAATCTTGATCCGGGAAGGCTCAGAAAACATTTTCTCAGCTGCACTCAAATCTTCCAGTGTGTCAATCTCATACCAGCGGGCGGGATCAAAGAAGACTGGCGCAAAGGAGATAACCCCTTCAGCGACCATTTCTGCAAAAACTTCTTCATAATAGCCGTTCACCTTACCAGCAGAAATATACTGATCCAGGCGTTTCTGGATTAATTTCCAGGTATTGCGGGAGAAGTTATAGATGTTCACGGTTTTGTAGTGACTGGTATTGTTGCAACTTTTAGCTCCCAAACAGATGGCCTCAAGCTGTTTAGAACCATTAAGTGTCACCGTGGTGCCATTCATCCAGGGAAGCATTTTTGAGATAGCGATCCGATCAGGCTGGAGCATCGGCGTAAGTAACTCTGGATGAAAAACCAGATCGCTTTCAATTAACAAAAAAGGCTCATCCATCTCTTTGCCAGCAAGCCACAAGGAGTAGATGTTATTGGTTGTTTTATAGAGCGGGCTGGCAATATAAATAATTTCAATTCCGGCATAGCGGCTGCCAAGATAGTCTTCAATCACTTTAGACAGGTGGCCGGTAACAATAAACAGGCGCGTAAACCCATGACTGCGCAAAGAACGCATCAACCTTTCAAGGATAGGAATTCTGTTAACATCAACCAGACATTTCGGGGTTGAATCTGTTAACGGAGAAAGTCGACTCCCCATGCCAGCGGCCAACAACAAGGCGGTTTTAACCGGGGAACTATCATTTGAAAAATTTCTGTGCATACAACTCCTGAAAGCTTATAAAAGGGAAAATAAGTGCTTAAAAAATAGAAATTCGATCCTAAATATAAACCGAATCTAGACACAGAGCTGCTGCCATATACATTGCAGGCAGAGATTAAAGCTGGTGTGCAAGCACGACAAAGAGCCTGCATTTAGAGCAGGCAATAAAGATTGGTAGCGTGGGTCTTTACGCAAAAGCGAGAAAGAGCCTGAAATAAGATTGTACGACAAAGAAGCAGACGAGTTCTTCGATGCAAGTGCGAGAAAAAATGTGGTTGAAAAGAATAGAAGGGTCTTAAGGAAGAGGTCATTGACGCCAGTGAATGTTCTATCCAGTGCACTCACAACAACCGAAACCGATAACACAGTCTATGTTTTTATTCGACTTCAGTCAACAGTTCAATAGGTCAACTGTTAACAACCATAGAAAACAATGAATTTTCAAGGGTTTCTGAAATTCCAGTTATTTATCTTATTGATTCAAACAATGTGGGGTCAGATCTTGAAAGGTCAGCTTTCCAAATTCCTCCAATAGTATGACTATCGGGCAGTATTTTTAGCGCAGAACTTCAAAACATCCCTTTGTTGGAAATCAATCCTCCAACGGTCAGAATTGTCTGAAAAGAACCTGACACGCTGATTAACTAATAAATATTGTCAGAAAGCCCTGTCGAATTTAACGACCAGTTGGTAAGCTAGTCCTGCAACCGCAAGTTGCGGGATATCACATCCCGCCATTCAGGGGCAACGCCCACCTCTTCAGCATATTCAGGCCAACGGTAGACGATCTCAAGCACCTCTTTGTAGATCGCCTCGACCCGCCCCCTTTTCATGGAAACGGCCTCGGCGCAAACCTTAAAATCGTCCAGCATGAAGTTATCGCGCTTTTGATTCAACGTCATCTGGTGGGCAGAGGTCCAGTTGCCGTCCGGCTGATAACTATAGGTAACATCAAAGGCCGGGGATAGAGACCATTGTCCGGATTTGTCCATTAAGAACGCGATATTCTTAACGTGGTCATCCTGGTTGCGCGCAACGATATTAAAGACCATTCTCCGAAACTGCTGCTCGATCGCCTCCATCGGTAGTCCGAGTTGACGAATTGTTAACAGTGCCTGTTCATAAGAGTGCGCCCCAGCCAAATTGTAATCAAAGTGGGCAATGCTCCCCAGTGACTGCATATGAATTTTACTGCCATCATTCAGGCGATCAAACCGTCGCGTCATGAAATGGCGGCGTCCTTTTTCTTCCAAGAGCCGGCACTCGCTCATCTTGATGCCTGCATCTTCTGCCATCTTGAAATACGCGTATTCGATAACGCCATATCCCTTGGGATCTTCGAGCTCTTTGTCTTTATTGCCGGAGACACCATCAAATTTAAGAAGCCAATGTTCAAATCCGGGATCGATTTTTACTTGCCCAGAGCGCACTTCTCCAGTTTCTGGATTCCAGGCAATAACCGCTTTGGCGCGCGCACCCCCAGCCGAAGTCCCAACCCGCAGAATATCTCGCAAGGCCTCTTCTTTGTTATTGTCATTGCCAAACGAGGCCTCCAGATTGTTGCGACGAATTAAAATTTCGGATGCAAGGTCGACCAGCTGGCTGATCTCGATGGGTGATGCTTTCTGTGCGCGAGGGCCAATTGCAGGGGCATATTCCAACGCCCCCATCCCCCTTGTTCCCGTATAGCAGAGACGCTCAATGGCGTTGAAGGAGTCGGGTCGTCGCCCTTGTGTGGCCAACCATGCATCGATCAAAGTATTGCCAAAACGATCCGGCAGGGAGTCGGCCAACAGCCCAGGCAACCCATGAAAGGTCTCTTTGCGTAACATGGGAAACGAATAGACTCGTTGGGATAACGGCATCACCAGGGGTGCGACCTCAATCCCGCTGTGGGTAAACGCTGTGTCATATTCAAAAAAGGCTGTTTCGGCACCCTCCTCCAGCATAACTGCTCCAATGGTTCTTCCCCACAACAAAACTTCTGCAATTGTTGCCATTATTCATCCCCCCAGGCCCAACCTATATCAGCCCGTGGCTTTTTTTTCTTTGAAGAAACGCGCTGCCGCTCTTTACCCCTCATCTTTAACAAGTCCATTGGATGAGTGGTCACTTCGGGAATTGCCACCTCAAGCAAGCCCAGCACGTTCAAGGCTCTTAAGACTCGAACCACCGTCAAAAGCTGACTCGGCTGACCTGCCTCCAGTCTCTCTAAAGTTCGCTTAGCGACTCCGGCCTCGTTCGCCAAGTCTTCCTGGGTAAGTTCCTGCGCGATCCTGCGGCGTGCCAAGCGGTGTCCCAATTCTTTCAGGACTGCTTTGTCCGTCATTAAGCCATTAATAATCATAGTCGTCACCTATGTAAAAATATTGCCACATCTTTACATATCTCGACATGAAATACGAGTAAAATAGAGGGCTGCTCCTGGATAAATCGTCAACTATTGCGAATATTCTTAAAAAAACAACTATAATTCGTTATAAATAACGAAAAGGTTTCATTTATCTAGCACAGAATACCTACCACTTAGTTTGGTTCGAATTAACTGAATAGACCCAACCCACTCATGTAATAAACTATTTACAAAAAGTCCCAAGAAATTATGATTTTTTTTGTCGGCAACATTTGCCAACAGCGTTTAATCGACTAGGCTTTAAGGAGAGGCAGTGACCGTTCGATTCTTGCACTTCGTCCGTGTCTGCCGTCAGGAGAAGCGGTATGCAAAAGATCCAGACACTTTTGGTGAAGGGGCTGCGTAACCCTGCCTGTTATGACCATCCGGTTGATCAGGTTGAGTTGGTCGAAACCCATATATCCTGGGTTTTTCTGGCCGGTAAATTTGCCTATAAATTGAAAAAACCGGTCAATTTTGGATTCCTCGATTTCTCAACTTTGGCTAAACGTCGACACTACTGCAGGGAAGAGCTGCGTCTCAACCGACGTTTTGCTCCACAACTCTATCTCGATGTTGTCAGCATCGGGGGTTCACCTGAAAAACCGATTATTGGCAGCACTCCGGCCATTGATTATCTGGTCAAGATGAAGCGCTTTTCGCGGCAGAATGAACTCGATCTATTACTCCAGAAGAATCAGCTTACCCCACAGATAATTGAACGATTCGCCGATTATCTGGCCGATCTCCATCAACAGGCACCATTCATCGATTTAGATAAATCCTTCGGTTCATTAGAATCGATTAGAGCCCCGGCACAAGAAAACTTTGATCAGATTCGGCCTCTTCTGCCGGACTCAGCTCATCAAAACCAACTCACCGAATTAGAGAGCTGGAGCCAATCCCGCTTTGGCAAACTGCACAACCTGATGCTGCAACGGAAAGAACAAGGATTTATCCGTGAATGTCATGGCGATGTTCATTTAGCCAACATGCTCTGGCTCAACGAGCAACCAGTATTGTTCGATTGCATCGAGTTTAACGATAATTTCCGCTGTATTGACGTTATCAATGATTGCGCCTTTTTACTCATGGATCTGGATGATCGGGGTGCGGAATCCTTGAGCTGGCAATTTCTCAACCGCTACCTGCAACAGACTGGTGACTACCAGGCACTGCCGCTACTCAACTACTATAAAAGCTACCGGGCGTTGGTGCGTGCTAAAGTAATTTGTCTACGGCTAAATCAATCGGGACTAAGTGATACTGAAGCGGAACTTGATAACGTTCGACTCCAGAGTTACCTCGATCTGGCTCGCAATTATAGTCAGCCACAAAAGACACCACTGATTATCAGTCACGGTTTCTCCGGCTCCGGTAAAAGTACTTTTATCAACCAACTTGCTCCGTTACGTGGTGCTGTCAGCATTCTTTCCGATGTTGAACGTAAACGGGTTCATGGACTGGAATCGACGGAAGGTAGTTATTCAGCAATCGATAGCGGAATCTATACGGAACAGGGGAGTCAGAAAACCTACAACAAACTTCTTGAATTGTCGGAAACCATCCTTACATCAGGCTTCCCGGTTATTGTGGATGCCACCTTCCTCAAGCAGCAGCAACGCGAACAAATGCAGCAATTGGCGATCCATTTAAAAAATCCATTTGTCATTCTTGACTTTCACTTGGAGGAAAAAGAGTTGTTTCGCCGGATTAACCTTCGCAGCAGTCAATCAGGACAGGTCTCAGAGGCGACCGCTGCCGTGCTTGGAAAACAATTAAAACGGGCACAGCCTCTGACAAAGTCGGAAGAGGAGCTAACCATCAAAGTTCAACCCGACAGTTCAGCGGAGACTATCGCCGCGTTGATCAATAGGTCGGAGGTTGTATGACCGGGGGGACTTTCACTGCTCAAAATTATCGGGACTGAATGCCAATACCACGAGAGTTGGAAGTAATTAAGCGTTTGCTCTTTTTTATCACAAACTTATCGTCCTGATATTTACAAAACAGATCGAGGTGCTAATCTTCAAGTAGGCGGATACTTTCAGAATAACGCGGACAAGGAGGCTACAATGACTTATGGACAGGGCAGGACATATAAAAAAGTTGAAATAATTGGAATTTCCAGAGCCGGAATCGAAGACGCGATTCAACAGGCAATCACAAAGGCTCAGCAGTCTCTGGATAAACTTTCATGGTTTGAGGTTCAGAATGTTCGCGGCCATATTGGGGATGATGGCAAAGTTAATGAGTATCAGGTGGTTCTCAAAGTTGCTTTTGAATTGAAATAGACGGCTGGGGAATTAACCCCTGACTTTTGATTCAACTGTGTAAGTTATTATCACTCTTTTACAAAGGAGAAGGCTGATGAAAAAAAGAACACCAGTAATTAGAATCATAAAAACATTGCTATTGGGACTGCTGCTTTCATTTTCTTCTATGGCCTCTGCAACTGAACTCACAATGTTCTATCCAGTTGCAGTGGGTGGGCCTCTGACAAAACTGGTAGATAAGCTGGTTCAAGGTTTTGAGATGGAAAATCCAGGGATCACTGTAAAAGCGATCTATTCCGGAAATTATTCTGATACCATGACCAAAGCAATGACGGCACTTAAAGGTGGCACGCCTCCAGATCTATCGGTGATCCTTTCCACTGAGATCTTTACCTTGATTGATAATGACGCCATCCTTGCTTATGATGACCTGGTGACAAGTTCGGCAGACAAACAATGGCTTAAGAGCTTTTATCCTGCTTTAATGGAAAATAGCCGCACTGGCGGCAAGACCTGGAGTATTCCATTTCAGCGCTCTACAATTGTCATGTACTATAACAAGGATGCTTTCAGAAAAGCGGGTCTTGATCCCAACTCTCCCCCGGCAACTTGGGATGAGCTTGTCGCAGCGGGAAAGAAACTCACCACAAAGGATGCCTCGGGAAAGGTGACACAATGGGGTTTGGAAATTCCCTCGACCGGTTACCCCTACTGGATGTTCGGAGCTCTGAGCAAACAAAATAGTGAGGTTCTGATGAATGATGCTGGAACCAAGACCTATTTCGATCATCAGGGTGTTGTTCAGGCACTTAGTTTCTGGAAGGATCTTGGCCGAAAATATAAGGTTATGCCTAAAGGGACGATTGAATGGGGAACCTTAAGAAGCGATTTTCTGGAGCAAAAAACGGCCATTATGTGGCATAGTACCGGAAATCTGACCGCCGTTAAAAAGAACGCCAGCTTTGATTTTGGGGTGGCGATGCTACCAGCTAAAAAAGAGCGGGGAACTCCTACCGGGGGCGGGAATTTCTATATTTTCAAGCAGGCAACACCGGAAAAAAGAGCGGCAGCACTCAAATTTATCAAATGGATGACTCAGCCGGAACGAACAGCACAGTGGAGTATTGGAACCGGCTACCTTGGAACCCGGGCCGATGCCTATATGACGAGTTCTCTTAAGAGCTATGTTAAAGACTTTCCCCCTGCTGCTGTTGCGCGGGATCAGTTGAAGTATGCCACTGCAGAACTCTCTGTTCATGAAAATGGCCGGGTTTACAAAATTCTGAATGACGCCATTCAGGCAGCATTGACTGAATCCAAAACACCTGAAAAAGCGCTGAAAGATGCTCAGAAACAGGCTGAGCGTATTTTGAAGCGTTATCGTTAATCATATTCAGGACAGGGAGACCTAGCGCTCCCTGTCCTGAAATAAGGAAACATGCGATGCGATTATGGAGGGCTGAAACAGGAAAAATTATCGAGACTGCCGGAGCATGGCTGCTGGGGGCTCTCTGGCTTCTGCCGGTTGTATTTGCCCTCTGGAGTTCTTTTCATCCGGCAGAATATTCAACCCGTTTTGAGTTGTTTGCTCCACTTACAACCGAAAATTTTGTCAGGGCGTGGTCATATGCGCCGTTCCCCAGGTATTTGTTTAATACCTTTATTCTTGTCACTCTGATTCTGGCTGCACAGTTTGTTTTATGTACTTTAGCCGCGTATGGATTTGCCCGGTTTGACTTCTTTGGCAAGAATTTCGTGTTTGCACTGGTTCTATTACAGCTGATGATTATGCCTGAAGTTCTTCTGGTTGAAAACTATCGTACTATCAGCGAGTTAGGACTTCTTGATACCATTCCAGCCATCGGACTTCCCTATATGGCCAGTGCCTTTGGAATTTTTCTGTTGCGGCAATCGTTTAAAACTATCCCCAAAGAATTGATAGAAGCTGCTCAGGTGGAGGGTGTTTCTGCGCTTGGCATCCTTTGGAAAGTTTATATCCCACTTTCCAAGTCCACCTATATCGCTTACGGCCTGGTCTCTGTAAGTTACCATTGGAACAATTTCCTTTGGCCTCTGGTTGTGACCAGTTCAGTCAACAGTCGCCCCCTGACGGTTGGATTGGCTATTTTTGGGGCGCCCGAGTCCGGGGTTGACTGGTCCATTATTACGGCTGCTACAGTTATGACCATGGCTCCTCTTCTTGTGGCTTTTATCCTGTTCCAACGCCAGTTTGTACAGTCATTCATGCATTCTGGAATAAAATAACGTTAACCCGCGATAGATATGTAAAGTTGAGCAATGTCAATAATTTCTTTAAAAGATATCTGTAAAAGTTGGGGCGATACCGAGGTTCTCAAAAATATTAACTTCGAATGCGAAGATGGAGAACTTCTGGTTCTTCTGGGACCTTCGGGCTGTGGTAAGTCGACCACTCTGCGTCTCATTGCGGGGTTGGAGACACCAACGTCGGGAATCGTAGAGATCAGGGGGAGGGATGTATCCAATCTTCCCCCAGTTAAGCGACATATCTCGATGGTGTTCCAGAATTATGCCTTGTTTCCCCATTTGAACGTGGCAGAAAATATTATTTTCGGCCTCAAAGCACGTAAAATTCCCAAAAAAGAGCAAAAAAAACGGCTTGAGGATGCTGCTGATCTTCTTGGGCTTACCGATTTTTTGGATCGCAAACCTGCTCAACTCTCTGGTGGCCAGCGGCAGAGGGTGGCATTGGGGCGTTCCATAGTGGCTCAGGTTTCAGTCTGCCTTATGGATGAGCCGCTCTCTAATCTGGATGCCAAGTTGCGCCAGGAAATGCGTCAGGAAATCCGTTCTTTACAACAGCGCCTAAAAATGACCATGGTTTACGTCACCCATGATCAGGTTGAAGCAATGACCATTGCGGATAGAATTATCCTGATAAATTCCGGGGTTATTGAGCAGCACGGAACTCCGGAAGAGCTTTACAACCGTCCCGCTACGGCTTTTACCGGAAGTTTTATCGGTAATCCCCCGATGAATATCTTGACCCCTGATACTCAGCTTTTGCAAGCATGTCCGTCTATTCTGTTGCCCTCAATTGATTTAACTGCTCCGTATCTTCTGGGAATCAGACCCGAGGATATCGAGATATCAAGTCATTCTGGAATGGAATGTTCGGTCGAATTGACCGAGTATTTGGGCGCGGATACTCTTATTGTATGCAAGGTGGGAAAGCACTCGATCACGTTGACGGTCAAAGGGAGAGTTGATGTTTCAGCAGGTGATCAGCTCATGATCGGTTGGAAAGTAGAAAAAATCCATCTCTTTGATGCAGCAAACGGCCGGCGGATAGAGCATTTAAAAGGAGCGACGCCATGAAATCAACATTTCAACTGCGTTATTGGAATCATATCAATGGATGGCTCCTGGTTCTGCCGGCAGTTTTTATGATCGGCCTGTTTACCCACTATCCCATCGGAGCAAATATATTTCACAGCCTGTTTTCAATGGGAACTGTGACTCGACCGGAGGTATTTACTGGCCTGGAAAACTACAGATATCTCATGGATGACGATATCTTTTGGAAAGTTCTTAAAAATAATTTGATTTATTCCATGTGCACGGTTCCTGCCAGTATTGCTATTGCCCTTGGTATGGCTCTGCTGATCAATCGCAATATTAAAGGACGCTCTTTGGTACGGATGTCATTTTTTACCCCGACGGTTCTGCCGATGATTGCTGTTGCCAATATCTGGCTTTTCTTTTACACCCCGGAATATGGACTTTTTGATCAGGTATTCGCTTTTTTTGGCGGGGACAGCCACAACTGGCTTGGTAACCCGAATAGTGCTCTGTTCTGTCTCATTATTATGGTGATTTGGAAAGAGGCCGGTTTTTTTATGGTATTTTATCTGGCGGCGCTGCAGCGACTTTCTCCTGAACTTAAGGAGGCCGGGCTGGTGGAAGGCTCTGGAGGATGGTACTACTTTCGCCGGGTCACCTTTCCACTGCTGATGCCAACGACGTTATTTGTCATGGTTAACGCTGTTATCAACTCTTTTAAACTGGTGGATCACCTGATTATTATGACCAAAGGTGGCCCGAATAATGCCAGTTCTCTCTTGTTGTATTATATCTATGAAAATGCCTTCAGCTTCTGGGATACCAGTTACGCAGCGACATTGACAGTTGTTCTAGTATTTATTCTTGCCATTATTACCATTATTCAATTTACGGTGGTGGAAAAACGGATTCATTATCGATAAAAGAGCTGACTGTATTCTACCACTTAACCAAGATCACCAGGCGTGCGAATTGACAGATGTTAACGAGTAGAGAATTCAGAGAAAAATTGAAAGGGGTGAAATATCTTCTGCTGGATCTTGATGGTACTTTGTATCAGGAAGATCACCTGTTTGATTTCACTCTGGAATTTTTATCCGGTCTGGACAGACATCAGATACAAAAAATCTATGTGACCAATAATTCCTCAAAAGGGCGTTCAGCTTATTTCAAAAAGTTACATTCCATGGGAATTTCGCTTACTGAAGATGAAATTTACTCTTCAAGTGACGCCACTCTGGACTATCTGCAACAGAGAACCAATTACCGGCGGATATTTTTGCTCGGAACCCCTTCGTTGGAGGCGGCTTTTTCTGCTGCAGGTTTCACGCTGACAGCGGATGCGCAATGTGTCGTCATGGGTTATGACAAAACGTTAACTTATGAAAAAATCAACCAAGCCTACCATTTGATTCAGTCAGGACTCCCTTTTATCGTCACGCATCCAGATATTTTATGCCCCATCAAAGACGGTGGTTTTGATATTGATCTGGGAGCATTGATGCAACCACTTATTTATGCAACCGGGATTGAACCGATTATCATTGGGAAACCCTATGCTCAATTTGTTGATGGCTTATTAAATAAGCTGTCCAAGGGACATCAGGAACCGTTTGATTTACAATCATTGGCAATTATGGGAGATCGCCTTTATACGGATATTCGTACCGGAAAGGATAATGGTTTTTTGTCGATACTTGTACTGACTGGTGAAGCTACCCGAGAGGATGTGGAGCCGTCTGAGGTTGTTCCGGATTTTATTCTCGAAAGAAATGTAGACTTGTTATCTTACTTGAATAGTGAATAAGGTATGAAAAGGGGGCGCTGGTCAATCAGACCAGATCCCCTTCATAATGTCACTATCGCAAAGTGTCTTTACTTGGCGCAGAAATCCTTGACCTGCCTTGCCAGTGCTTGTCCCTGACTCAGAGCCAGATCCAGCTCTTTCTCGCCGGGGGCTCCCATCCATTCAATCGGATCGATAAAATCCCACTTCAATTTTTCGGTTAACTTATCCAACTCACGCTGGGCACCGCCGGACCAGCCAGCTGAACCGAAGCGAAGGACTTTTTTGTTGAGAACTTTTTTCCGTCTGAACATATCAAGCACCCATGCCATAGGTGGGAACATTTCGTATTCGTAAGTGGGCATCCCAAGAATAAGGCCGGCTGATTTCCAGGCAGAAGCAAGGATAATTCCCACATGCTCATCAGGAACGCGGTGAACGTGTACTGGCAACCCTTCTTTGCGGACTCCCTGGACAACGTTGTTGACCAGCTTCTCAGTGTTTCCGTACATACTTGACCAGATAACGGTGACTTCGGCTTCGGCAGGACCATTCATGTAGTCAGCAAAACGGGCATAGGATTCAATAATTTCTTTTGGATTTTCCCGCCAGATTATCCCGTGTGATGGAGCAATAACTTTGATATCGAGATCAGCGAGATGATTGATCCCTCTGGTTACAAAAGTTGAAAAGCTGGCAACGATATTAGCGTAGTAACGCAGCGCTTCGTGACTGTAAAAAGTGTGTTGTTCGGTTGAAAGGCGATCATCAAAAAAGACTCTTTCCAGCTTACCGTAGGAACCGAAAGCATCGCAGGAAAACAGAGTTCCACTGCTTTGCTCAAACGTCATCATCGTCTCTGGCCAGTGAATATTGGGAGTTTCATGGAAACTGAGAACCTTGCCTTGCCCCAGATCCAGAGTGTCGCCATCTTTAATAATGTGGACATTCTGATCAATTCCACAGAAGGATTTTAACAGTCCGGCACCCTTACCGGTAAGATAGAATTGTAGCTGGGGGTTCTGCCGGTAGAATTCTGGGAGCCAACTGGTATGATCCGGTTCCATATGATTGATGATCATATAGTCGATATTTTTTGCATCCACCGGGATGGAGTGGAGTTCTTCTTCTAATTCTGCAGGTTTACCATCAATATCTTCCACCAGATCGATCATGGCAGTCTTTTCACCTTGCACAATATAGGAATTGATCGAAATCCCATTGGGCATCGGCCACATACCTTCAAATAACTGATAGTTCTCCAGGTTAACAGGTAAACAGTAAATACCGTCGGTGATTTTTACAGCTTTCATTTTGTCGATCCTTTTTGGTTATGGTGTGGAGTGGTTGACTGCTTGGATCCAGAAAAAGCGGTCGACCAAGTGTATATAAACGTGAGCTATATCTGATGGCGTCGCAAAAAGTCCGACCTCCGGTGTTGCAGCGGTTTTTCAGAACCTCGACCTCCTATATGTAGGCCTTCGCCCCTGAAAAACCACTACGCCTTGTAGGACGAAATTTTTGCTTAGCCATCTTATTCTTTTTTGCGAGTGCATCATATCTAGCTGGGCACTCTTGGATTCCGGGGTTATAGAGTGATAAATAACCCTTTGCAGCCGTTTGCAATTGTCGCTCGGCATTCTTTCATATTGACCACCGATTGTAAACTTTGCAGAGCTGCTTAAATCAGGTTTGCGGGGTACTCAGTTGTTTGATTACGCATAAGTGTGTTATGTTGCCACCGTGCTTCGCAGTAACAGCGAATCAACGAAGCTCGATTGTAGTCAAATACTACAATCGAACAGTATGCAAACAGATTCCGTCAACGGAATCGCACTTGACCAGCCTTAGTTCATCTCCGCAAAAAAAATGGGTCGTTTCCTGTCATATGACCCTCTCCGCTTCAGCCTGAATCCTCTAGGATTATGCTGTTGTTAGAGCTTCTACTCCGTTGTCGTTACCGGTTCTGTGCGTATTGTGTTTGATGCTGTTCTGACATAATTGTCTTGATCGATTCCTCTCTGTTGATACCACCACCGGTGAATTTGGTGCGAAAGGGTCGAAACATCCATGAAGAATGTTTGTCTCTTGATTTTCAAGCGGTCACTGGCCAGCTTGGTAACAATTTTTGTCATTTCTCTGATTATTTTTATTGGTGTAGAGATGTTACCGGGGGATGTTGCAGAGACGGTTCTTGGCCAATCGGCCACCCCGGAAACAGTGCAGGCTTTTCGCCAGGAGCTTAAGCTCGATTTGGCTCCCCATCTTCGCTACATTGCGTGGTTGCAGGCTTTTTCGCATGGAGACTTCGGTAACTCTCTGGCAAATGGTCGTCCGGTAGCCGATTTGATCGGCTGGAGATTCTCCAACACCATGTTTCTCGCTTTTATGGCGGCGATCATTGCGGTTCCTCTGGCGATTGTCCTGGGGATGCTGGCGGCTTTTTACCGCAACACCCTGTTTGATAAATCTATTTCCATCATTACTCTGTCGTTTATCTCCTTTCCTGAATTTTTTATCGCTTACATTTTGATTGTTCTCTTTTCGGTGAAGCTTAACCTTTTTCCCAGTATGGCGATGGTTAACGACAGTATGGGCCTGGGTGCGAGAATCCATGCGATTATCCTGCCGGCATTGACTCTGACCTGTGTGGTGACTGCTCACATGATGCGCCAGACCCGCGCTGCAATTATCAACGTCCTCTCCAGAGCCTATATCGAGATGGCTGAAATCAAGGGGATCAAGAGGATGCGTATCATTATGCTCCACGCTTTCCCCAACTCCCTCTCTCCGGTGATCAATGTTATCGCCCTTAACTTGGCCTATCTAGTCGTGGGCGTGGTGATCGTTGAGGTGGTTTTTGTCTATCCGGGACTGGGGCAGTTATTGGTCGATTCGGTGGCGAAAAGAGATATTCCTGTGGTGCAGGCATCGGGTCTTATTTTTGCTGTCGCCTATATTTTTCTCAACCTTATGGCTGATGTTCTTTCGATGCTGGTTAATCCTCGGCTGAAACAGTCTCAACAGCAGGAGAGGAGATGATCTCATGCTGGATTTACTTAAAAAATCACCTTTAAGTGCTCGTATCGGCATGGGCATCATTCTCCTGAATGTTCTGGCTGCTATTTTTGCGCCGTTTATTGCCCCCTATGGTGAAACCAGCGTTGTTGGCGATGTTTGGGAAAGTTTTTCGAGTGAATTCCTGCTGGGGACGGATCATCTGGGACGGGATCTGTTCACGCGGATGGTTTACGGTGCCAGGAATACGATTGTTCTGGCTTTTTTGACCACCGCCATCTCGTTTCTTCTCGGCACCTCCCTGGGGTTTGTCGCGGCCACCAAAGGGGGCTGGATCGATCAGATTTTCAGCCGTATTGTCGATATTTTTATGGCTTTCCCCACTCTGATTTTTGCCTTGATGATCCTTTCGGTGCTGGGGTCATCGATTCCGGTTCTGATTTTTACCATCGCTATTCTCGATTCAACCCGGGTTTACCGGCTGTCCCGTGCTGTGGCAATGGATATCGAGGTGATGGATTATGTTGAGGTTGCCCGACTCCGAGGTGAGGGGCTGTGGTGGATTATGCGCCACGAGATTCTGCCCAACGCCATGCCGCCGCTGGTGGCTGAGTTCGGGCTGCGTTTCTGCTTTGTCTTTTTGTTCATCGCCTCTTTAAGTTTTCTTGGTCTCGGGTTGCAACCGCCACTGGCTGATTGGGGTGGAATGGTTAAGGAGAATGCTGGTGCGATCACCTTTGGTATTTATATCCCGCTGTTTCCGGCAGCTGCAATTGCGTTTTTGACCGTTGGCGTTAATCTGATTGTGGACTGGTTTCTGCATCTCTCCAGCGGTTTGCACGATTGATGGCGTCGCAAAAAGTCCGACCTCCGGTGTTGCAGCGGTTTTTCAGGACCTCGACCTACTATATGTAGGCCTTCGCCCCTGAAAAACCACTACGC
>JASFYS010000055.1:0-7237 GCA_045047095.1 Desulfuromusa sp. | reverse complement strand
GTAGTGGTTTTTCAGGGGCGAAGGCCTACATATAGTAGGTCGAGGTCCTGAAAAACCGCTGCAACACCGGAGGTCGGACTTTTTGCGACGCCATCAAATTATAGCGATTTTCAGAAGTTCAAACAGACATAAAAGCGGATGCCGAGGTTCTGAAATATTGCTGCATCACAGGGAACGGTCAATTGCGACGTCATCTTATATCACAACATTCTGGCAACCAAAAGAACCGATAAAAAAAGAGGCTCCAATTAATCTGGAGCCTTGCAAAACCTTCCTATCAGTTTAGCGGTACAAAGATAATTTAATCCGTTCAATTTTTATAACGGCGCATATACTCTTCAGCCAATTCAGCTATCTTCACGACATCCATCCGCGCGTTATTTACGACCAGGTGGTAAAGTAGCGGGTCTGCAATAATTCCATCAGCAAACCGGCGGATAAAATTATCTCTCTCACGTTGATGCAATGCGATATATTCGGTAGCTTCTCCCTCGCTCAAATGGTGAATGCTCATGATTTTTTGAATACGGAATTCAAGGGGAGCAATCAGCCTCAGATTAATGCAGTTTGGCAAATCCTGAACGGCAAAAACACTTCCTCGCCCGACGATAACACAATGGCCACGCCGCGCAAAACCACGGATAACTGAACGCATATGGGTGAAAACTTCCGTTTCTTCCGCCCTGCTGCTATCCAGAAACATCGAAAAAATAGCCTTAAGTGATGGAGGAGTGTCCTGAGATCTTTTGATCTGCTCTACAGTATATCCCGAGAGGCTGGCGACTTCGTCAAGAATTTGTCGCCCGACAATAACCCAAGGCTCTCCGGAAGCCTGAGAATTTAACTTTTGAATTAACTCCTCAGCCAACAGATAAGCCTGACAACCAAATTCTCTGGAAATTGTAAAGCACGGTGCCCGCTTCCCCTGATCTCCGACCAGCTGCAGTTGATGCCATGCTTGAAGGTTTGCTTCTTGTTGTGCAGTCCATAAATTCTTGATTCCCATGTTTGCCTCCTTTTCAGCTGCATTCGAGAAAAGAGCCAGCAACCTACGCATAGATAAATTATAGCTGATATGAAATAAATTTAAACATTCTGGCTTATTTTTCTAATAAATTCAGGAATCAACCTGAAAATATTTACTTTTTACTAATTAATAATATCTCCCAAGGTCATTATATGCTATAAAGCATGATTGTTAATGGACTTTTTGTGTCTCCGCTGTATCTGCGTCGAGACCAGCAAGAATAGTACACAAAGATTTCAAAGTGGTCGTTCCAAGGGGGAAAACGGCTGCTATTTTACGTAATTAAACCGGAAAACTTCTTTTTTGTAGACTCCGCATAGAGCGATGAGGTCAACAACAAAAGGGGTGCCGGGAAGAGCCGCAAAACCATGCGGACAGAAAGGTTTACAAGATGAGTAAGAAGATGCTGATCAACGCATCTCACCCGGAGGAAAATCGGGTGGCGATCGTTGTTGATGGAATTTTGAGCGAACTCGATATTGAGATCGCCGGGCAGGAACAGAGCAAAGGTAACATCTATAAAGCGGTGGTGGTTCGGGTGGAAACCGGGCTCCAGGCCGCTTTTGTCGATTATGGTGCAGAAAAACTTGGTTTTCTGCAAATCAGCGAAGTTCATTCCAAACTTTACCCAACTAAAAGCGAAACTAAAAGTCGCCCACGAATTGCGGATATTCTCCAACGCGGTCAGGAAATCCTGGTTCAGATCGTTAAAGAAGAGCGTGGCAACAAAGGTGCTGCTTTAACGACTCTTTTATCTATCCCCGGTCGCTATATGGTGCTGATGCCGGATAGTACCACCAAGGGTGTTTCACGTAAGATCAGTATTGACTCTGAACGTAGAAAACTAAAAAAAACCATGGCTGAGCTTGATCTACCAGAGCGAATGGGCTACATCGTCCGAACTGCGGGAATTGGCAAAGACAAAGACGAACTGAAACGTGACTTTGATTATCTGGTCCGCCTATTCGAAGGCATTATTGCTCGTAAAGACCAGATTAAGGCTCCAGCACAGCTTTATCAGGAATCAAATTTGGCAATTCGCTCAATCCGCGATTATTTCAGCACTGAGATGGATGAAGTTCTAGTTGATGATCACAAAGTATTCCAGGAAACCAAAGATTTCTTCACTTTGGTTATGCCTGAGCTAAAGCATTTGGTAAAACGGCACCGGGAACGCCGCCCGATCTTCTCCCGTTATCAAATTGAAGAACAGATTGATGGTTTGTCAAAAAACCAGGCGCCCCTCCCTTCCGGTGGATCTATTGTCCTCGACCAGACGGAAGCTCTGGTCGCTATTGATGTCAATTCGGGGAAAATGTCGGGACAAAGCGGGATCGAAGCAACAGCATTTAAGACGAATCTGGAAGCTGCTGCTGAAATCGGACGGCAACTACGACTGCGTGATCTTGGCGGGCTGGTTGTCATCGATTTTATCGATATGCGTGACCGCAAAAATATCCGTGAAATCGAGCATGAAGTACGCAAGGCACTAAAAGATGACAAAGCCAAGGTCTCTGTCGGACGGATCAGCCAGTTTGGACTGTTAGAAATGAGCCGGCAGCGTTTGAAGCCAGTCTTAAGCGTTGGTGCCTACCTCGAATGTCCACACTGTAAAGGTCTGGGACAGATAAAAAGCGTTGAAGCCCAGGCAGTGTCATTTTTGCGTCAGGCTCATACTGCTGCAGCTAAGGGACAAATTGGCCACATTGAAGCCAGTGTGCCTCTCGAAGTTGCAAACTACCTGCTCAATCAAAAACGCTCTACCATCATTGAACTGGAACGCCAGCTGAAGCTGAAAATATCCCTCCTGGGACGTTCTGATCTGTTGCCTGGTGATCTGGAACTGGAACTACATAAGCGGGAAAAAGAACAAGATACTACCCGCGAGATTGTGCCGGTTTCACACGATAACCAGATCGAAATTGCTCTGGCTGTAGCCCAACAGGGAGAGCAAGAAGCTCAGGAACCAACAGAGAATAAATCGGACGAGACCGTTACAGAACCGGAAAGCAGTGAAGAACCAGCCGAAAAAACTAAAAAACGCCGTCGCAGACGTCGCAAAAAACCGGCTTCCAACAATTTAGAAACGTCAGAACAAGATCAAACGGAACCAGACAAGGAAACTCCAGCAGAGGTTACTAAAACAGAGCAGACTGACCAGCCTCAAATTGAGACAGATAGCGATAGCCAGCAGCAAGAACCTAAATCGGAGCAACAAACCCAACAGAAACCCGAAGAACCTGCGGCAGATAAACCTAAACCACGCCCACGTAGAAGAAGCAGAAAAAAACCCACTGTGCCACCAGAAACAGTTGTGGAAGAGAGTAAATCTGCAGTAGATCAAGAACAGAAAAAAACCAATAAAGTAGAAGAAAAAATAGCAGCAGTTGCACCAAAGGCAGACGAGAGTGCAGCAACTGCTCCTGCAGCTGAGAAACCGAAACGTCGCCCCCGAAGAACAACGAAGAAAGCTTCGGTGACTTCCGCAAGTGTCGCAGAAACAGCTCCTGATATAAAAACTGAGGTAGAAACAGCAGCTACAGAAACTACTAAAGCCGAGAAACCAAAACGCAGACCTCGCAGCACAACAAAAAAGGCCGCTGAAACAACTTCTACTGAAACTGAAGTTGTTTCTACAACAGAAACCATGACAAAAGAAAAACCGAAACGCCGGACACGCAGAACAACAAAAAAGACACCAGAAGTTGCTCCTGTCAACAATACTGAATCGGCAGAGAACACACTGCAAACAGAGGAAACCAAGCCTAAACCACGCCCACGAAAGGCACCTTCCAAGAAAAAAGGCCCAGAAACTGAATCACCGGCTGAATAAACAAAAAAGCCCGAATTCAATCAAGAATTCGGGCTTTTCAAATTAAGAGTTGCCATGCGGCTCCCCTCTAGCTCGGGGGATAAAGTTACATGTATCTCCTACTCTTCCAGCTGATTGAGAATTTCCTGTAGTTTACCAAGCGTCTGTTTCAGTTTAATCTCCTGACTGGCAGTTTCATAAGAGTGGGATTCGCGCTTTTGCAAAGCAACTTCCATCGCTTTTCTGGTTGCGGTAATCGTTTTTTCCAACTGTTCAGACAATTCCATACCAAACTGGCTAAAATTTTCATCCAGCCCACGCCTTAGAGCCCAGTTAATTTGTTCAACATTCTGATTGAGCAACCTAAGGCCTTCTTCTCGCAACCGATTTACGGTTCTTTTACGTCGATACTTCTGGGTAAAAAATTTACGGGAAAGCCGCTGCCCCAAAGGATCCATATCTGAAATAAACAAGTCATTGCTCCAACCCGATATCTCAAACTTTGTATAGGAACGTCCTACTTCTGGAGCATGATAGGGAATATCAAACAGCTCAGCAGCAATTTGTCTGACCTGTTCAACCAATCGATTACTGCGTTGCTGGTGCAAGGTTAACAAGTCGGTCGCCTCAGTTTGAATCACTTCAGCAACCTTACGCATTGCCGGTGCAAAAAAAGAAGGTATCTCTTGTGCCAACATTTCTCGCACCAGACGTTCCATCTCCTCAGTATCTGCAATAGATTGGATATAGCGTTCCAGCTGAGACATAATTTTCTCTTTGGCCTGGGTACGTACACTTTCTACTTCTTCATTGAGCCCCTCAATAACCCGCTTTAAATCTCCAGACAGAATATCTTTAGCAGCCCGTTTCTCCCGTTCTACGTCGGGGAGGGATTGCCGAAACTGTTCAATTCGCTGTTTCAATTCTGCTTCTGGCAGCATCAAAGCACTTAAAGAAAGTTGCAACTGCATAGTAATGCTATTGAGCTGATCACAAGTTCGACGTTGCAGAGAGTTGTGTAAAGTTTGTTGTTTTTCCCGAGCGAAAAAATCGATCAGATTCTGCTCAACTTGTTGCATGCCACTGTATTTCCAGCTATCGATATCACCATCCAGACGCGCATCTAAACCCTTGCGAGCTGAAATCGGCAATACCAGGGGTGCGCCATCATAGAGTGGGGCTAATTGGTCAGCTAAAAATCGCAGCGATGTAGATTTCTCCTTGTCATCGAGAAAATCAACTTTGTTCAAAAGAAAAAAAGTTCTCGGCAAGCGCTGACGGATCTCTTTGAGATAATCAAGTTCAATTTCGGTAATTGGAGGATCAGGAGAAACGAGAAAGAGTGCTGCATCGCATTGGGGAAGAACTTGATAGGCGACCTCGGTATTATGCTTGTGGGTTGACCCGATTCCCGGGGTATCAATTAAAACGATACCTTGCTTCAGAATTTCAGCAGGATGCCCGACATCGACTTGTTTTACCTGGCGCTGATTATTCGGATTTCCAACTTCAGTCACATATTCGTTCAGAAAATCTCTTATAGAATGGCCTGGTGTCAGGGAAAACTTCACCGGTTTTGCGTCAGTGTTGAAGGAAACCTGGATATCAATTTTTTCTGCAGCACTAATAAAAGTTGGAATAGCGGTCACAGGAAGAATATCTGTCGGTAACAGGTCATCGCCAAGCAATGCATTTAAAAGGGTACTTTTGCCGCGTTTAAACTGACCCAGAACGGCGAGACGAAACTGACCGGCAACCAGGCGATTCTGGAGAGATTTTAACTCACCCCGACCATCAAAATAATCATCATCCAGGCAATCGAGACACTCCCGTGCTTGATTTAAAGCCCCAATCAGATCAGCTTTGCTTTCAGGCTCATCCAGTTCCAACGGCTCATACATTAACAACCCTCACAAAAAACCACAAAAGAACGCATTCCAAGGACTGGCAATAGTAGCATATTCCAGCAAATATTAAAGTTTCACCGAAAGATTTACGCGCTCAGGAAAACAGGTCACTACTCAGGTAGCGTTCTCCAGAATCAGGCAAAATAACAACAATAGTCTTACCCATAAATTCAGGGTGTTCAGATAATCTGGCAGCAACAGCGGTAGCAGCTCCACTGGAAATTCCAGAAAGCAGCCCTTCCTCCCTGGCTAAACGTCTGGCAAACTCATAAGCCTCATCATTACTAACTTTTTCAACTTGATCAACCATTTCTAAATCAAGGGTTTCTGGAATAAATCCGGCGCCAATTCCCTGTATTTTATGCGGTCCAGGCTGCAACATTTCTCCAGCAAGATGTTGGCTGATAACTGGACTATCCTCTGGTTCTACCGCAACAGACAGGATTGATTGACCCTTTATTTTTTTAATATATTTAGAGATACCACTGATTGTCCCCCCAGTCCCAACCCCGGCGACCAAAACATCAATTCCGCCGTCAGTATCCTCCCAGATTTCCGGTCCAGTCGTCTTAACATGAATTTCAGGGTTTGCCGGGTTTTTGAATTGATGCAGTAACAAGTATCGATCAGGGTTCTCTTTTGCCATCTGTTCAGCCTCATTGATAGCACCAGCCATCCCCTTTGCGCCAGCAGTTAGAATTAGATTGGCACCAAAGGCTTTGAGAACCTTACGCCGCTCAATACTCATTGTCTCCGGCATTGTCAAAGTTAATGGAATCCCCTTGCTGGCAGCCACAAAGGCCAGAGCAATTCCGGTGTTACCACTGGTAGGCTCAATGATTTCCATACCAGCTTTCAAGACGCCTCTTTCCTGAGCATCCTGGATCATTGCTGTGCCAATCCGGCACTTCACCGAATAAGCAGGATTGCGCCCCTCAACTTTACCGTAGACAACTGCCCCACCAGGAGCAATCACCCGATTCAACCGCACCAAAGGAGTTCGACCGATAGAAAGAGAATTATCCGCAAAAATCTGAACCATTATTTTCTCCTGTATTTTTTAATATATTAATCCCCCGACAAAGTGTCGGCTTAGTAGACTGACAACAGTCACACAATATACTTGAGTTTGAAGTATAGGTTAGCACATTTGGGTAGTCAAGAAAGAGCAGGCCGACAACTTTCTGCTAAATAATTGTAAAGCGGCGGTATTGTTTGGGATCAAAGAATAAAAAATGAATGGGCAATCTATGATGGTCTCGCAAAAACAAATCAGATGGCGTCGCAAAAAGTCCGACAGACGAAAAAAAAGCTGCCGGACAGATTATTCTGTCCGGCAGCATAGGCTGTTTCAGGTAAAAGTAATCTACATCTACAGTATCATCCAGTAGCTACATCAACTGCATCGTCAACTGCATCAGCGGTATCATCTGCTGCATCCTCAACATTTTGCTCCAACTGATTACGTTGTTGATTACGTTGTTGATTACG
>JASFYS010000054.1:0-6683 GCA_045047095.1 Desulfuromusa sp. | reverse complement strand
CCGTGTGCGTAAATAGCGCAAGCACGGTTCTGTGAGGGGCCGCAGCCAACTGACCGTTGTACTGTAAGCGAACGAGGACATCTTCTGCGAAATCAGGGGTAACATAAACGCTAGCTTCGTACTTCAGTTGGGAGAAAACGGTCTACTCGACAAAAGTCCGCCCCACGGCGTTGCAGCGGCTTTTCAAGACCTCGACATACCCTATGTATGCCTTCGTCCTTAAAAAACCACTACGCCTTGTGGGACGAAATTTTTGCTTAGCCATCTAATTCGTTTTTGCGAGGGCATCATTTTATAAATCGTTAAGGAGCTGGTAATACTCCTGGAGAGTCCGGATGGATTGCATGGTGGTCTGATACAAAACCCAAGAGATAACAAGTATTCCAATTGTGAGTCCAATTTTCCATGCCAGAGATGTTTGCGGACGCCACCAGATCAGCGGTAACGCCAGTGGGCCGACACTGGCAAGAGCAATAATAATCGTCGATTTTTTAAAATACCACGGAGATTTTTCTGCTGCCGGGCGTAGTGGTGCCGCAGTTAGAAACTCTCCACAGTGTTTACATTTTATCGCTTCATCCTGAATATCTTCAGCACAGAAAGGACATTTTTTCATTCTCAATTTCCCGTTTCATGATGTTGTCTGGCGTGTTCTTCTGAAAAACCAAATAGGCTCCTGATATCTTCCAGAATAATATAGAGGGTTGGAATCAGTAACAGGGTGATGCCGGTGGCAAACAGAATCCCAAAACCCAGGGAAATAGCCATCGGCACCAGAAATTGTGCTTGAACGCTGGTTTCCAGAATCATCGGTGTCAGACCGAAGAAGGTGGTCAGTGATGTCAGCACAATAGGTCGAAAACGCCGCGTTCCGGCAGCAACAATGGCATCGCGGGGGGACATCCCCTCACGGCGGTTGCGATTTGCTTTATCGATTAACAGTAAAGAATCATTAACGACGACGCCGGATAGGGCAACCAGGCCGAACATGCTCAGTAAACTCAGGTTGAAGCCCATGATAATGTGGCCAAGAACCGCACCGATCATGCCGAAGGGAATCGCTACCATAATCAGCAGTGGTTGACTGTAACTGCGAAATGGAATCGCCAGAAGGGCAAAAATGGCAACCATAGCCAGCTTAAAACCACCCAGCATACTGCCCATAGATTCCTTACGCTCTTTTTCTTCACCTTCCATATCCCAGCTTAGACCGGGGTAGTCTGCCGTCAGTTGAGGGAGGAGGTTGTGTTTCAGATCAGAGATGATCTCCTGGGCGTTGCTCTGTTGGTTGTTTACAGTTGCGGAAATATTGATAACCCGTTTCCGGTCGGTGCGATTGATCTCCGAAAACCCTTGACCCTCTATAACTTCTGCGGCCTGTAACAATGGAATTTCCTGCCCACCTGGAGTGCGAATCCGCATGGTTTCAAAATTCCACAATTGCCGTCGATTGGCATCAGGATATCGAACCATCACCTTGATTTCGTTACGACCGCGCTGTAGCCGTAATGCTTCCGCTCCGTGAAACGCTGCTCGGACTTGACGACCCAAGTCAGTTTCTGTAATTCCCAGTGTCCGTGCCGCTGGTTTCAGCTTCAGTTTGATCTCACGTTTGCCACGCGCATAGGTGTCTTCAATATCGCTGACTCCCTGATATTCGGACAGAACCTCGCGGATCCGTTCAGATGATTGCTCTAAAACGGAAAAATCCTGATGAGCGAGCAGAACATCGATATTGGCTCCCATCCGCACTAAGCTAGAGCGAAAGGTGAGAGAATCAAGTCCTGGTATTTCTCCGACTTTTTTACGCCAAGCGGTGGATATTTCGGTTGCAGGAATGTTGCGAACCTCACTTTTGGTGAGAAACATGGCAATATTGCTTATATTGGTTGAATTGGCCCCGGAGGCTCCGTCGTGTGGTCCACTACCAGCAATACTGCCACCGACCACGAGGTAAACATTGCGGAGAATACTGTCCCCAGCTGGGCGCTTCTCATTATACTCGGCAACTGTTTCCATCCCTTTTTTCAGGATGAAATCAGCAACTCGTCCGGTTTCTTCGATTGGAACACCCTCGTTCATCTGGATGCCGACCGTGATGCGGTCACCATCAACTTCAGGCATGAAGGTGAATTTGATCAGCCCGTTTTTGACCACCCCAATGGTTGCAAGCAGAGCCACGATGCCAACCGCCAGAGTGATATAGCGGTAATTGAGATTCAGTTGCAGAAACCATTGATAGGGACCATTAACAAACCGTTCGAGACCGGTGCTGAAGATGTTGCGAATTTTCTCGATTCCTCCCAGTATGCCTCCTTTGACAGGTCGTGCTTTTCCAGCACTCAAATGGGCAGGTAGCACCAACAACGATTCGGCCAGGGATACCAGTAACAGGGTGATGACAATCATCGGGATAACCTTGATGAATTTCCCCATCATCCCACTGACATAAATCAGTGGCAAGAAGGCAGCAACCGTGGTTAAAATTGAAAACATGACTGGCACAGCAACCTCAAGAGCGCCGTCGATGGCAGCCTGTGCGTAGGGCTTCCCCCGTTGTCGATGTTCATAGATATTTTCACCGACAACGATGGCATCATCAACGATAATCCCAAGTGCCAGAATAAAGGCAAACAACGAGATCATATTGATGGAAACGCCGAGCCAGGGCATGATAAACAGGGTGCCAAAAAATGAGATTGGAATGCCGAGCATGACCCAACCGGCCAAGCGTATTTCCAGAAACAGGCCGAGGATAATAACTACCAGCCCCAGCCCTAACATGGCATTCTTTTGCAATAAACTCATGCGGCTATTGAAAATTTCGGTGGTATCATTCCAGATCGCTAATTTCAGGTTCTCTGGAAGATTTGGGTTGTTCTCTTCGACATAAGAGATGATCCGGGCCGAAATTTCGGTCGGTTTTTGCTCGCCAATACGGAACACTTTGATCATTGCTGCAGGCTTGCCATCAAAACGACCGTAGGTTTCGCTATCAGTAAATCCGTCAACGACGTGGGCGATATCTCCAAGTTTGACCTGAGTTCCATCCGGGTTTGCCAGAATAGTGATGTCCGCATATTCTGGGCCCCAGTAGCGCCGCTCTTTGGTTCTGAGCAGAATCTCGCCGCCGGTGGTTTTAATTGTTCCACCTGGCAGGTCAAGTGAAGCGGAACGGATCGTTGCAGCAACCTGATCAAGGGTCAGGTTATAGCGTTGCAGGGTGTGCTCTGGGATTTCGATAGTAATTTCAAATGGACGTACCCCACTGAGGTCAACTTGAGTAATGTCGGGTAACTCTAACAATTCATCCCGAATCCGTTCAGCTTGTTCACGTAAAACCCGCTCTTTGGCTTCTCCATAAATAACCAGAGAAATAACTTCGCGGCGGTTGGATAACTTACTGATAACCGGCTTTTCTGCATCTTCAGGAAATGTCGTGATTCGATCAATTTCACTTTTGATATCCTGCAGAACCTCATCGATATCTTCATCGGCATAAATTTCAGCCAGAACAGTTCCAAACCCTTCGTTGGCGGTCGCCTTGAGCTGTTTAATTCCATCAACAGCGGTCAGGCTCTCCTCAACTTTGATAATAATCCCTTCTTCAACCTCTTCCGGTCCGGCACCAGGGTAGGCAACAGAAACCGAAACTCGATCAAGTGAAACTTCCGGGAAAACTTCCTGTTTGATGCTTGGCGCCATAATAAAACCACCAATAACCAGAATCAACATCAGCAGATTGGCAGCCACGTGATTCATGGCCATCCATTTGACTGCGCCGTTCATTGCCGGTTCTCCTGCAAGACGGGTCGAAGCAGGGTTCCCTCAGTGGCACCTGAGAGGGTTGTCAGTACCAGTTTTTCACCGGCCTGGATCCCACCCTTGATCAAAACTTGCTGTCTTTCCCGGCGCAGAACCTCAACGGGTCGGATCCTGAGATGATTTTCGCTATCGGCAATCCAGACCAGATCATCTGCATGCAATGCCTTTCGGGGGATGCTGATGATGCCGGTAAATTTTTCACCATACAGTTCTATTTCGACAAACTGTCCATTTGGTAACTTGGGATTTTTTGTGGAACGACTCAACTGGTAGGGGTCTTCAACCTCCACCACCACTGTTGCCATGCGGCTGTTGGGGTCAATTTCACCTAAGCTCCGGATTAATTGTCCATGCCAGATACTATTGTTGTCGCCAGGGAGGTAGATTACGGCAGCCGATCCTTTCTGCTGCTTTGCCGCTGGAATATTCAGCCAGATTAGTTCTTTCGTTGGTAAGGGGATGTAGATTTCAGCGCGATCGGTTCCGGCAAAACTACCGATACTGATTCCCGCACGCAGATACTGCCCCAGCCCCACTTGCTCCTGACGGATGCGACCATTAAATGGAGCTTTCAGCTCGGTCCGCTGTAAATTCAGTTTTGCTTGTTCCAAATTTGCCTCTGCGGCAGCAAGATTGGCTTGCTGCTGTTGCATCTGGATCTCTCGGGTGACCAACGGCCCGGGTTTGCCTTTATCGGGGATATCCATCCGATCCCACTCGGCCAGTGCAACCTTGGCGCGTTCACGTTCTGTTGCCAGAGCGACTTGAACCTGGGCAATTTCGGCGCGAGCCTTTTCTGTGGCCAGTTTGAAATCACTGGTCTCAATTTTTAGGAGCGTTTCCCCTGTTTTGAATAGCCCTCCACCAACCAGTTGTGGTGATATCCAATTGACTTTACCGCTGACCTCAGGCACCAGAGCAATTTCCTGTTCTGCCTGAACCGTCCCTGTTGCATAAACCTTTACCTGATGGGTGATGGGTTTCAGTTCGATAACATCAACCAGAACTCCTTGCTGTAGTGGGCGTTGCCGTTGCGGGATTTTCTTCAATTTCCCCATCATGTTGAATCCCACAAAACCGATGATCAGAATCAGTATGGGGAGGATAATTTTCAGTGCCAGGTGGGGTTTGTTTGTTGATTTAGTCATTAGTTTTATCCCGCTTTTCTTTGAGGGCTTGTTGTTGTTGGTCGATTTCTGTTGTCATCCAACGACCACCTAGGGCTCGCGCCAGAGTGATCCGATTCCTGAGCTGCTGCTGGTGGTTATTCAGCTGCTGACTGAGAATGTCCAATTGCAGAATTTGACTGAGCAATAGATCCCTGCTGTCGGTTAACCCATTAAGATAATTATTCTGCGTCAGTTGCAGGTTGTTATAGTTGATCTGCCGTTGTCGTTCCAGCCTGATTGCTTTGTCGGCGCTGTTGGCTTCAGCAACAAGGGTGGTTTCCACTTCTTGAAATGCAGTCAGTAACGTTTGTCGGTAAAAAGACAACTTTTCAGCACGTATCGCTTGTTGCCGTTCTGTTTCAGCTTGGCGCCGACCACCGTCAATCAGGGGTTGTGCCACCCCGAGCATCAGGTTCCAGAAGGTTCCTTCAATGTCTCCAATGGCTAAATGTGTTGCTGAACGACCAAGAGTTGCCGAAAGATTGATGGTTGGAAGTCTCTCTGCCAGGGCTGCGGCCAACTCATGATCTGCTGCTTGCAGTTGCAGGAACGCTGCTGCAACATCGGGTCTACGGGTCAAAAGATCTGCTGGCAGACCGATATCAACAAGGTTATTTAATTCTGGTAGCTCATCACTATCGATCCTGATGCTTCCTGGAAATTGTCCGAGAAGGAGAGCAATACTATTTTTCGCTTGGGTCAGTGCCGTTTGGTGTTCTGGAACCAGAGTCGCAATGATAGCCAGATTCTGTTGCGCCTGGTAAACCTCCGTTGCAGTAGAGAGACCGGTTCGGTAGCGTTCTATCACCGTTTGTAAAAATTCATTTTTACGAGCCGTCTGTTGTTTGAGTAACTCCAGATGCGCCCGTTGTCCAACGGCGAGATAATATTGATCAGTCAGTTGTGCACTCAAACTGAGAAGTAACGCCTGAACATCACTTTCTCCTGCCTGGCGGCGTAATTCTGCTGCCTTATTTTTATCTCTGAGCTTATTCCACAGATCAATTTCATAGCCTGCAGCAACAGAGAAACGGGTATTGGTTGCCGTTGTATCTTTTGGGATTGCAGGTGACTGGTCACGGCTGAGCGATCCATTCAAGTTGAGTTGTGGCGAGCGAGAGGCGCCACTTATTTTCTGCAAGGCTTCCAGTTGTTGAAGTCGATATAACGCCTGCCGCAGGTTGAGGTTGTTAGAAAATAATTGCTGCTGGAGTTGATTTAACTGCGGGTCGTTGAAATCTTCCCACCAATGTTCTGACAATTGAATGATTGATCCCCCCTGCTCAGTCGTATAGCTCTGAGGGGGCTCGGGAAGTTCAAGCTGTGAAGGCCGGAGTGGGTTGCAGGCTGCTAGCAGTAACAGAGAAAGCAATAAAAATTTCATTCTGGTGCCTCCAGTCCAGCGAGGACATATTTTAATAATTGTTCAGTCAGTGCCTCTTGCTCCAATGATGGCGGTAACCCCGGGGCGTTAAAAGCAGAACGGCTGCCCATGCACATGACGTGACTCATAGTTCCCATGATAAAGTGTAGCCGTGTTAACAGAATTTCTGGAGCAAGTTGTGGCAATGCTATGCGCAGGCTTGCAAATAGAATCTGGAGGATAGGTCGTGCCAGATCCAGAAAGCAGTTACGGACCGTTTCGTCAGGCTCACTCAGCGAGCGTCCGATCAGAGAGATAAAATCCCG
>JASFYS010000053.1:0-10168 GCA_045047095.1 Desulfuromusa sp. | reverse complement strand
GCGTAGTGGTTTTTCAGGGGCGAAGGCCTACATATAGTAGGTCGAGGTTCTGAAAAACCGCTGCAACACCGGAGGTCGGACTTTTTGCGACGCCATCAGTATTGTTTGATGCCTGTTCAGTCACTAACGAATATTTCTTGGCAGCCTATCGATCTTTGCGAATTTATAACGATAAATCAACTGACCGAGAGCTGTTTTTGTAAACTCTAACATGCTGCTATAACATTCTTAAAAGTTAGGAGTTTGATGATGGCAAAAATAGGTGTTGTTCTTTCTGGTTGTGGCGTTTTTGATGGCAGCGAAATCCATGAAGCAGTTATTGCCCTTTTAGCTATTGATCGTGGCGGTGCTGAGGCGATCTGTATGGCTCCTGATTTAGAACAAACAGACGTAATCGATCATCTAACGGAAAAGATGGAGCACGAAGATCGTTGGATTTTGGTGGAATCAGCGCGTATCGCCCGGGGCAAGATCAAGGGGCTTAAGACTGTCAATGCTGCCGACATCGATGCCTTGGTACTGCCAGGTGGTTTCGGTGCCGCTAAAAACCTATCCACCTTTGCCACTATGGGGGCGGACTGTGATGTCAACAGTGATCTCGCAGAACTGGTAGTAGAGATGGTAAATACCAGTAAACCGATAGTCGCTATCTGTATCGCGCCAGCAGTTATCGCAAAAATTCTCTGCAACGACAACAAGAGGCCGCAACTGACCATCGGTAACGATAAGGCTACTGCTGAGGCTCTGGAACAAATGGGAGCCAAGCATGTGGAATGTACTGTCGATTCATACGTTGTAGATGAAGATCTAAAGTTGATTTCCAGCCCAGCCTATATGCTGGCAAACTCTATCAGCGAAGTGGCGGAAGGGATTGAAAAAACTATTGCCGTCATGTTTAAAATGCTGTAGCAAAATCACACACACTTCGGATAACAGCAATGGAAACGAGCTGTTTTTCGGCAGCATAATATTTCTCAGGAGACTTCTGCCAAGTTACAACAAAACTTTCTCCAAACTTTCAACCAAGAAATCGATTTCTTCATCATTGATGTTCAGCGGCGGTGAAATTCGGATTGTATGGCCATGACTGTCATTGACAATCAATCCAAGATCAAGAAGCTTGCGGCAGAATTCCATGGCATTGCCTTCAACAACTTCAATCCCGATAAACAGACCTTTGCCACGCACTTCTTTAACATGCGAAGACTTTTCGGCAATTTTTTCGATTGCGGCTTTCAGTTTTTTCCCTTGTCTGGCTGAACTTTCAACCAGTTTTTCCTCTTCGATGACCGTAAGCGCCGCAATTCCTGCAACACAGGCCAGCGGATAACCACCGAAAGTTGATCCGTCAGAACCAACAGTGAAGGCCATATCCATCAGCTCGCGATTAGTCATAAAAACCGACAGCGGCACCAAGCCACCCGACAGGGCTTTACCCAGGATCAACCCATCAGGAACGACATTCTCGTGTTCAAAACAAAACCGTTTTCCGGTACGTCCCAAGCCAACCTGAATTTCATCAAAAACCAGTAGAAAATCATTTTGGTCGGCTAGGTCTCTTAATCCCTGCAAAAATCCGGCAGGCGGAATCTGCATACCGCCCTCCCCTTGCATCGGCTCAACCAGAATGCCACAGGTGTTTTTATTCACCAGTTTTTTAACATCCTCCAGATTGCCATATTCGGCCGAGACAAAACCGGGGGTCAGTGGACCAAATCCCTCACGATATTTCTTTGTAGAAGCAAAAGAGATCACCGTAATCATCCGGCCATGGAAATTATTGTCGAAGATGATAATTTCCTGTTTACCATCTTCAATCCCTTTTTTCTTCCAGCCATAATAGCGCATCATCTTGATAGCAGTTTCAACCGATTCAACACCGCCATTTTTGGGCAATACTTTATTGTCATTAGTGCCAAAACGGGGAGCGAGTTGCGGAGCAAAATTTGCCGCCTTCTCAAGAAAAATCCCTAGAGGGTCAGTATAGACAACGTTTGATATGACTGACGCATAATTACCCAACAAGGCTTCAGTCATTGCATGAACTATTTTAGGGTGATGGTGACCGGGATTAGCTGCCGAATAGGCGGCCAAACAATCAAGATATTTACGCCCTGTTGCATCGGTTAACCAGCAGCCTTTAGCCTGACGGACGACCAGGTTGAGTCGATCGTAGTGGTGGGCTCCAAAGGTGTCCTCAAAATCAATAATTTCATTATCCACTACCCCTGAGTACGCAGACATTAAACTGATATTTGGATTATACATGGCAGCTCCTGTTTTTAATGTTGCTATCTTGGTAACAACATAGCTCACATAATACTCCGAAGTCAAGAATTTATACAATTTGAGAGAATTACAAAATCCAGACAATGCTATAAAATGGAAAATGATTAGTACTAACGACTGGTGAAAATACAGATATATAAAATTGACTTTCGCCCATTGTTTGGTGCGCTTATTTTCAATGTCAGCAAAATAACACATGGTTATTGCTACAATAGTCCCCAGAAGGAGGAACTTATGAAGTTGGTCACAATAATGATTGCACTTGCAGTTTGCCTGTTCGTTGTCGGTTGCAGTAAGGATGATGACAAGTCAACCCCAGCACAGGGCAGCGCCCCTGCACCAAAGGCAGTTGAAAAACCAGCTGTCGTAGAGAAGGTCGAACAAGTTGTAGAAAAAACCAAAGAGAAAGTCGCACAGGCAACTGAGCAGGTGCAGGAAAAAGTAGCCGAAGTCACTGAGAAAGCGAAAGAAAAAGTTGCGCAGGTCACCACCCAGGCACAAGGTCTCATCGCAACTGCCCTGCCCTCAGTTTCTGGTAACGGTCAGGCAGTTTATACGAAAAGCTGTGCCAGCTGCCACAAAATAGGCATCATCGGTGCCCCAAAAACTGGGGACAAAGCGGCTTGGGCACCACGGATCAGTGGTGGGACAGAATCATTAGTAAAGAGCGCAATTAACGGCAAAGGGAAAATGCCGGCTAAAGGCGGCAGTTCCAGCTTGACTGATAATGAAGTCAAAGCAGCAGTGGAATATATGGTTGAGCAAGGCAAGTAATATTTAGAGAATTTGATCAAGAAAGGGGCTCGAATTATCGTGCCCCTTTCTTATTTGGTGGAGGCCACATCCAGTAAACTAACAACACAACTATTTGTTGTTTTTTTGGGATTTAGTCCCGCTGGAAGAAAAAATAGGTTTTCTATTTTGGCACTTAGCACTTTGAGAATCCAGCCAGGAAGCTACTGAGACCCGGTTTGGAGTTGTTACTTAATGAGGCTTATACAAATTGACATCTCATGCAGTCATACCATGCTCATACTTCCTGTAAATCGCTTGAACTTCCTTACTCAACCCGGAAAAACACTCCACTTGAGCAGCTGTCAATTCATCCCAACTGATATATTGACTTCCGGATTCATTAATCACATTAACAAAAACATCAGCAACTATTTCGACTGACTCCTTGGCGTTGATTTTGATCATCATAGAATTAAGGTCTCCATTTTCAAGTATTTGAAGCGACGTATGCCCCGCAGGCAATAGCTTAAACAGTTTTATACATATCTGATCATTTGTCAAAAAAATGCATCGATGCCGAAAAGATATCAGCCCCTATTTTCCAACTGATGAACTTTCAACAAGTTTGTTGTCCCTGGTGCAGAAAGTGGACTCCCCATGGTAAGAACAACCACATCGTCCTGCTTCAATATGCCATATTCAAGCACGGCTGCTTCAACAGATAGGATTTGTGCCTCGGTATTTCCCTGGATATCGACGAGTATAGAATCTATTCCACGATAAAGAGCCAGCTGACGTTTCACCTGCCGATTGGGTGTCACTGCAATAATAGGCAAGGACGGTTGGTATTTAGCTATCAAAGCAGCCGTGCTTCCAGTTTGAGTGAAGGCAAGGATAGCTGCAGCACCAATATGCTCAGCTACCTGACAAGCGACCTGACCAATTGCATCAGGATGGCTCTGTTGTAAAGATACAGCCGCGACTGAAACATCATATTTTGCACCCCGGGCAGGTTCTTTCTCTATATCCCGCGCAACTCGATCCATAACTTTAACTGCCTCGACAGGGTAAAGGCCTGCTGCCGTTTCTCCCGAAAGCATGACCGCATCAGTTCCATCAAGGATAGCATTGGCGACATCAGAGGTTTCTGCACGAGTTGGTCGTGGATGAGCGATCATGCTTTCCAGCATTTGGGTTGCGGTAATAACGGGCTTTCCATAATGATTACATTCACGAATAATTTTTTTCTGGATCAAAGGAACATGCTCAGAAGGAACTTCAACCCCGAGATCGCCACGCGCTACCATCACGCCATCAGTTACGGCTAGTATTGCCGAGAAATTTTCCACAGCTTCCGGTTTTTCAATTTTGGCAATGACTTTCATCGTAGAATTCTGGTCATGCAACAGTTGTTTTAAATGTCGGATGTCTTCAGCTGTGCGAACAAAAGAGAGAGCGATCCAATCAAGCTGCTGGTTTACAGCGAAGTCAAGATCTGTAAAATCTTTTTTGGTCATTGCTGGAGCAGAAACCTGAACTCCAGGTAAGTTGATTCCCTTGCGATTTTTAAGTATTCCTCCAACCTTAACCAGACAATGAACCTCCCCGGCTTTAATGGTTAAAACTTCTAATTCCAACTGACCATCATCAAGTAAAATCTGATTACCGGAAACAACATCTTGGGGTAAAGCTTGATAGGTCGTGGGAATCAAACCATCTGCACCTTCAACATCAGCTGTTGTTATGATGACTTTTTGACCGGCTTCCAATTTTTGGCTACCATCCCGCATCAGCCCGGTTCGAATTTTAGGCCCTTGCAAATCACCCAAGATGGAGACGGTTTTCTTATATGCAGCAGAAAGTTCCCGGATTTGTGCAATCCAGGTGGCTTTTTGTTCGTGCTCACCATGTGAAAAGTTCAATCTGAATACATCAACACCGGCTTTCAGTAATTCTTCCAACTGAGATTTTTCAGAACAAGCCGGGCCGACCGTGGCAACTATTTTGGTTCGCCGATACATTTATATCTCCGCAAGTTAAAGGTTTTCTTTTCTTCAAGTTCAAGATTATAGACTATGAAAGCAGAATATTAAGATGAGATGAGAGCAGTTAAGAAAATTCGTAGTTTATGCGATTGTACTTTGCCTTATCAGGCTTATGAGATAAGAACGATCCGCAAATCCATCACATTAGTATTCGTGGGACCAGTTTTATACAAATCATTCAACCTGTCAAAAAAATTATAAGAGTCATTGTTATCAAGGGAGTGTTGTGGTTCCAAATCTGCTGCTAGTGCACGTTGCAGGGTTGTATCATCAACGATTGCGCCAGCAGCATCAGTTGGGCCGTCAGATCCGTCAGTACCAGCACTAAGAACAGTAACTCCTTGCATATCAGTCAGTTTTATAGCAGCTGCCAGAGCAAATTCCTGATTTCTGCCACCCTTGCCTGTTCCCTGTATTCTGACCGTCGTTTCGCCACCCGAGAGCACACAGGCAGGAAGCTGCAACGGATATCCATGCTGCTGAATTTCCCGCGCAATCGCTATGTGATTTGCGGCAACATCGCGAGTCTCCCCTTCAAGCATAGAAGAGAGCAGTAATGTATTGTATCCCAACTCATCAGCTTTTTCTTTTGCCTTCAATAATGCATCAAAATTGCTGGCAACAATGACATTCTGTGTTTTTTGGAAGAAGTCCTGCACGGCCTTCGGTGTTTCAGCAACTTTTCCAGCAATACCTGCCTCTATGTGCTGCAGGACGTTGGAAGGAATTGTATTTTCTATGGAATATTTTTTAAATATGGCCTTGCAATCACTAAAGGTTCTTGAATCAGGGACACATGGTCCTGATGCAATACTGTCAAGATCATCGCCGACCACATCAGACAAAATCAGGGTAATCAGAGTCGCTGGATAAACCACTTTAGCCAGACCTCCCCCCTTGATCAGAGACAAATGTTTTCTGATCGCATTGATCTCATGAATAGTGGCACCACAGGCAAGCAAGGTTCGGGTTGTTTTTTGTTTGTCTTCCAGGGTCACTCCAGCGACGGGTAATGGCAGCAACGCTGATCCACCGCCAGAGATTAAACATAAAACCAAAGTATCCTTATCTGCCGAAGCGGCTAGTTGATAAATAGCTTGTGCTCCGGCTAAACCGTTTTGATCAGGGACAGGATGCCCGGCCTCCTGAATCTTTATCTTTTTCAATTTTTCAAGATGATCATATTTAACGGTGATAAGACCTGCTGAGATTCGATCTCCCAAAATCTCTTCGACCGCTTTGGCCATTGACGCACCGGCCTTCCCAGCACCAAGGACAAAGATATTACGAAACTGGCTTAGATCATAATTTTGCCCGTAAACCTTCAATATATCTTTATCAAGCTGACAAAACTTTTTAATAGCGGCTTCTGGAGCAACAGCCTGCAGACCCGCCTGGAATATTGTTATTGCATCTTGGCGTCTATCTATAGGTTGTTTATTCATGTTCACCCCAGTATCCAGAGAGGTATGGTTCAAAAAAAAGAGCCCCATTATTAAGCATTGGAGCTCCATATTTCCACTGCAATTAATGGGAAGGCCCAAGCATCCGTTCAGGCAGCCAGGTAATAATTCCCGGGAAGATAGCACATAGTAACAGAACGACCATAATAATCAGGACAAAAGGAATTACACCTCTAATGATATCAGCCATAGTCAGTCCTAATTCAGGCGGCGCTGCCCCTTTAAGAACAAAGATTGACATGGCCATTGGTGGTGTTTGAAAAGCCATTTGCATGTTTATACAGATCATCATCCCGGCCCAGAGTGGATTAAACCCCAATTTAATAATAATTGGTGAGAATATCGGGACAATAATAAAAACAATGCCGATCCATTCGATAAACAGTCCCAGCATAAAAACAATCAACATGATCATGGCAAATGATGCCCACCTGCCACCAGGAACTGCCAGAATCAGATCAGAAACAACTTGGCCGGAACCAGCACTCATAAAAACTCCGACAAAGGCATAACAGAGGGCAGCAATCATAACGACAAAAGCACTGACCCGCAGAGTTTCTATAGAGGCATGTTTAAGTAAACCTAAACTGAATTTTCCATAAGCAACCGCCATAAGGATTGAAGCCAAACAGCCGACAGCGGCAGCTTCAGTTGGTGGCGCGATTCCAGAAAAAATAGTCCCCAAAACTGCAAGAACCAATAAAACTGGTGGAACCAGAGATTTAAGCAGGCGCCATAACTTTGCAGTCGAAAATGGAGTTATTTGATCTGCAGGAAACGCGGGACCCATTTCTGGATTCAGGTAACAGCGAACCACAACGTATGTAAGATAAGAGACGGCAAGGATTAAACCAGGGAACACTGCTCCCATAAACATCTGCCCGATAGAAAGCCCGGCTTGTGGTCCATAAACAACCAGCATGATGCTGGGTGGAATTAAAATTCCTAGTGTCCCGGAAGCAACGATCGTTCCCGCTGCCAAGGGTTTATCATAACCACGGGTTATCATCGGCCCGAGTGCAACCAGAGTCAGAATGGTAACGGATGCCGCAATAACCCCCAGGCAAGTTGCTAAAATTGTCCCGAACACAATCGTAACAATTGCCAATCCACCCCGTAAACGACCCAAAGATTCATAAAGGCTCTCATACAAATCTTTAGTAATTCCTGAGTGCTGCAGGACAACACCCATAAAAGTGAACAGGGGAACCGCAAGATAAGGATAGTTCAGAGACAAATCATAAAAACGACTGTACATAATATGATAAGTCGTCGTCGGACCAAAAATCAGCAGGCCGACTAGAAAAGCTACGCTACCAATGACAAAGGCAATCGGAAAGCCCGTCAAAACCAGGGTAAAAACTCCTCCCAACATCAGGAAGGCAACAAGTTCAGCACTTAATTCAAACAAGTTCTTTCCCCTTTATGATAAAATAAAGATCCCGGATAAACCTAGCAAGTCCTTGTAAAATCAACAAAAACAATCCAACAGCAAAAACGGTACGGTATGGTGCTGCAGGTGGATACCAGAAACTGTTAAACATAACCTCATGAATTTTCCATGCTTTTATTGCCCAGATAACGGACATCTTGAACATAATGATCATTAATGGGAAAAATAAAAAAAGCGAGCATATCACGTCGATTAATGCTCGTTTTCGTGGTGTTGCCCGTGAATAAAATATATCCACTCTGGTATGTGAATCGTGTAAATAATTATATGAAGCTCCGAGCATGTAGATAATCCCACCAGCCATAATCATCGAATCATAAGACCAGATTGTTGGAGCATTAAAAAAGTGTCGGGCGATGGCTTCATAGGAGCCTGCAAAAATCAGGAGAAGAGCAGCCCACTTCCCCAATTGTCCAGATTTTTCACTCATCCAGTCAATAAACTTTAACAATTTTATCAATGTGGGCATGTTCTTCTCCTGTCACTCAATAAAAACTAATTACTTTGTTTATAAGCCTCACCGAATGCTTTCATCGAATTATAAATTTCAGCAAAGATGGGAGATTCTTTTTTAGACTTTTCAGCATAAAACTTATTCGCTTCGGCAGTCAGTGCATCTTCAATATCCTTAGGCACTTTATAAACTTCATTTCCTGCAGCTTTAAATTTATCAACAGCTTCAATCCCAGCGAATACCAAATACTCATGCTGTGCCTGGGTGTACTGAGAAACAACCGCCTTTACAATTGTTTGCAGATCTTCAGGAAGTGCATTAAAGGCATCTTTGTTAACAAAAATAACCTGGGGATCACTTGGTGCACGCGTTGGTGAAAGATAAACGTAAGGGGCAACCTCGTTGAAGTGCATATTCCAGTTTGATGCTAGAGTAGAATACTCAAACGCATCAATAGTACCGCGTTGCATAGCTTCATAAATTTGGCCACCAGGAATGATGACGGTCGCGGCACCCATCCGCTTGAGGATCTCACCACCATCCCCCATGCAACGAGCCTTCAGACCCTTGAGGTCAGCCACAGATTCAAGTTTAACTTTGGAATGGAAGAAAACTTCTGCAGGTAGTGGAGCAAGGGCTCCAGGAAAGGTCATGACATTATAGTCACCCATCATCTTGTTCAGTAGCTCGGCGCCACCAGCATAATCAAACCAGGTTCTGAGAGATTCACCAGGAAGTCCACCGGGACGGGAACTGATCAGACCAGCTGCCGGCCATTTATCAAGATTGTACATCGGAGCAGAATATCCCATCTGCAAAACGCCCTGATCAATGGCATCCACCTCTTTATATGCAGGGACAATGGAACCACCAACAAAAGGCTTGACTGTCAGACGACCACCGGTAGCTTTGGTGATGGCATTACAGAGTTTGTCATGAAAGATTTGGGAAGGATCAGATGCTGGACCGTGACCTGATGACTTCCAGATAATCTTTCCCTTGGCTGCAAAACTACTGGTGACTGGAACCAGCAGCAGTGCCACGACTGCAAGCACAATAAACAAAAAACTGAATTTACTCCTGCGGATACCCATTTTTGAACCTCCTTGTTGAGTGTGCGCCCTGTAATGTCATCTCAATTAGAATCGTTCAGGACACTATGAATAAAAAAGTTATGCAACAGTCACAGACCACCTGCATAGCAGGTGGCTTGAGGAAAGCCCCTAAAAGGGGCTTAGGTTAGTAGTTCAGTTCTTCTTGCTGATCCATTTTATTTTGGTGCTTTACGTATTCTCGAATCATTTTTTCATCCAGCCCAACGGTGCTGACACAGTAGCCTCGTGACCAAAAGTGTTTTCCGGTGAAGCCTCGCTTTACTCCTGCATACTGTCGGTGTATCTGAATCGCTGACTTCCCTTTCAGATATCCGATCAACATGGAGATGCTGTATTTTGGAGGGACACTCAGAACGAGATGTATATGATCTCTCGTTGCATTGCCTTCAACCAGTTCGACTCCTTTTTGTCGGCATAATTGACGAAGAATTTGTCCAATTTGCCGACGAGTACGGCCAAAGATAACCTTCCGACGATACTTTGGTACGATAACCACATGATACTTACATTCCCATTTGACATGGGATAGACTTTGCCACTCTCGCATGACGTTTCCTCCAGGGGGTTCCCTTCGGGGCTTTCCTCTGGTGGAAATGTCGTACAATCCGCAGGAA
>JASFYS010000052.1:0-3568 GCA_045047095.1 Desulfuromusa sp. | reverse complement strand
CAGGATTAAAGCCAGACCGATGAACAATTTGATCTTTCTCATTCTTTCCTCCTCGATACGATGTTAGTTGAAATGCCGGGTGGCAGAAACTCCGGTGTAATAAGGCATGTCCATTTGTTTGTTAAAATGGTATGACCATTTCACCGACAGGCTAGTTGAGTGAATGCTCCATGTCAAGCAAAATAAAACATTGTTACTTCTTTGTTATGTGCTAAGTAAGCGCTGCAGGATATATCCCCGTAATTTCATGTAGTTAATGAGATTCGCTCTCTTTAATTGGTTTTAGTTTACGTGCAACGCTTGCCTGGCTGATTTCTAATGCTGCGGCAATTCTTCGGGTTGTCCGATATTGTTCCTTAGCTTGTAACAGGATTTCTTGCTCCCGCTCAGCTAGCATCTCTTTCAGGCCAAGACCTTTGGGGATAATGTTTTCCATCCCAGGAATCTGTACTTTTTCCCAGCTGATAAAATCTCCTGGAGTGGTAACAATGCAGCGTTCAACAACATTTTCAAGTTCGCGGATATTGCCCTTCCAGGGCATACTCACCATTTGATTAATCAATTGCTCTGAGAACTTTTTATAGCTGTTGTACTTACGATTATATTTTTCAGTAAAGTATTGAATCAGGGTCGGAACGTCTTCCTTGCGTTCCCGGAGAGGTGGAAGGGCAATTGGAACGACATTCAGGCGGTAATAAAGATCCTCCCGAAATTGTCCTTCGCTGACCAACTTAAGCAAATCCTTGTTAGTTGCGGCAATTAAGCGAATATCGGTCTGCTGAGCCTCTCGGCCGCCGACGCGGTAAAACTCCTTGTCTTGAATGACTCCAAGAAGTTTAGATTGTAGGTGTAAAGGTAGTTCAGAAATCTCGTCGAGAAAAACTGTACCACCCTTAGCTATTTCCAGAAGACCGGCTTTTCCTCTATTGTCAGCACCGGTAAAAGCACCTCCTTCATAGCCAAAAAGTTCCGATTCCATCAATGATTCGGGAATCGCAGCACAATTGATTTTCATCAGGACTTTTTGCTTGCGTTCGCTGGAGCGGTGAATGGTTTTGGCGAGTAGACTTTTTCCGACTCCCGATTCTCCTGTGAGTAATATGGTTGAATCTGTTTCTGCCACCCGCAGAGCCAGGTCGATCACGGATGACATTTTTTCGCTACAGGTCACAAAATCATCATCACTTAAGAGCTGACTCCTAGCTGTATCAGCATCAATCTGTTGATTGTAGTGGACGACGGTCAAATCCCAGATGGTATTAATGATGTATTCAATTTCACCCTGGGGGTTAAAGATTGGTCGACCTTTCACCAGAAGTTTACGGTTGGTACTGGTCGAATACGTCGCTGTCACCGGGCATTTACGTTCCAGAACCAAAAGGCTGGCTGATCCGGAGAAATAATTATCTTGACCGACTAAATCATAGAGACTTCTCCCCGTCAGCTCTTCATTGCTGAACCCTGACATCTCTTCGAAAGTTTTATTGACGCCGATGGTTACACCTTTGCCATCAACGACATAGATGCCGTTGTAGAGATTGTCGAAGACGATTTCCAAGAGTTTTTTATCCATAATGTCCGCAGTTTCTTGTTGCGCCACAGCTGCTCCCCCGTACTCTAGGAGATCAAGGGAGCTGTGAGCGTTCTTAGCTGGCTGACCAGCCGCAGTCGATTGTCAGTGAAGTGCCTGTCATGCAGCGGGTCGAATCAGAACAGAGATAAACAACGGCAGCTCCCAGTTCTGAAGGTTCAACCATCTGCTTTATGGCTTGTTTCTTTAGCAGAACTGTCTCAAGGACTTCTTCTCTACTGATTCCGTGGGTTTTTGCCTGATCTTCAATTTGACCGTCAACCAAGGGAGTTCGAACATATCCTGGGCAAATACTATTGACAGTGATCCCCAGTGGCGCCCCTTCCAAAGCAGCCGTTTTGGTGAGACCCATCAACCCGTGTTTAGCAGAAACATAAGCCGATTTAAATTCTGAGGCGCGAAGACCGTGAACCGAATTCAGATTGATAATCCGACCCCAGCCATTTTTTTTCATAGATGGCCAGAAATATTTACTGAGTAAAAAAGGAGCAGTGAGCATCAAATTGATGATGAATTCCCATTTGTCCTCGGGGAATTCTTCAATGGGTGCGACGTGTTGAATCCCTGCGTTATTGACAAGAATATCGCAGCGACCATATTTTTCGAGAACCGCATCGGCGAGGGCACGACACCCCTGTGTTGTGCTCAGGTCGGCTTTGATAAAAGTTCCGCCAATTTTTTTTGCTTCACTGGTTCCCGCTTCTTCGTTAATATCGGCCAAGACAACCGTATCTCCATTGGCAGCCAGAGATTTGGCAACAGCAAGTCCAATTCCACTGGACGCGCCAGTAACGACAGCAATACGTTTAGACATGAGTTTCTCCTTGATACACTGACTTATTTAAGCTGGTCAGCAATATTGAATGGACAGGCAGTTTTCTCTTTGATTATTTCCACACTTGCTCCTGGAGCCAATTCGGTTAGCGTTAAACCCTGTTTGGCATCAACATCAAAGACAGCAAGGTCAGTAACAATCATGTCGACCACGTTCTTACCGGTCAGCGGCAGGGTGCATTGCTTCATGAGTTTGGAGGTGCCATCTTTGGCACAGTGATCCATCATGATGATAATTTTTTTGACTCCAGAGACCAGGTCCATTGCTCCTCCAGGCCCTTTAATCATTGAGCCGGGGATCATCCAGTTGGCTAGATCTCCAAATTGCGACACCTGCATGGCTCCGAGAACGGACAGGTCGATATGTCCACCGCGAACCATGGCGAAAGATTCAGAACTGTCAAAGAATGCTGAACCAGGCAACCATGTGATAGTCTGCTTTCCTGCATTGATCAAATCCGCATCTTGTTGACCTTCTTCCGGGAAAGGACCGACACCAAGCAAACCGTTTTCGGCGTGCAGGGTGACGGTGATTTCTTCTGGAATATAGTTGGCAACCAGGGTTGGCATGCCGATACCCAGATTGGCATACATTCCATCTTTAAATTCCTGGCTGATTCGCTTAGCTTGCCACTCGCGTGCTGGTGAAAAACCTTTGACGGTCATTTTCCCGGCCAGGGTGAGCTGTTCGATTGGTTTCTCAAAGCTTTCACAGACCACAATGCGATCAACATAGTTGCCGGGGATATGTATTTGATGGGGGTCGAGCTCACCGGTTTCGACAATTTCTTCCACTTCAGCAATGGTGATACGACCGGCTTTGGCGCAGGCGGCATTGAAATTGTTGGATGTGTAGCGAAAGATCAAATTGCCCGCCTTGTCAGCTTTCCAGGCTTTGACCAAAGCTATGTCGGTGGTAATGCTCTCTTCCAGTACGTACTCTTTGCCATTAAAGGTCTGGGTCGGCTTGTTTTCTGCCAGCAGGGTGCCAAAACCGGTGCGGGTAAAAAACGCTGGGATCCCAGCACCGCCAGCACGGAGTTTTTCTGCCAAGGTTCCTTGTGGGGTCAGCTCCAATTCAAGTTCGCCGCTGAGAAATTGCTTCTCAAAGATGGAATTTTCACCAACGTAGGAAGAAATCAT
>JASFYS010000051.1:0-9647 GCA_045047095.1 Desulfuromusa sp. | reverse complement strand
CGCTTTACATTTAGGGATAGTCACTGCAGCACTGTCATATTGGCTGTTTGCTCGAGGTTTAAAAACAGTCAAAGTTGGCAACGTTGCCACATTATCACTTGCTGAACCCTTGACCGCTTCACTGCTCGGGGTTTTGGTTTTAAATGAACATTTAGGAATGGTCGAAGTATTGGGTATTTTCCTTATTTTCTCTGGTATTGTGGTGCTTGCAATTGTCCCAGCAAAACGCACCGTTGATTTGTTGCATCAATGACGTTAAATCGAGCTTGAGTTATCTGAACAAAGGAAACACAGTTTAAATGAACTTCAAGTTTAAAAATACCCTCATCTGGATGGCTCTCTTCTCTATTGCCTCAGGTAGAAATCGATATCATTGCCATTCTGATCAAGACACTTTATCCAATGCAGAACTGATCTCTTTCGGTAACTGCGGGCGCCCTTTAGCGCTGACACCGGTTCCGGTCACCCGTGCCCTTAAGACCAGCTTGTTCTCCGGCAGCAGATAGATATCCTGAATAAATCGATACCGCAGGGGGGAAACCCGTTCCAAAATGACACCGACCATAAACTGATCACCACTGTGTAATGAGGATTTGTAATCTACCTCTGCGCGAATCACCACCAGACTGATTCCGCGTCTGACCAGTTCAGAAAAATCAAGACCAAGTTCCTTGATAAATTCATGGCGACAATGCTCCAGATAATTCAGGTAAACCGCATTATTCACATGCCCTTGCATATCACATTCATAATCTCGAACCTGAAATTCGAGTTGAAACTGGTACTGTTTCATCGCGCTCTCCCTGGATATTGTAGCCCGCCGAACCTATCTGATAATGTCGCTTCCATGTAGCCATACCAGCAACAGAAAAGCAAACGTTGCCAATAATTCACCCGGAGGAATATATGTGACAGAATCTCCCGTTAAAAAGTGTGCTTTATTCTTGACAGTATCGGTAGAGATTCCTATATTGAAAAGCATAACAAATCATGAAGGAGAATCTATGAAACTTTCAACCAAAAGCCGCTATGGCGTTCGTGCTATGTTTGATATGGCCTTTCATGCCGGGACTCTACCGGCACAAATTAAGGACATTTCCCGGCGGCAGAATATCTCACCCCGTTATCTTGAACAAATCTTTCAGGATCTGAAAAAGGCTGGATTACTAAAGAGCCGACGTGGCCCTCAAGGCGGATACAGCTTGATGAAACCTGCCGAAGAAATCACAGTGAAAGAAATTGTCCTGGCCGCTGAAGGGGAATTAATGCTGGTCAACTGTATCAAAGGGCGACGCAAGGATGGCGAAGCACCGCCAGCCTGTGAGTTTGACAATCAATGCCTCACTCAGCACATCTGGGCTGAAGGAAGCCGTATTCTTGGAGACTATTTTGCTTCCATCACCTTAAAAGATTTATGTGAGCAAGGGCAGGAAATGGGGCTTGAAAAAGAGCTGGATCACCGCTTTATGTATTTTATCTAAGATCCTATGAGTCTGGTAAAAAAGTATCAACACCTACAAAACATTCTATCTGAGTTCAGTTCTGTCGTTGTCGCATTTTCGGGGGGGGTTGATTCAACCCTCCTGCTGAAAGTTGCCTGTGACAGCCTTGGTTCGGATAAAGTTCTTGCCCTCACAGCAATATCCCCCATCTTTCCCAGCTATGAAATAGAACAGAGTAAACAACTTGCCAGTGAATTTAGCGTCCGGCAACAATTTATCAACAGCGGTGAAATGGAACTCACCACTTTTATCGAAAACAACCTCCAGCGTTGTTACCACTGTAAATACAATATGCTCAGTCTATTTTTACAGACAATGACTGAAACACCAAAAACTTTGCTCGATGGCTCTAATATTGACGATCAAAATGATTACCGTCCCGGTCAAAAGGCTGTCACCCAGCTAAAAATCCGATCGCCTCTTCTGGAAGCCGAATTCGGTAAAGATGAAATCAGAAAATTGAGCCGAAAGCTTGGTCTCTCCACCTGGAATAAGCAACCCTTTGCCTGCCTTGCCACCCGCTTTCCCTATGGAACCAAAATTACCGTTGACCGCCTGAAGCAAATCGACCAATGTGAAACCTGGTTGCGTTTGCAAGGGTTTTCAAATTACCGGGTGCGTTGTCATGATCAACTGGCTCGGATTGAAGTCGGGCGTGAAGAGATCCCCAGGTTATTGGAAGAGGCTCTTCGTCTGGACTTGCTTGACACATTTAAACGAAATGGATTTGACTATGTGACCCTTGATCTGCAAGGATACCGCAGCGGAAGCATGAATGAAATGCTCCCTAAGGTGGATACTTTATAATTGCGTAAAAAAGAACACGATGACGTTGTAATGTGATTTATGCAGGAGGAACCATGCCAAAAAGTAGCGCATTATTTGCGGTCTGTTTTGTCGCTGGTCTGCTCGGAGCCCTGGTCAGCAGTCTGTTTCTTTGGGGATGCAATGAGTGGGGAATCACCAACTTCATCGGGGTGAAGATTGTTCAAACTCTGGAACTCTCAAAACTCTATCCACAGATGTTTATTGGTGGATTCTGGGGGTTGGGATATTTCTTCACCGTTGGAATTCCACGCCATCGCCGTCACTGGGTTCGCAAAGGGCTTTGGTTTTCTCTCATTCCGTCAGTCGTTGCTATTTTTTATCTTTACCCCTCCGTTTATCACAAAGGGATGGCCGGGTTCGACCTTGGTATGTTGACACCGCTGTTAATCGTCGTCTCTAATCTGGTCTGGGGCTTTTTTACCGGATTTTTTGCCCGTCTGTTCTGGGGACGCTGAACCATGCTACCCCGATCCGCATTACTCCTTTTTCTACTGTTACTACTGGCGACAGCTGTTTCGGCACAAAAATTAACCGGAAGGGTTTTGTGGATCTATGATGGAGACACTCTGAAAGTCGAGAATATTGGCAAAGTTCGGCTGATTGGAATCGACACGCCAGAAACAAAGGCTTCTTCACGAGATCATTTCTACAAAAGAGATTTTCACATCAACCCTGGAAAGCTCCGCCAGATTTCTCGTCAGGCAAAAAACTATAATCTCCATTATGTCAAAGGGAAGAAAGTCAGGCTGGAACTTGATCAAACCGTAAGAGATAAATATAATCGATTGCTTGCTTATGTTTACCTCCCTGATGGAGAAATGTTGAATCTGCTGTTGCTAAAAAAAGGTCTGGCAACTGTTTTTCGCCGTTACGATTTTCAATATAAAAAGAAATTTCTTAAAGTCGAAAAGAATGCCCGAAAAAAAGAACTGGGACTCTGGAATTAGTGCCACAGCCCCGCTTGGAGAGTTTAAAAGCATATGGAAAAACTGACTAAATTACTGCAAGCCATTGATCAAACTGTTCTTGGGATCAGCATCACCCGACTTATTATCGCCCTTGTTATCCTATTTGTTGCTCTATTACTTAAACGGATCATTGCCCACCTGTTTACACAACCCCTTTCCAAAGCAGCAAAAAAAACCTCCTCTCAGATGGATGATCTGCTACTGCAAAACCTTAAAAAACCAGCAGAGTTCCTAGTTGTTGTCATCGGTTTCTACATCAGCCTTACTGTTCTACAATTACCCAACGAGCCGTCAAACCTTGAACAATTGGGAAAAAATGTTGCCCAGGGGCTGTTGACATTTAACCTGGCCTGGGTCTGCTACAACATGGTCACCTTGCTGGAACACTGGCTCTACTACTGGGCCAAGAAAACCGAATCAACTCTGGATGACCATCTGGTTCCATTCATTCGCAAAACCTTGCGGGTTTTTATCATCATCCTGGCATTAATGTTTCTGATTCAAAATCTCGGCTATTCCATCTCCGGTTTGTTGGCATCATTAGGACTAGGAGGGTTAGCGGTTGCACTGGCGGCAAAAGACAGTCTGTCTAACATTTTTGGTTCGATCATGATCCTCCTTGATCGACCATTTACAATTGGAGATTGGATTAAAGCCGGTGATATGGAAGGTGTTGTAGAAGAAATTGGCTTTCGCTCAACCCGAATTCGAACCTTCTCTAAAACCATGATCACCGTTCCCAACAGTGTGCTGATGAATATGTCCATCGATAATTTTAGCCAGATGCCAAAACGGCGGATCAAGTTAAGCGTTGGGGTCACCTACGACGCAACCCCGGCCCAAATGCGCCAGGTGGTTGCAGCAATCAAAACAATGCTGCGAGAACATCCTGCAATTGATCAAGATTTCTTCCTCGTCAATTTCACCGATTTCGGCGCTTCATCACTCGATATTATGGTCTACTGCTTTACCACCAGCACCGTCTGGGGAGAATATCTTGATGCACGGGAAGATGTCTGTCTGAAAATTATGGAAACGCTAGAAACCCTTGGCCTGGAGATCGCTTTTCCAAGTCAAACGATCTATATGCATGATATGGATACGGAGAAACAGCCAGAGATATTGCAATAGTAGAAATAATTGTTCACCGCTGGGGCGGCACTCAAAAGCCATTGCAGTCCGCCGTTATTTCAAAATGATCGTCTTTCCTTTCTCGGTTTTGGGATTGTTCTCCTACATTTCCCGTTTAAACCTCAAAGTTAGAATGAACTCTCTGGTTGTGATCGGATTATTCTTCTGGGCAGATATGAGTTGCAAAATTGAACAGGCTCTCGGCACCAAAACCAATGAGAGCCCCCCTATACTCACAAGCTAAACACTTAATTTATTCCTTTCTAATTGACAATCAGCCACCATAATTCTACTATTCTGCCATCGATCAACAGAAAGGAGAATTTCATGCAAGCAACGATTTCCAGTAAGTATCAAGTCGTGATTCCTAAAGAAGTAAGAGACCATCTGGATCTTAAACCGAAGCAAAAAATGACCTTTGTCGAGAAAGATCGTCTCCTGATTTTGATCCCCGAATCTTCATTGGATGAACTTCGCGGGATCGCCGCCGGTGTAGACATCAACGGCTACCGTGAGAAGGCGGAGCGATACTGATGATCATCGTCGATTCGTGCGGATGGTTGGAATGGTTTAGCAATGGAGCCTTGGCAGATCAGTATCACCCGCACCTGCAGGACAAAGAAAAGTTACTTGTGCCGGTTATCGTTCTGTACGAAGTTTATAAATTTTTAAAAAGAGAGATCGGCGAAGAAAAGGCGTTGGCAGCAACGGCATATATGAAAAATTGTCAAATCGTCGCGATGAATGAGACCTTAGCTTTAGCCGCAGCAGATACCTCGCTAAGGGAAAATCTAGCGATGGCCGATGCGATTATTTTAGCAACCGCACATTACCATGATTGTCAGGTTGTGACCTCCGATGCCGATCTCAAAGGGAAACCTGGGGTACAATTCATTCCCAAAAAGTGACTATGGCATGCTGATGAGGCCGAACCTTGCCCTCCGTAGTCCTGAGATTGTAAGAAATAAATCTGTCTCCTTTTTCTCTTTTTCTACTAAACCAACAGCTAAATTTTTTTCGAGGGTCATTATTTTATTCAGCGCCCGGAGAAATAGGTAATGCTCCCCGGAACTATTTCCCGCAATCGACGTGAGTCAAAAGCAGACTTGACCCCTTTTTTTTGCTTAAAAGCAGACTTGACCCCTTTTTTTGCTTTGAGGGCTACTTAAAGTCGCATTGTCGGTCCATCATCAAGTGCCTTCATCGTGCCGATGTTTTGCTGACAAATTGACCTGAACGGATCTGTAATATGGGTGTCGCTTTGAGCTGCTTCCCAAAATCTGGTTGCAATCGGAGCAATGCTATCATTGGTTGCCTTGATGGATAGCGGCTCCGCCTGAAGCGCCTCTTGAGGTAACACCCCACCCGCTTTTGGCCGATAATACATCGGGGTCATATCGTAGACCGGGGCGAGTTTAAAGCCGGTTTCTGCGAGAAGGAGGGATATGTTCCCCAGATGCATGTCGGTATTGCCAATCAGGTGACCAAAACCGCTCAGCCAGCGAAGTGAGTCAATATCTTTCTGAGCAATGAGTTGCTTATCATATAGCTGTTCAGCAGCGTCTACCCAGGTTTCACAATAGCCAACAAATTTAGAGGCAATTGTCATCAGGGAATATAGGGGGCGGCGTCCCCACAGTCCAACCCTGTCAAAACGAGCCGATTGCAGGAAAGTCCAGCTATCTGTCTGAATGATTTCAGTTTGTGCTACGGAAAACCCTGCCGTTAACAGAACCTTATTGGCCAAGTGTTCACAAACAAGGAGATCGCTCCAGCGACGGCCCTCATCAGTCGTTCGACTGGCAAATTTGACGATAGCTCGTTGGTCACCATCAGACGTCTTGAGTAGAGTTGTAAACTTTGGTTGCTCACCACCTGCTGAGGAACCGGGGCTGTCGCCCGCGATGGCTTTTTCCGCCAGTTCTTCAAAAAAGGTGTCACATTGATCCAAAGAGATAGTCTGTACGTTTCCAGACCGAGCCTGGATCAAATAACGCTCGACAGATTCTTTTCCGATGATCAGATTGCCGACAAAATCTTCCCCTCTTTGCGACAAGGCAGTGATAACGTGTTCATCCGACCACAGCTGAAGCTTTTCCGGTAAGCCGAGGTCTCTGGCAAAGTTATGGGCAAAAGCACGTCCCATAAACCCTTCAGGTTGAAGGTTCTGGATCATGTAGGGGAGATGGTCAAACAATTGAGTTTTTTTGCCCGATCGTTGCCAGCCATATTGTTTTGCTGCAAGGGGATAAAGGTTGGCATAGGGACGGACATCTCCCCTCTGGTCGATCTCATAAAGGGGGATTTCATATCCGAGCCCGGACAAGTTTTTACGCAGGGCATACCTGGTTGAGCGAGCGGCACCGATGATCAGGAGGTCTTTCTTGTTGCGCTGAATTGCTCTTGAAAGAGCCGTCTGGCTTATGGCGAGTCGTTCCTGTAGTGCCTTGCTGGTCAATGCTCCGGTTGCAAGGTGGTCACGAAGCCTGATGTCTTGTTGCTCGATTCTTTCCATCACTCATCCTTGTGAATAGTTTAGTGGGTAGATACTATCATAAATAAAAAACAATTCAATGCCTGTTAATAATGGTTAAAATAGGTATTTGTGAAATATTTTCGGTTTGAAATGGGTAGATATTATAAATTATCCTCCCTGAGGTTAATCGTAGCCTATGAAACTTTCCAAAGGTTTGTGGTTGTGTCACAGAGATGAACACCATTGCAATGGTTTGCAAGTAATAAGGGGTCAAAGTAATAAGGGGTCAAATCTGCCTTTGACTTTTGAAGGCAAAAACTCCCCCGGAGTCAACATCGCAATTGTCGCTTTATCAAAGTCCATGCAACGTCTCTACATTTGGTGCTGCGAATATGGCGTTACGCGGGGTCACAACCCAACAGTTAAATAAATCAAGGTAGGTTATATCATCGCGGCTGAAAGCCGCTCCCACGAAAAGCATTCAGACCCTGTAGGAGCGGTCTCCCGACCGCGATTACATACTTGCCGCAAAACCTTAATACAGTAACTGTTTAAGCTGTCACCCGTTTGCATTGCCCTGATTGCAAGCATTTGATGCAACTCACTGCCTGGACGAAGTTGAAATTTACCAGAATACTTTTTATTCGAAGTTGCTGGTTGCAACACCTTGCCATCATTTTTATAAATTTCTATCCACTCATCAAGAATCTGGCAAAGTTCGTGAAAAACGGCCTCTTCGTTGTCACCGTGGCAACAAGCACCGATCCAACCAGAAATTGATCCGACATAGTATTGATCTTCTTCAGACCACTCAACCAGCTTTAAATAGTTATCACTTTTTTTCATTCAAATGATACTTTTTGAGATAGCCACGGAACTGGTGATAGCTCAGCCCAAGCGCTATGGCCGTACGGCGTTGGTGAAATTGATTGTCGGAGAGGGCTTTGTGGAGGGTTGTTTTCTCAATATTCTCAATATACTCTTTAAAATTATCTGGCACGGTGGTGGGTAGCGAATTGTCGCAAAGATTCTGCTCTGGTTGAGCCGGGGAAGAGATTTGATCGCTCTGCTGTGCGGAGGGGAGGGTTCGATAGGGGGAGGCGAAGGGATCAAAAATAATCTGATCGACCGGACTCTCAGTGCTGCTGTGATAGACTGAACGCTCCACCACATTCTTTAATTCCCGGATATTTCCGGGCCACGGGTAATCAAGCAATTCTTCGAGCGCAGCGGTGGTAAAACCTGGAAAATAAGAGCGCTGCAGCTCTTTTACAATATTCAGGCCAAAAGCCTGGGCAAGTGGCTCAACATCTTCCTTTCTTGCTCGAAGCGGCGGAAGAGTAATCACGTCAAAAGCGAGGCGATCGAGCAGATCATGTCGAAAGTGTCCGGCAACAGCAAGTTGCGGTAAATCCTGATTTGCCGCCCCAATAATACGTGCCTCGGTGTGCAATGTCTTACTACTACCAATCCGAGAGAATTCACCATATTCGATAACCCGGAGAATTTTTTCCTGGAGCCTTGGTGACATGGAGGCAATTTCATCAAAGAACAGCGTCCCCTTGCCAACCTCTTCAAAATGCCCTTTATGCAGACGGGAAGCCCCGGTAAATGAGCCGGGTTCATGGCCAAACAGTTCATTCTCAAGCAACGTTTCAGTGAGAGCTGCGCAGTTGAGCTTGATGAAGGGATGTTCCCAGCGATTAGATAAATAATGAAGCCGTTGGGTAATCAACTCCTTCCCGGTGCCTCGTTCTCCGACGACCAGAACCGGGCGCCGGATATCCGCAAGGAGAGACGCTTGGTCAAGAACCTTTTGGAGCGCGATTGATTCTCCGATAATGTTGGGGACAGAACTATTTTGCATGGACTTATTTTACTACTTTTTATCATTTTTGACTATTTATTATTGTTTTAAACCATTTAATAATTTTTTATCTAATCGGTTTTTTCACTTAAATGTTTGCTAAACCAATAGTTTAGGATGGAGCAATCCCATTGGCACAGTTCCTGATATACAGTGAGACAACTTAAATATTTCAATTCACAACCTGGATCCGTGAGTAAGTGGTGGATGAAGAGTGTAAGTGCTTGGATTGAATAAGAGATTCAAAAAATCTTAGCTTCACAAAAGGTTCGGCGATGATTTTTTGGACGCTTAGGCAATTCAATGGCTTGCGCAATTCGCCGCCGGGTACTCACGGATTCAGGTATAAGCCATAAGGAGCTTGCCATGAGTATTTTTTCCCGTTTTAACGACATTATTCATTCCAATATCAATGCCATGCTTGAGCATGCCGAAGATCCTGAAAAAATTATCCGCATGGTCATCCAGGAAATGGAAGATACAATGGTTGAGGTGCGCACCAATGCAGCAAAAACTATTGCCGAGCAAAAGACGTTACAGCGTCAACTCGACCGGTTGCAAAAGGAATCAACACAGTGGGAGCAAAAAGCTGAGCTCGCCATCAAAAAGGATCGGGAAGATCTGGCTCGGGCGGCTCTGGCCGAAAAAACCCTGATTCAGGCTGCGATCGAGCAGCTGGAAAAAGAAGCGACTATCATAGAAGAGCAGCTGGAAGGGCTCAATAACGATATCGGTCAGCTACAAACGAAACTAACCGAAGCCAAAGCGAGAAAAAAATCTCTTGATATGCGTTGGCAAACCGCCAACAATCGCCTTAAGGTTCGGGGCAAGCTGAGTGATAGTCGTGTTGATGATGCCATGCTACAATTTGAACA
>JASFYS010000050.1:0-10891 GCA_045047095.1 Desulfuromusa sp. | reverse complement strand
ACCTTGAAGAAGTTGAAGTTGTCGCCGGGATGATTCAGAAATCCCTGAAACAGGATAAACCGATAGCTTTATCTGATATTGCCCTGCTATTGCCCAGTGACTCCACTTATTCCGCAGCAGTTCAGGAAGTTTTTCACCATGCAGGGCTGCCCGTATCCGGTCTTGTTGTCAAACAGCAGAACCGTGATCTTGGACACGAAGTGGTTTTCCATCTGTTACAAACCCTCAGAAAACCGGCACCTACTATGGCAATGGCTGCATTTGTGACCTCGCCACTGCTGCCTTGGTCAAGGTCTCAGGGGTTTGAGATCGCTGCTGCACTGATGGGTGGCAACTACGCATTGAAAAAAATCGAATTACCGACTCAAGCCGGTAACGATATCCTCGATCTCATCCGTCATGGAGTTGATACTGTTGCGAAACTAAAAAGTATCCTCAAGACTTTCCCCTCTTTGCTTAATAATATGCGGGAGTTGGAGGGGCAACGATCGGCAGCAATAGCTCTGTGTGATGTGCTGCAAAAGCAGTTGGAAAGTACCGATATTCCTTGGGATACTCTTATCGCCATGGCGGCACCGCATCCTGATACGATTGACGTAGCCGGTGATTTTACCCGTGAAGGAATTGCTGTTTTCTATGATCATGAAGAACCCTGGAAAACGGTCAAAACCCTTTATGTCCTTGGCTTCAACGATGGACATTATCCAAATGAAGCCAGAACCTCTCCCGTTTTTTCTGATGCAGATATCACTGTCCTGCGTTCCCAGGGGTTAGAATTGGAACGTTCAGTTGATATCGGTGACAGACAAAGAGCATTGTTCAACCGTCAACTCTTGGCAGCAAAAGAAAATATCCACTTCCTCCTTTCCAGACGTGATTCTTACGGGAAACAACTGTCCCCTTCAGCAAGTCTCCCTTTCATGGCACAACTCTTCGATGTTGGAGAGGAACCCGAATCTCTGATTCTTGAACTTGATACAGATGAAGGCCGAAACCAAGCCACTGGTCTTGCCTTGGCTAGCGATGCCGATCCGATCCTTTCGAGAGAACTGGAAATCAAAAATCTGAAACTGGAAAATAACCTTCTTGAAGTTCTGAAGAATAGAGACGGATCAGTACGCCCACAGTCTCCCAGTAGTCTGGAAACCCTGATGACCTCGCCATTGGCCTGGCTTCTTAACCGGTCTAGTCTTGAGCCAAAAGATTGGGAGCCAGAAAAGCTGTATGTCATGTCTAAAGGAACCTTGGCACACGCTGTATTTGAAAACCTTTTTGCTCCGGGTCAACCCCTCCCCAGTGAAACAGAAGTAAGGCAGCGGGTACCAACTCTGCTGCTCGAAGCAATCATTTCGATCAAACCTTTTCTCAACCGCCCCGAATGGCGGGTTGAACGCTATCATCTGGAAAAAGAAACTTTGACTGCCGCGCAGCGTTGGCGAGAAGTATTGGAGACTCTCGGCGCAAAAGTTCTCGGTGTTGAAGTCTGGCTGAAAGGACTTTTGAATCAACAGCCGATTCATGGCAGTGCTGATCTTCTGCTGGAGCTGCCGGATGGCAAGATCTTTGTTGTTGATTACAAGAAAAGTTCCAGTAAAAAACGGAAAGAACGGATGGGGAAGGGCTTTGACAGTCAGGCATCCCTATATAGAATTATGCTGCAGACCGGAGAAGGAAACTTTCGGTCTTCAGATGGTTCAACCGTGACGATTGAAACAGATCGTGAAATCGGAGCTCTTTATTACCTGATGAACGATCAGGTGGCTCTTGCGGATACCGATGGATGGATTGCAGACAGTCTGCGTGATTTTGAAGAGTTGGGAGCTGACGTTTCGGCCAACGCTCTTCCCTTGATACGGGATCGGCTGGCTCAGGTCAAAATGGGTCATATCCTACTCAATAAAGACACCGATGAGGCTTGGTACGAGAAAAATGCGGGAGTGCCACTTTATGCGTTAAATAACAGCCCATTGATCCGTATGTTTATGCATCAAGAGCAGGGGGAATAAATGGCACTTCCAAAACTGACTATTATTCCTGCCGGAGCAGGATCGGGGAAAACCTATACCATTCAAACGACACTGGCGCAGTGGATTCAGGATAATGAAGTCGAACCCGATCGCATTGTTGCCGTCACCTTTACCGAGGCAGCAGCAGCGGAACTCCGTGAGCGTATCCGCGCTGAACTGGTGCAGCAGAAACGTCATGAGGATGCTCTGAAACTGGATCAAGCCTATATTTCAACGATTCATGGATTCGGTTTGCGACTGTTGGGAGAATTTGCTTTTGATGCCGGTTTGAATCCCTCTCCACGTCTGCTCACTGAAGATGAAGAAAAGGTTCTTATCCGCATTGCTTTGACAAAAACCGATCAGGCTGTCGATGTGATGAAGAACCTGGCCCACTTTGGTTATCGCTACAATTTCAGCAGCAAAGAAGATGCTGAGGGTCAGTTTCGTGGTGTTGTCCTTGGCTTGATGGATAAGCTCCGTTCCATTGGACGGTTTGAGCAAGATCCTGCTTTGACCGAACAAGCACTGGAAAGGATCAGTTCTCTCTATGGGGCGGTCGGAAAGGCTGAAGTATTAAAGCAAAAGCTTGCCCAGGCGGTTCGGAGAGTTTTACAGGCGTTTCCCAAGGATATTTCTTATCTCTGTAAAACCAATGGGGTTGCCGAAAAGGTTCGCAAGGATCACAACATGCTCTGGAAAGCTGCGAGAGAAAAAAATCTGACTTCGGATTGGAAGCTTTGGCAACAACTGCGACTGTTGCAGACATCAACCCCAAGAAACCCTCTCCCGGAAGATTATGACCTATTGGTTGCAGCTGTTATTGACACCGCCGATGGCTTGGTTGATCACTCTGGTCCCCGGCAGGATGCCCTGGAACATGCACGTGCCCTTCTCGATACGGCTCAGAGTTCTCTGGGAACCTATGCTGAGCACAAAGCCCAAAGGGGGCTGCTTGATTTTACCGATATGTTGGCATTGACACAACAGATGCTGCTTGAACATCCAGCGGTTCTCAAGGTTCTTTCTCAGCGCTTTCAATGCCTGGTGATTGATGAGTTTCAGGATACCAATCCTCTGCAGTTTGCTTTGCTGTGGGCGTTCCGCAAGGCTGGTGTTCCAACACTGGTGGTCGGCGATCTAAAACAAGCGATTATGGGATTTCAGAATGCCGATGCCCGGTTGCTGGCAGAGCTGCAATCCCAAAACTCCGACTCATGTCACCCTTTGACCGGGAACTGGCGAACCCATTCGCAACTTATGCCCTGGGTTAATGACATTGGAGCCGGATTGTTCGGCCAAGGGTATACCCATCTTGAGTCAAAAACAGAATTTGACAGTTATCTCTCTCCCTTGGAAATTATTGAATTCAGTGCCCGTGCCAAAAATCAAACCAGAGCAGAACACACGGTTGCCCGGATAAAAGCATTGCTGGAAGAAGATAACTGCCGCGTGTTTGATCGCCATCAAAAAATAACCCGCCCGATTCGGGGTGGCGATATCGCTATTATTTGTCCAAGAAACAAGCGCCTGAAGGAATATGCCGAAATTCTCAGAAATGCCGGGATCAAATCGCGAATCAACAAGGATGGGTGGTTTACTTCCAGAGTTGTTCAGCTGCTTTATCATGTGCTGTGCTTTGTTGCCGATCCGACTGACAACCATGCTGCTCTTTATCTAGCTGTGACCGAGTTGGGCGAAGAGAGTTTGGAATCGGCTCTCAAAACTTTGCTGCAGGGAAACAATCCTGACAATACAGTGATCAAGCTCCTCACTCCGGTGAGAGAGGGTGGTGATGATCGTTCTATATCGACAATTCTCTTCGAAGTGACTGATGCACTTGATCTCTTTGGAATTGTGGCAGTGCAGACAGATGCTGCACAGGCACGAGCTAACCTGTTACGGTTTCAGGCCGAAGCTAAAGAATTTGAGGATGCAAACCGGGAAGCTCTTGCTAGCGGTGGTTACTACGGAAGTGAACTGAAAACTTTTCTCGCCTGGTTAAGAGATAAAGTTGAAAGGGATGATGAACAACCGGAACCGCGGGTACAAGATGAGGATGCTGTTCAGCTTGTGACTTGGCATCGCTCCAAGGGGCGGGAATGGCCTGTGGTTGTGGTGAGTGCAACTGACAATGAGATTCTTTGTAAACTGCCCAGCCTCGATGTCAATTATGAAGATTTTAGCGATTTGGGAAGTATTCTGGATAAAGCTCGACTGGATATCTCTCCGGAATATGTTGCACCGGAGAAAAATGAACCCTTACTGGAAACTCTCTGGCAGGAAGCTGAAGATTCTGCCAGACGGCTTCTCTATGTGGCCTTAACCCGTGCACGGGAGAAAATAATCCTTGAATGTCCTGCCTATCTGGATAACGGCAAAGAAAGAAAAAGTGTAACCTACTGGGAATTGCTGGCACATGACACCGGAATGACTCTTAACGGCAATAAGCTGAGAATGAACGGCAATGAGTATGATTGTCGGGTTGTCAAAGTAGGTAAGGAGCGGTCGGAGATGTTTGAGGCAGAATCTCTGGCGGTTGCTGCGCCACTTTCATCAATTGGCCGTCGGGCCATTGAGCCGAAACCATTGCCGATCAACTTGACACCAGAAACAGTTCGACCTTCTCTGCACGAGATTGAAACAGTTTCTAAAAATCTTGATCTGACAACCCTGACCTATGCCGATCCATTTGCTTTGGAGTTTGACTTGGCAAGTAATGTCCAAGGAACATTACTGCACCGTTGTTTTGAAGTGTTGGATGGCTCCTGCCAAATTGAAACTCTCAATCAGGCGACAGATTTTGATTTTACTCCTGATCAGTTTATCGAACTAAAGGGTCAGGTTGAAAAGTTTGATGCCTGGATTCAGGAGTATTTCCAACCAAAAAATGTTCAGAAAGAAGTTTCTGTTCTGGCTCTTGATGACAACGGAAGTGTGATCAACGGATTCATTGATCTGTTGGTTGAGACAGAAGATGGTTTTTGGATCATTGATCATAAATCAGATCGGACGGATGACTACATCGCTCGGTTCACAGAACATCTTCCCCAGTTACTCACATATCATGATGCAGTTAACAAAACGCAAATTAATAAGCCAGTTATAGGAGTTGGAATTAACTGGATATATCCAGGAAATGTGGCTTTGTTGCTACTTTAAAAGTGGGTGTAAGTTAATACGAAAAACCACTTTGAAAGTCGCGAGTTCGAACCTCGTCTTCCGCTCCAATAAATAGTTAGCCTCGGATCAATAGATCCGGGGCTTTTTTTACTCTGCCGGTTTCTTTTCCTGACAACAATCGTTATAGTAAGAAGATGAAAAAACTTGAAATAAATTGCCCTCGCTGTGGACGAAAAACTTTTTGGATCGATAATTCTGCACGCCCTTTTTGCTCTGATCAATGTCGCATTATCGATCTGGGCTGTTGGGCGAGTGAGGAATACTCGGTTGCCGGGGAAAGGGTTCCACAGCCCGATAGTGAGCCGGAAATCTATTAATAATCTCAGGAGATAAAAAATAATGTACCATTTGACAATTTTGACCCATTTTGCTGCAGCCCATAACCTTCTAAATTACCAGGGCGACTGTGAGAACCTACATGGTCATAACTGGAAAGTTGAGGTAACGGTTAATACTGAGAATCTGGATAAAGCAGGCCTTGGTATTGATTTTAAGATTTTAAAAAAACACACCAAAGAGATCATGAACTACCTCGATCATAAATATCTCAATGATCTGGAGGCATTTAAGGGAATCAGCCCCTCATCGGAGCATATTTCCCGGTTTATCTATGATCGCCTGGCTGAAAATTTGGTAGAATATGACGTCAGTTTAGAAAAAATCACCGTCTGGGAATCAGATAATGCCTACGCCACTTATACCCAAAGCTGATCTGATTGAAATTTTCTCCTCGATACAGGGGGAGGGGACTTTAGTCGGTAGCCGACAGATTTTTATACGCTTTCCCGATTGTAATTTGAATTGCAGTTACTGTGATACTGATTTTTTAAAATCCAAAACCTGCCAGATAGAAAAAAATCCTGGTTCAGGGGAACTGAATGGCCTGAAGAACCCTATAAGTTTTGAAACTGTAAGCAATTTAATTACAACCTGGAACTCTGAATTACCGGGAGCGCATCATTCTATCAGTATCACTGGTGGGGAACCTCTGCTGCATGTCCAGCTACTAGCATCCTGGTTGCCAGCGCTAAGAAACACCCTCCCCATTTATCTTGAAACAAATGGAACCTTGCCAGCGCAGTTGGAAACTTTGATTTCCTATATTGACTGGGTCTCAATGGATATCAAGCTCCACTCACTGACTGGCGAGAGAACTGAGTGGGATATCCACCGCCAATTTCTGGAAATTGCGAATCAAACCGATTGTTATGTCAAGTTGGTGGTTGGTGAGGAGACACCGGATTTAGAATTGCAGTTAGCCGCTGATCTGGTCTCGACCGTATCAAAACAAATCCCGATAGTTTTGCAACCAGTGACAATAACGGGGCAGATTACGATAGCAACAAAACGATTATTGCAAATGCAAGCACTGATTTCTGAGATCAATTCCAACGTGAGAGTGATTCCACAAACTCATCGATTTATGGGGGTTTTATAGAAAACCATGAACTATGACTTTAACTGTTGGAAGCAAACTTTTTTAACAACTCTTCCATAACCAGTGGCGGCACAAACTTGCTGATGTCACCACCCAGTCGTCCGACTTCCTTGACAATAGATGAGCTGAGATAGGCAAATTTAGGCGATGTCATCATAAATAATGTTTCTACTTGTTGGCAGACGGTGTGATTCATCTGTGCCAACTGGAACTCAAATTCAAAGTCCGTGACCGCCCTTAATCCCCGCAGGATGACCCGGGCTTTTTTTGCCACAACATAATTAACTAGTAGCCCGTCAAATGTTTCTACCCGCAGCCGTGGGTTGTCTGCTGTGAGTTGTTTGAGAATATCAACCCGCTCGGCAGCCGTGAACAGGCTGTTCTTTTCGGAATTATCGGCAACGGCAATAATAATTGTGTCAAATATCTCCAGCCCCCGCCGGACAATATCCATATGGCCATGGGTGAAGGGGTCGAAAGAACCGGGATAGATGGCAATATGGCGATTCATATCAATCCTTATGGCAAACGGTAGAGGTGAATTCTGGTTGAGCCGTAGACTCTGTTATCAATTATTTTCAATTTTTCGAAATCCCCCAAAACTTCAATTTTTGAGGACTCGGCGCAGATTATTCCATTTTCAGCCAACAGATTCAAGCGCTCAATCTTTTCGATCACCTGTGGCAGAAGATTCTGATTGTAGGGGGGATCGAGTAAAATAAGGTCAAAAGGGGCAGAAACAGTCAACTGGGGTAGCGCCTGTAAGACATCCTGCTTTATCAACCGGGCACTTAGTTCAAAGTGACATCGTTTAATATTGTCAGCAATGATTTCTGCTGCACTATTTCCAGAATCGATCAGAATTGCACTTTTTGCTCCTCGGCTGAGTGCTTCCAGAGATTGCGCTCCACTGCCGGCAAACAGTTCCAAAACCTTGAGGTTGTTGAAAGATCCAAAGCGGCTCATCAGGATGCTGAAGAGTGCCTCGCGAACGCGATCCGGGGTTGGTCTGATATCTTTTCCTGAAAAGGTTGCCAGATGGCAACCGCGTGCAGATCCACTAATTATACGCATTTTTTTGAACTCTCAATGTGATCCCTGAAATTATTTACAGTTGTCAGTAATTGAAAGGGAAGGGGATGATCAATTTCACAGGCCAAGCCGACAATGCGATCAAGTTTTACATCACTGATTTCGCGAGTGACAATGTCAGTACGACGAGTGGTTGAATGACTTGGAACCAACGAGATCCCAAGTCCAGCGGCGACCAGATCCAAAGCATATTCCTCATTACTGAAAGTGGCTTTGGTGTTTATTTTAATCCCCTGCTCTTGAATGGCAAAGTGCCAGGAATCAAAAGCATCACAAAAGGTTCGACTTATAAATGGAAGATTGTCAATCTGCCGCAGTTGTATCGAATCATAGCCTGTCAACGGGTGGTCAAGTGGTAACGCCAGAACATATTTATCTTGCCAGAGTTTATGAAAGCTTTCGTTACGGAGAACCATTGTGTTGGCAATAATCCGGGCATCTGCCTCTTCATTCCAGTCTACAATGGTGAGGTCTAAGCCTTTGATCGTGTCCAGAAGTTGTTTGATGATTTTTCCAATTCTCTCCCCTGATAAAAACGGCATGACCGCAATCTTAAGGGGTAATCGCTCTGTCTGTTGTTGAAATATCTCCTGTATCGTTTGAACATCATTCAACAATTTTTGGGCATAGGGAAAAAGAGCCTTCCCTGCTTGAGTGGGACTCACCCCCTTGGAATGGCGTATGAAAAGCTGGCGATCCAGCTCTTTTTCCAAATGTTGAATAGCGGTTGAAATAGATGGCTGAGCGACAAAGCAACGTTTGGCGGCTCCACTCAAACTCAACTCTTCATATACGGAAATGAAATAACGCAGAGTGCGAAGTTCCATGGAATATCCTGTCAGGTCACTTGAGAAGGGTGATTTATGTGCACCCATCACTTTGTAAAATCCTTTTAAAACTAGCATGTTCTTAAATAAACAACCAACGTAGAAAGCAAAGATTTCAGCAAATGAAGTTAAATTTTAATAATTGAAATGGTTTCAATCACAAATATGGTAGTGTTAATGATATGTCGTGTTTTGTGGTCAGGAGGATCGTTTATCTCTAGGGTTGGGAATTTAGTATCGATGAAAAAAATCTTTATTATTGGTGCCGGGTTGTCATCTGCCAGCCTGATTGATTATTTGCTGAAACAGTCACAAGAACAGGGTTGGCAGATTACTGTAGGTGATTTATTTTTGGAGTCTGCTGAACGTAAAGTGGCTAACCATCCTCATGGACGTGCAATTCAATTCAATATTGCTGAGCAGAAACAAAGAATAGCTGAAATTACCCAAGCAGATCTGGTGATTTCCATGTTGCCTGGCTCCATGCACTCTTTGGTGGCAAAGGAATGTCTCAAATATGGCAAACACTTGCTGACCCCATCCTACGTGACTGCTGAGATGAAGCAAATGGATGGTGCAGTTCGAGAAAGAGGGCTGATCTTTCTCAATGAGATGGGAGTTGACCCTGGTATCGATCATATGTCGGCGATGCGTGTTATTGATAAGATAAAGCACAAAGGTGGGAATCTTTTGTCTTTTAAGTCGTTTTGTGGCGGATTGGTTGCTCCCGCTTGTGACGACAATCCTTGGAACTACAAGTTTTCGTGGAATCCACGCAATGTTGTGGTTGCTGGACAGGGGATCGCAAAGTTTAAAGAAAACGGACAATACCGGTACGTTCCTTACAACCAATTATTCTCCACAACCAGCAAAGTTGAAATGCCGGGATATGGTGATTTTGAAGTTTATCCTAACCGGGATTCACTCCAATACTCTGAATTGTATGGCCTGGATGAGATTTCTACTATCATCAGAGGGACAATGCGTCGCCCCGGTTTCTGTGAAGCCTGGAATATTTTTGTCCAATTGGGTTGTACCGATGACAGCTATATTATGGAAGATTCACATCTGCTGAGTTATCGCCAGTATCTGGGCAGTTTTCTTCCTTATCGTAAAGGCAAAAGTGTCGAGGAAAAGCTGGCTGAGTTTGCCGGGCTTTCATCAGACTCAGCAGTGATGGATAAAATTCGTTGGTTGGATATTTATTCGGATGAAATCATCGGGCTCAAAAATGCAACTCCTGCGATGATCCTGCAAAAAGTACTGGAACAAAAATGGGTGATGACTTCTCATGATCGTGACTTGCTGGTGATGCAGCATCAGTTTGAGTTTGATCTGGAAGGGCAAAGGAAGCGTATTGTCTCATCCATGAGTTGCGAGGGAAAGGATAGAGAGAATACTGCCATGTCGTATACCGTTGGCACGCCTCTGGCTATTGCGGTGAAGTTGATTGCTACCGGGGTTATCCAACCCATCGGAGTTCAGATCCCGACCTCGCCAGAAATTTACAAGCCTATTTTAGATGAGCTGGAGCATTTGGGCATCCGATTTGTCGAACAAGAAGTTGATTTATAATGTTGTTGTTTCTGAAGCCATAGCTTAAGCCTTGACCCCACAAAGTAAAACAGTATTATATGTTTGTAGTTTTTTCTTTTAATGTGAGCTGATATGAGAAGTGAGCTGATGCAAGGAAGGTTTTTGGAATTTCACTCCCTGACAATATCACAACCATAATTTTAATTGAAAAAACTTAAGGAGAAAACGATGGATTTTCTAAAAGAACTTGGTATTGAAAAGAAAAACTTTGGCGCCTCTACTGGGGTTCAATGGAATGAAACGACCGATCAGGGCGAACTGAAGATTGTTTCTCCTGTCGATGGCAAGCATATCGCCAGTGTTTATCTCGCCTCAGAAGAAGATTATGATAATCTTGTTGCAACAGCTGATAAGGCTTTTAAAGTCTGGCGTAACGTTCCCGCTCCTAAAAGAGGCGAGGTGGTTCGCCAGATAGGATTGGAACTGCGCAAACATAAGGATGCCTTAGGCACTCTTGTTTCCTACGAGATGGGAAAATCCCTCCAGGAGGGCAAGGGTGAGGTTCAGGAGATGATCGATATTTGTGATCTTGCCGTTGGCCAGTCCCGCCAGCTCTACGGTGTGACCACCGTTTCTGAGCGTGAAAATCATCGGATGTACGATCAATATCATCCTTTGGGTGTTGTCGGGACCATCAGTGCTTTCAATTTCCCGGTTGCTGTCTGGTCCTGGAATGCGATGCTTGCCACTGTTTGCGGTGATACAAATTTATGGAAACCCTCATCTAAAGTTCCTCTGACGGCTATTGC
>JASFYS010000049.1:0-15394 GCA_045047095.1 Desulfuromusa sp. | reverse complement strand
GACCTACTATATGTAGGCCTTCGACCCTGAAAAACCACTACGCCTTGTAGGACGAAATTTTTGCTTAGCCATCTTATTCTTTTTTGCGAGTGCATCAACTGTGCCTTGCTACAATCTTAGCAGAATCCAAATCCTTCTGCGCCATCAGCCGCAACAAAATCAAAATTTCCACTAAAATTTGCAGACGGTTTATCCTTCTGCTAATCTGTCCTACGTTAATTATGCTGAGAATCTGGATCTCGACCAGGAGGGATCATGGGCGACAAAGACTTTATTGCTGAAACACGCTACCGAATTGCTGCCGAACAGGGAAATGCGGAGGCTCAATTTAATTATGGGTGCATGTGTGAAGAAGGTGATGGTGCCATTCAGGATTATACCAAAGCAGCAAATTGGTATAATAAAGCCGCTGACCAAGGACATATTCGAGCACAGCTTGCTCTCGGCTACCTTTATGAACAGGGGAATGGTATTCAGCAAGATGATTCCAAAGCAGTTTATTGGTACCGCAAAGCAGCGGAACGCGGTGACGCCAATGCGCAATATAACCTGGGGGTGATGCTTGCCTTCGGCCAGGGAATTGATACGGATTACAGTAGAGCCTTAAGTTGGTGTCAGAAAGCAGCAGAGCAAAACCATGTGGAAGCTCAATACACCCTGGGAATGATGTTTGCGACCGGTGAAGGAATTGAACAGGACGAGCAGGAAGCAATCAAGTGGTACCGGCTGGCAGCACAACAGGGAAGTTCTGACGCCCAGTTCAATTTGGGAGTGATGTACGCCTTCGGTCAGGGGGTTGAGCGAGATGCTGTTCAAGCCGCCAAATGGTGTCGGATGGCAGCAGAACAGGGGCATGTTGATGCCCAGCACAATCTCGGCTTTATGTATGCGAAGGGAGAAGGAGTCGAGGTTGATCTTTTTGCAGCGGTCGACTGGTATAAACTGGCAGCAGAACAGGGTAATATTGACGCCCAGTATAATCTGGGCAGTATGTACATCAACGGCAAAGATATCCCCCAGGACTACAATGAAGCCCGCCACTGGTGGACGCTGGCAGCAGAACAGGGAAACGCTGCCGCCCAGTATAACCTGGGAGTTCTATACGTATTCGGCTACGGGGTTGTTAAAGATGATGCTGAAGCGGTCAAATGGTGGAACAAAGCAGTTGAGCAGGGCTATACCGATGCACAATATAATCTTGGCGGGATGTATGCTCTCGGGCGGGGAGTCCCCAAAGACCACATCAAAGCCTATATCTGGCTGAGTCTACCCGCTGACAAGGGACATGAAGATGCGCGAAAAGCACTTGAATCACTGGAGAACAAAATGTCTCCGGCACAGATTAAAGAGGCACAACGGGATGCCGCAAGAGTCTGTCAACGGCTGGAAAAAAATATTGGTTAAACATCAAAGGCCGGTGAAACTCACCGGCCTTTGATGTTTATAATGTAGCACTTACTCAGAACCATCAATTTCAAGAAATTTATCCATCATTTCAACCAGGTAGGGAATCTGAGGTTTAGTTGCATAGCCGTCAGCACCCACCTGATCACATTTAACCGCCATCTGTTCGTTGATCAGTGATGAAAACATCACGACCTTCACATCTCGCAAGACAGGATCATCCTTGATTTTTTTGCACAGGGTCAGACCATCCATTTTCGGCATTTCAATATCAGAGATCAACAGGTTCAACAACCCACTCAGTGGCTCTCCATCAACAACTCGTTGTCTAATTTCCTGGATACGATCATAACATTGCTGGCCATCGACAAAGACTTCCAGATCAGTGTAATTTGAACCTTTCAAAACTTTTTCGATTCCATTACGAATCAAAGCAGAGTCTTCTGCCATCATTAGCTTCATTCGTTCACGGCTGTGTGGAAGTTTTTCCTGCATTTCAGAAGAATGGAGTTCCGCTTCGTAATCCAGGTTCGCTTCTGAATCGAACTCTGCCACAATATGCTCTAAATCAACGATCAGAATTTCCCGGCCTTCAATATTGACACTCCCGGTGAAGCGCGGTCGGTATTGATCAATAAAGCTGGCCATCGGCTGGACATCTTCCCAGGAAACTCGATGGATCTGATTGACCCCGTCAACTTTAAAACCATTAACCCGGTCATTAAACTCACAAACGAGGACAACTCGTCGTATATCACCCTGGAGATCTTCTTCGTTTTGAGCAATATGTGACTTCAGATCAATCAATGGAATTGTCGTGCCTCGTAGCAGCAGAGTGCCAAGCATCCCATCACCGCTTCCGGGGATTACGGTTAATGCCTCCTGGTTAAAAGTAATAATTTCCTTCAGCTTATGTACGTTGATTCCGAAGGACTGAGTTCCGAGGTAGAACTCAATGATTTCCATCTCATTGGTTCCAGTCTCAAGAAGAATTTCCTGCTTTTGATATCCGCTCATCGATAGACCTCTCAAAAGTAAATATTATTTAGGGTGTTGTCGAGCTTTAAAAAAATCTGCTGCAAAAGCATCTAATCTGTCCTCGATCGGCCGATCTTTCGCGACGATCAGCAAAGCTCAACAACACCCTAGCTTACATCATTTGATCACCTTAATAATATCATGTCAATGTTTAATACTTTTTTCTCTGTTCTCAAGGCTTTTTAGTGTATAGTAAGTCATTAAATTAAACTTACAGTCTGGTCGAAGGGTTTCTGATGACAGATATGGCACAATCACATTACCAACTGGGGATGAACTACTTCCAGGGCAAAGGGGTGGAAAGATCTTTTGCCGAAGCACTGAAATGGTTTCGATTGGCAGCTCAACATCGCCATGCCAGAGCAATTTTCATGCTTGGTCGGATGTACGACAAGGGGATGGGAACAGCAGAAAACCCGGCAGAAGGTGTAAAATACTATCAGCAGGCTGCTGAGCTTGGATATCCACGGGCGCAAAATGTCCTGGGTCAAAACTATATCAAGGGTCGTGGCATTCCTGCAGATTATGATCAAGCGCTCCACTGGTTTCGCAAAGCTGCCGATCAAAATTTTTCTGACGCTCAGTACAATCTTGGCTTGATGTATGCGAAAGGACATGGAGTTCCAAAAGACTTTATCGAAGCCCGGCGTTGGTGGGGTATGGCAGCTGAACAGGGCAACCCTAAAGTTCAGTTCACTCTCGGACATATGTATCTGGTTGGAAAAGGAGTTAAAAAGAATTATTCCAAAGCGCGACAATGGTTGCGGCAAGCAGCAGACCAAGGATTGCCAACAGCTCAATACCATTTAGGGATGATGTATGCCAGAGGCACTGGGGTGTTGCAGAGCTACACAGAAGCACGCACCTGGCTGCAAAAAGCGGCCGAACAAAATTACCTTGAAGCCATTTACAACCTGGGGAAATTACTCAGTTTAGGAAGCGAAGAAGTCCGCGATCCAACATCAGCAGTGGTTTTATTGAAACAAGCGGCCACCCGCGGGCACCAGCGAGCACAAGTCATGTTAGGCCATCATTTTATTAAAGGAATTGGCACAGTTCAGGACCTGCAACTTGCCTATCATTGGTGGCTGGAAGCAGCCAATGCAGGAAGTGCCGATGCTCAATATAATTTGGGAATTATGCACCTCAACGGCAAAGGGGTCAAAAGGGATTCTCTCGAAGGCAAAAAATGGCTGACCAGTGCAGCGGATCAGGGACATACTAAAGCCCAATACTGCCTTGGGGTGATGTACTCAACCGGCAAAGGGGTTCCGCAAGATATGGATGAAGCTTTCCGTTGGAAAGAAGCCGCTGAATTCTGGGAAACATTGTAGCACGTAGGAACTCAACAAACACCATTCCTCACAGCGATTATTCCTTATTGCATATTCCCATGCAATTATGCATAATCATCCCTATGCATAATCATCCAATCACACCCCGATTACAAGCCCTTGCCGATGCAACCGCGCGGGTCATGATCATTGTTGACCAAAGGGGCATCATTACTCTTCTCAGCAAATTGGCACAGGAAAAACTCGACATCTCTCTGGGGGAATCCCTCGAGGCAGAGTTGCCTGGTTTCTGGTTACAGGTTCGTACAATTCTTGATGGTTCACAAGTTAACTGCGAAATTCCTCTGCAAATCTCCGATCGAGAATATCTTGTCGGCGTCAATCCAATCATGGAAAATAATCACATCAGCGGTGCCGTCTGTATTTTGGTCGATAGTACTCAGCTCGATACCATGACGCGACGACTCCCCTCATTCCAAACCCTGTCGCGCCAATTGGATACGATTATTGACTCGTCATCCGACGGACTTTTTGTCTGTGATTCCAACGCCAATGTCATCCGCATGAATCCTGCGTCGGAAAAAATTCACAATCTGGCAGCTACTGAAATCGTCGGGCGCAATATGCGTGAACTGATTGAAACTGGTTTCATTGATCGCTCTGCTGCACTTGAAGCCAGTATTAGTAAAAAACGCGTCAGCCTATTACAGAATAAGGACGGCCATAAACTGATCTCCATTGCGACTCCTGTTTTTGGAGAACAGAACGAACTGATCAGGATCGTGGTCAGCGAACGGGATATTACCGAAATCGACAACCTGCAGCATGAGCTGGAAAAACAACAAGCACTTAAAGACAGTCTCCGCGATCAAATGCTGGCAATGCAACAAGTGGAGCTGGATGCCCAGTCAATTATTGCCCGAAGCCCCGTGATGATTCGTGCCCTCCAACAGTCAATCAAGGTTGCCAAAGCCAATTCTTCGGTATTGCTATTGGGAGAATCGGGGGTTGGGAAAGGGTTGATTGCCGATCTGATTCATAAAAATTCGCGACGGGTCGGACAACCACTTATCAGGATCAATTGCGGCGCCATTCCCGAATCCCTGATTGAAGCGGAACTGTTTGGTTATAAAAAAGGAGCCTTCACGGGGGCTCAGGCCAGTGGCAAACCTGGCCATTTTGAATTAGCCGACGGTGGAACTCTATTTCTTGACGAGATCGCTGAACTTCCCCTTTCCTCTCAGGTTAAATTGCTACGTTTTCTTGAAGATGGGCAGATTACCCGCCTTGGCGACACAAAAAACCGCACAGTCGATGTTCGTATCGTCGCAGCAACCCACCAGGATTTAGGAGAAATGGTCAAGCAGGGGAAATTTCGCCTGGATCTTTATTATCGACTTAATGTCATTCCTATCCAGATTCCGGCAGTACGCGAACGTCATGATTGTATTCTGCCATTAATCAGGCACTATTTAGAAAAATTCAGCCACCAGACCGATACGCGTAAACGCTTGACCCGGGCGGCATTAGATGCCTTGGCAAACTACCCCTACCCTGGAAATGTCCGTGAATTAATGAACATTTGTGAAAGGCTGGTCGTCATGACAGATACTGAGCTGATCGACCTTCCCGACCTGCCAATACAGATCACATCTCACACCCAGAAGACCCCATTCTTCTTCAATCAAATTGTTCCCGGAGCCTCATTACAACAAACGCTTGATCGCGTTGAAAAAGAGCTTCTTGAAAAATCCCTGCATCACTATAACAACCAGACAGAAATCGCGGCAGCGCTCGATGTTAATCAATCTACCATTGCCAGAAAACTAAAAAAACATGGACTAAGTTGACACCCCAAGTTTTATGCAATTTTGCATAGCAGCTTTGGTTGAGACCACCCCGAAACCCATTAAAAACGCACCCAAACACCACCCAGAACCTTTTTATTTATTATATTTTCGTTTAAGAACAATGGCTTATAGCATTGGTTATAAATGTTCTAGCCTTCAGAACAGAGTTTGGCACCGTCATTGCTATTAAGCTTTACATCAGTAGATTATATCTAATGCACCTCAAAAAAGGAGAGCCTCAATGTCTGTTTTAAATAATGCTGGAATCAAGATTCCTTTCCCACAAAATGAACCGATTCTTTCCTATGCTCCGGGAACAGCGGAACGCCAGAAGATAAAAGTGGCCTTGGAAGAATTGAAATCAAAACAGATTGAGATTCCCCTGATCATTGGTGGCAAAGAAGTTCGTACCGGAAACCTGGCTAAAATAGCCTGCCCCCACGACCACTCGATGCAACTGGGAACCTATCACAAGGCGGGTTCAAAAGAAGTACAGATGGCGATTGATGCTGCCATGGCTGCCAAACCAGTCTGGCAAAGTTTGCGCTGGGAAGAACGGGCGACCATTTTTCTGAAAGCAGCTGACTTGCTAGCCGGTCCTTACCGGTTTCTAATCAATGCTGCCACGATGCTGAATATCAGCAAAAGTCCATTCCAGGCCGAAATTGATGCCGCATGTGAATTGATAGATTTTCTCCGCTTCAACGTCTATTTCGCTCAAGAAGTTTATTCTGATCAGCCACTGCATTCACCTTCACCAATCTGGAACTATGTTCAGCATCGGCCCCTGGAAGGTTTTGTCTTTGCCGTTGCTCCTTTTAACTTTACCGCTATTGCCGGCAACCTGCCAACAGCCCCGGCAATTATGGGTAACACTGTCGTCTGGAAACCAGCATCTGCAGCGGTTTACGCCCCGTACTATTTTATGAAATTGTTACAGGAAGCTGGTTTACCGGATGGTGTCATCAACTTCGTGCCTGGTTCCGGTAGCGAGGTCGGCAATATCTGTCTTGACAGCCCGGATTTTAACGGGATTCACTTCACTGGTAGTACGGCTGTATTCCAGAGCATGTGGAAACAGATCGGTAACAATATTGCTGCAGATAAGTACAAAACCTATCCACGCATTGTTGGTGAGACCGGTGGCAAAGATTTTATCTTTGCCCATGCCTCTGCCAACGTTAAAGCCCTCGCCACCGGTATTGTCCGTGGTACCTTTGAATACCAGGGGCAAAAATGTTCAGCTGCCTCCCGCGCCTATATTCCCGAATCTCTCTGGGAACCGGTTCTGACCGAGATAAAAGCGCAAACGGATCGCATCAAAATGGGTGATGTTGCTGATTTTGGTAACTTTGTTAATGCTGTCATCGACAAAGCAGCATTCAGTACCATCACTCAATATATCGACTACGCAGCAGCAGCCGACGATGCCGAAATTGCCATCGGTGGTGGCTATGACGACAGCAAGGGCTTCTTTATCGAGCCAACCGTTATCACCACCACGGATCCCCACTTCAAAACGATGGAGGAAGAGATCTTCGGTCCAGTGATGACCATGTATTGTTATAAGGATGCCGATTATGAAGCGGCCTTAGAGCTATGCGATCAGACATCTCCCTACAGTCTGACTGGTGCTATTTTTGCCCAGGATCGTTTGGCCGTCAGCTTAGCCCTTGGCAAGCTGGAAAATGCGTCCGGTAACTTCTATATCAACGATAAACCAACCGGAGCAGTGGTTGGACAACAGCCTTTCGGCGGCGGACGAGCCTCAGGAACTAATGACAAAGCGGGCAGCAAACAGAACCTGATGCGCTGGGCTTCGGTGCGCTCGATCAAAGAAAATTTTGTCCCCCCGGAAACTTTTGAATATCCATTTTTGGATGAGGAATAGAATCAGGAGCAAGGCATCAGGAGTCAGGTTCAAAGTTTTACCTTTTTCCTTGAACCTGACTCCTTGAACCTATTTTTACGGAGTAAAAAATTGTCATTATTTAATTATGTTGTATCAAAAACCATCATGCACGTCCCCAAGCCAATCGTCAGCCATTTTGCCAAAGGTTATATCGCTGGATCGACATTGGCAGATGCTGTTCAGGTCACCAAAGATCTAAATCAACAGGGGATAATGACCACCATTGATATTCTCGGTGAGTTTATTACCGGAATCGACGAGGCCGTCGGTTTCAAAAATGATGGCCTGAATATTCTGCGCACTATTGAACGCGAAAAGTTGGACGCCAACCTGTCAATCAAACCGACCCAGATGGGGCTGCTGATCGACAAGGAGCGCTGTTTTGAGATCATCCATGAGATGGTTGCCGAAGCTAAAAAACTGAATAGTTTTGTCCGTATTGATATTGAAGATGTTCCGGTAACAGACGAAACCTTTACCTTCTTCCGCAGATTACGCGAAGAATTCCCCGGTCATGTCGGGACTGCATTTCAAGGTTATCTGCGCCGCACCCCAGAGGATGTTGTTGATCTCGCTGACGGCTACCAGAATTATCGTCTTTGCAAGGGGATCTATATTGAATCCCGCAAGGATGCATGGAAAAACCCACAGGCCATTAATCGTAACTACATCACCTGTCTGGAACAATTGTTCAAACAGGGAGCCTATGTCGGAATAGCCACTCATGACGAACTGCTGATTTTTGAAGCCATGAACCTGATCCGGCAGATGGGTCTAAAACCGGATCAATATGAATTCCAGATGTTGCTTGGTGTTGATGAGGAATTACGTGAAATTATTCTTGCCGCTGGACACAGATTACGTATTTATGTCCCTTACGGCGAAGACTGGCTCCCCTACTCGAAACGGCGCCTCAAGGAAAATCCAACGATTGCCCAGCACGCATTGAAACAGATGTTCGGTTTAAACAAGCATTGATTGTTATTTTCTGCTATTTTAATGAAGTCCCGTGTCGCGACCGGACAATTTCATTGACCGATCAAAACCGGAAAGGTCGATTTTCGTAATATTAAGTATTGATTTCAACCATCCAACAAGGAGGAACACATGAAAAGAACAGTCCGCAACATTCTCTTAACTCTCTGCACCATCACCCTGATGGCCGGGCTTTCCTGGGCTGACACCCTCAAGGTTGGCGTTCAGGCTCCGATTACCGGAAGCTATGCCAACGAAGGCCAGGGAATCGAAAACTCGGTACGCCTGCTGGCCGCCCAAATTAACGCCAGTGGTGGCGTTATGGGTAAGCAAATTGAAGTTATTCCCTGTGATGATCAGGGTACCGCGATGGCCGCAGCCATCTGTGCCAAAGACCTGGTCAACAAGGGTGTTGCCATGGTTATTGGTTCCTACACCTCAACCGCCGCTGAGGCTGCTCAGAAAACCTATTTCAATGCTGGTGTTCTACAAACCTCCGATGGCACTGCCGACGGTCTGACCCAACATGGCTACTGGACATTCCTGCGCAACTCCTTCCCGAATAGTGCCGAAGCTGTTTTTGCCGCTAACTATATGGTTAACGTCAAAGCCTACAAAAATATTGCAGTGATCTCTGACTTCTCCAGCTATGCTGCTGGTCTGGGTGAAGCCGTTGTTGCTGAAATTAAAAAAGCGGGCGGTAATATTGTGACTTACGCCAAGATCAAGGCCGACTCCCAGAATTTCACCCCGGTGCTGACCAATATCAAATCCAAGAAACCTGATGCAATTTTCTTTGCTGGTTATTACACCGACGGTGGTCAACTGCGTGCGCAGCAGGTTGCTCTTGGAATCAAAGCCGACTTCATCGGTGGTGATGCCAACGACAATCCTGACTTCGCCAAACTGGCCGGTTCTGCAGCCAAGGGTGCTTTCATCATCAATGTTCCAACTCCCGGCATGCTCCCTTATGATATTGCTAAAGATTTCTTGAAAAACTACAAAACAACCTACGGCAAGCTTCCGCCATCCATCTGGACCCTGATGAATGCCGACGGTATGCGCGCTATCATCTACGGCATGGAGCAAACCAAAAGCTTTGACAATAAAAAAGTTGCTAACTTCCTGATGAGTATGGATAAGCCGCTTCCAGGTGTGACTGGTCCATTGCAGTTCGCCAAAGACGGCAACCGTATTGGTAGCAGTTATATGACTTTTGAAATTCAGGCTGACAATAGTTACAAGGTTGTCTACGCTCAATAACAACAATTGAACCTCAGTAGAACCAACAGGGGGCGAGGGAGTGCTTTGTAGCGCGCTTTCGCCCCCTTTGTCTGCCCTTAGAAGTGAGAAAAGGAAAAACGAGTCTCCTTTTCTCACTTGTGAACAGCAGATCAACAAACTGAAATAGTCTTGCAAAGAAAGACTGCGATGGCTTAGCCATCCAAAATAACGGGAGCAAGTTTTCATGGATATTTTTCTGCAACAGTTGGCCAATGGCCTGACCATTGGCAGTATCTTTGCCTTGGTAGCTCTTGGCTACACTATGGTTTATGGGGTAATGAAGTTGATTAACTTTGCCCATGGCGACATGGTCGCAGCATCAGCATTTGTCGGTCTGACAATCTATACCCAAGTGATGGGGCAGGCAACTTCACTCTTTGCCGTGATTGCTATTTTCCTGCTTACCGCAGCCGTCATGGCTTGCGTCGGAATTATTCTTGAGCGACTTGCCTATCGACCGCTTCGCGAAGCACCACGCCTCTCCGCTGTCGTTTCTGCTCTTGGTGCCAGCCTGATGATCCAGAACGGCATCATGCTGATCTGGGGACCACAGATGCGGATTTTCCCTGAGTTGATTCCACAGGTCTACTGGGATATTCACGGGGTTGTCCTCAGCCTGATCCAAGTCATCATTCTAGTGTTATCGCTAGTGCTGATGGTTGCCCTCTATCTGTTTGTTGAAAAAACCCGGATGGGAGCCGCTATTCGCGCCAGCGCTATCGACCAGGATGCCGCCCGATTGATGGGGATCAATGTCAACAAAGTTATTGCCCTGATTTTTATTATCGGTTCATCCCTGGGGGCGGTCGGCGGTCTGTTTATTGGTCTTTACTACCGCGGCATCACCTTCAATATGGGCTGGCAATATGGTCTTTACGCTTTTATTGCAGCAATTCTTGGTGGCATCGGCAATATTCCCGGTGCCATGCTTGGCGGCATGATGCTGGGTCTATTCCAGGCATTCATCGCTGGATACGTTTCCAGCACCTGGGCCGATGCATTTACCTTTATCCTTTTGATCCTGATCCTGATTGTCCGCCCCACCGGACTTCTCGGTGAGCGGGTTGCGGAGAAAGTCTGATGAAAAGTTTAGGACGTTTCGGCTTTCCAGCCTTTATTATTGTCATGGCGATCCTGCCAAACCTGCTCAATTCACGCTGGCAGGCGGTTGCCATCACCTTCCTCATCTTTACCGTTGTTGCTCTTTCACAGGATATTATTCTGGGCAAAGCGGGGATGTTTAATATGGGACAGGCGCTGTTTTTTGGTATGGGTGCCTATATTACTGCAATTCTCAACTCCCAGTATGGCTGGCCGATGCTAGCAACGATCCCGGTGGCCATCCTGATACCTGCTCTATTTGGGATCCTTCTCTCCGGACCGATTATCCATCTGCGTGGGGATTATCTACTGGTGGTCACTATCGGTTTCAACATTGTTTTTGTGCAAGTTGTACAAAACAACCTCGGTGGAATAACCGGCGGTCCAAACGGAATTTTTGGTCTTGATTCAATAAGCCTGTTTGGCAAGCAACTTACCGACCAGCTATCAGTTTATTATTTTGCCTTTGCAGTACTGCTAATCACCCTGGGAATCATGAGCAATCTGGAAAAGAGCAAAGTGGGTCGTGCGCTGCACTACTTGCGCGAAGATCAACTTGCCGCAGAAAGTATCGGTATCAACACGCGGGTTTATAAAATATTTGCTTTTGGTCTCGGTGCTGGAATTGCCGGATTAGCGGGAACCGTTTTTGCAACCCAGTATTCTGCTGTCAGCCCAGAGGCCTTTGAGTTTATCCAGTCGGTTCTGTTCTTCAGTATTGTCCTCGTTGGAGGATCTTCAATCCCAGGTATTCTCCTTGGAGTATTTATGATGTTTGTCCTGCCGGAGATATTTAGAGAATTTGCAACCTGGCGCTTTTTTATCTTTGGCTTTGCGATGGTTCTTGCGATGATTCTCCGTCCACGTGGCATCTGGCCTGCAACTTTCGGCAAAATCCCCAAGTTCTTGATCAAGGAATCAAACCATGGCGCATAATGAGCTGATCCTGACTGATGTTACTAAAATTTTCGGTGGCCTGACCGCTGTCGATGCCCTGAGTTTCAAAGTTGAACCTGGCCAGATTTACGGCATCATCGGTCCGAACGGTGCCGGCAAGACCACCGTTTTTAACTGTATCACCGGCATCTACAAGTCTGAAGAAGGCTCGATCAACTGGCGTGGCGAAGAGATCCGCGGACTCACCCCTTATCAGATTGTCGATCGTGGTATCGTCCGTACCTTCCAGACCATCCGCCTGTTCAGCCAGATGTCAGTCGCTGAAAACATCATGAGTGGCCGCCACATTAAGAGTAGCCAAAGCTGGTGGCACGGCATCATCCATACTCCTGCCTCAAAACGTGATGAACTGGAAAACTGGCATAAAGTTGAGGAGCAACTTGATTTTTTCCAGTTGAGTGAGTTTGCTGCCACACCAACAGGATCACTCCCCTACGGCATTCAGCGCCGGATTGAAATGGCTCGCGCCATGGCGGTTGAACCGACATTATTGATCCTGGATGAACCTGCGGCAGGTCTGAATGATAATGAGACCCTGGTTTTGCAGGAAACAATCTTCAAAATCCGCGATAAAGGGGTGACTGTCCTGCTGATTGAACACGATATGGATATGGTCATGGAAGTCACTGACTACTTGACAGTTATCAACTTCGGTAAAAAAATTGCCGAAGGAACACCGGCGGAGATCCAGAATAACCCTGCGGTTATCGAAGCCTATCTGGGAAGTGAGGATGACGATGAGTAACGACGTCCTGTTTGAAATAAAAGACCTTGAGGTCTCCTATGGCAGTATCGCTGCAATCAAGGGGATTTCTCTCAAAGTTCGCAAAGGGGAGATTGTCACGATTCTCGGTGCCAATGGCGCGGGGAAAACCACCACCATGCGGACCATCAGCCAGCTACTGAAAGCCAAATCAGGTTCGATCAAATTTAAAGGTCAAGAACTAACCCAACTTCCGGCACACAAAATTGTCAAGTTGGGAATCAGTCATTCTCCGGAAGGGCGGCGAGTCTTCGGTATTCTCACCGTCGAAGAGAACCTGATGCTGGGCGCATTTGTAAAAAGCAAAATGAATAAAGAGACCCTGCAGTGGGTTTATCAACTCTTTCCACGGCTGGAAGAACGCCGGAAACAACTGGCAGGAACCCTCTCCGGTGGTGAACAGCAGATGCTCGCTATCGGTCGGTCGCTGATGAGTGATCCAGAAATGCTCCTCCTTGATGAACCATCCCTCGGCCTTGCTCCGATTCTGGTGAAAGCGATCTTTAAACAGATTAAAATAATTGCCAGCAAAGGGGTGACTGTCCTGCTGGTTGAACAGAACGCCAAGGCAGCATTAAAACTAGCTGATCGCGGCTATGTCCTTGATGTCGGTAAAATTGCCCTGTCAGGAACATCAGCAGAGTTATTGGCTTCCGAAAAAATTCAGGAGGCCTATCTGGGCAAGAAAAGTTAATTGACATAAAAACAAACCATTAGACACCAAGAAAGTCAAAAATCTTAATGCTGAGATGGAGAGGAGCAGAGCACGCCGAGAAACCCTGAGAAGTTTTTTGTTTTGGCTTTAAAACCTTAAAAAACAGATTGATTTTGACTTTCTCCGCATCTCTGCACCTCTCCGTTAAAATGCTTTTGATCCTGTTCTTCTTGGTGTCCTTGGCGGCTTGGTGGCAATCAGTCTTTGTTTTGTGGATAGAACCATGAAAAAATATATTTTAAAGTTACTCAGAAATTAGAGTTGATTAAACCCTGATACTCTGTACACTTTAAGCTGAAGGACTACCATTGTCGAAACCCAAAGGAGCGAAACCATGAATCTTAAAGACATCCTCGTTCATATCGACAATCGCCCGACCTGTGACTCCCGGCTGAAGGTTGCAATCGGTTTAGCCGCACAGCAACAATCACAACTCACTGGTATCTATGTCATCCCTCACCCCCACTTTGTTGCACATCAACACAACGGACAGGAACTCGCTGATGAAGCGGGGCAACGCTTTAAACTAGCAGCTGATGCTGCCGGTCTTTCTTCCACTTGGATTTGTATCGATAGTCTCAAAAGTGAGCTGAATGTCGCCAATGCAGTCAATCTGCATGCTCACTACCGTGATCTTCTGGTCATCAGCCAAACAGATGAAGAAGCCCCGGAACGTGCCATTCCCAGTAACCTGCCCGAAAAGGCAGTGCTTGGTTCAGGACGACCAGTGCTTATCGTCCCTTATGCCGGGGACTTCACCCTTGGTTACAAGCGGATTTTAATGGCCTGGCGTGGCGGGCCAGAATCTTCCCGTGCTTTACACGATGCAATGCCGATCCTGCGCAAAGCTGATCAGATTAAAGTCATCAGTGTTCAAGGACGGGAGGGCGATGAGGCGTATCAGTCTCATGAAGCCGATATTTGTAAACATATGATGCGCTATCAATTGCCTCTGACCTGTGAAAAACGCTTCAGCGGAAATCTGAGCGTTGGTGATATGCTACTGAATCGCTGTGCCGAGTTTGGCGCCGACCTTTTGGTAATGGGGGCAACGTCCCAATCACGTCGTGGTTACCAGACTCTGGGTGAAACCGGTCAACATCTACTAAAATATATGACTGCCCCGGTTCTCATGTCACACTAGCAATATCGGGAACAGAGATGAATGGCGCTAGTTTAAGAGATTTTCCCTGCATATACGGGACTGTCCCCACAGGGGGGCTGTCTCAGGCTTTTGCGACGTGAACCACCGTAGTTTCATCGTCCGTAAATATTTGGGACAGCCCCCGATGAAGCTGGGGACAGTTCCGTATTTACTCTTATGTTCCATTCAGCTTTTGTCAATTGAGACCCCGATATGGACAGAACTATTCAGGAACTGACCTGGGAGTACAACGCAATTATTGACTCCTCATCTGACGGTCTGTTTGTCTGTGATGGTCAAGGAAAAATCCTCCGCGTCAACCCGGCCTCGGAACGGATCAATCATGCCACAGCTGAACAACTGGTCGGCAAAGATTATCTTGATGTTGCCAGAGAAGGGCTGGTTATTCTCCCTTCAGCAGCACTGGAAGCAATCAAAAAACGTGAGCAGGTCAGTCTGCTGCAGGAAAACCGCTTTGGCCGTAAACTGATCTCGACCGCCACCCCGGTTTTTGACGATAGTGGCAAATTGATCCGGGTGGTGGTCAGCGAACGAGATATTTCCGAAATTGACCGTTTACAGCATGAGCTTGAGGAACAACAAGCCATTGGAGATCAATTCCGCCAACAGATCTTGGAGCTACAACAGATCCAGCTGAAAAACCATCAGGTCATTGCTGAAAGTCCCGGCATGGTCAAAGCAATCAAGCAGGCATTGAAACTAAGTAAAGTCGATTCAACGGTACTGATCCTTGGCGAATCAGGAACTGGTAAAGGGCTGATTGCTGATCTGATTCACCAGCATTCACGCCGTGCAGATCAGCCAATCATCAAACTCAACTGTGGCGCCATCCCCGAAACCTTGATTGAAGCCGAATTGTTCGGCTATGCAAAAGGGGCTTTCACCGGAGCCGTCAACAACAAACCGGGCCTGCTGGAAGTCGCCGATGGTGGAAC
>JASFYS010000048.1:0-8455 GCA_045047095.1 Desulfuromusa sp. | reverse complement strand
GGAGTTCTCCCTGCAGTTCTACGTTATTTAAATGAAACACTGGAGTGCAGCCACAATGATATTCTCCGGGCTCTGGCAACAGCGGGACTGATTGGTAACCTAGTGAAGGAAAATGCTTCGATTTCCGGTGCCGAAGTTGGTTGTCAGGGGGAAGTCGGAACGGCTTGTGCGATGGCGGCAGCGGCGGCAACCCAGTTGCACGGCGGAACGAACCTACAGATTGAATATGCTGCTGAGATGGGTCTGGAACACCATCTTGGCTTGACCTGCGACCCGGTTGGTGGATTGGTGCAGATTCCCTGTATAGAACGGAATGCCCACGCTGCAAGCAGAGCTTTGAGTTGCTGTCATTTCGCTCTCCTTTCAGGGGGAGAGCACAAGATCAGTTTTGATGAAATTACCCTGGTAATGAATGAAACCGGCCAGGCACTACCATCTCTGTATCGGGAAACTTCCGTCGGGGGGATTGCTGAGGTCTATCGCAAACGCAAGGCAGATTGAACTTTTATCTGAATAGGTTTGTCCGGAAACCCTGGAAGGAACAACGCAAGTTTCTGATTCAGAAACCAGCAATTTTCCACAAGGTCAAGGAAATCAAGCATTTGAGCGGAGGCGTAGTACTTTATGCCGCACAAACAAATGTGCAGATTGACGCAGAGATTGTGGAAAGGGGCGTTTTTTGGACAGAAACTATTTCACCAGATATTCTGGTAACCAGGTGACGGTTTCTGGCCAGAAGACCACAATCAACACACAAATCATCTGAATGCCAACAAAGGGGATAATCCCTTTATAAATTTGTGTGGTGGTAATTTCTGGTGGAGCAACCCCTTTCAGGTAGAAAAGACTAAAGCCAAAAGGTGGGGTCAGGAAGGAAGTTTGCAGGTTCATTGCAATGAGAATTCCGATCCAGAGGAGGTCAATGCCCATCTGTTGGAATATCGGGGCAACCACAGGAACGATGATAAAGGTGATCTCGATAAAGTCAATGAAGAACCCGGCAACAAAAATAATCACCATGACAATAAGCAGGAAGTGACCCGGATCCATCCCTGCACCGAGAATAAGATTGGTGATGTAGCGGTCTCCCCCCATTCCTCGGAAAACCAGTCCAAAGGTTGTTGCCCCGACAATTAAGATGAAAACCATGCAGGTGAGTGTTGTGGTGCCACGCATCACTTCACGTAAGACCTGTAGACTGAATTTCTTTTGCCAGATGGTCAGGATAGTGGCTCCCATTGCGCCGACCGCAGCAGCTTCAGTTGGTGAGGCGATCCCGGCAAAGATTGAACCGAGGACTGCAACGATCAGGAAAAAGGGAAGCAGGAAAGCCCTGATGATTTTCCGATACATCCCCGATTTACGAAAATTTGCAAGTTCTTCAGCTGGCATTGCCGGTGCCGATTCAGGACGGAAGATTGCGACCAGAATAATCCAGAGAATATATAAACTGACTAATATCAAACCGGGAATAACCGCACCAATAAACATATCACCGATTGGGACATTCAGAACGCTGCCCAGAAGCACCAGAACAATACTCGGTGGAATAATTTGTCCCAGGGTGCCAGCAGCACAGATTGTTCCAGTTGATAGTTCAGGAGAATAGCCGCGTTTAAGCATTGTTGGCAGGGACAGGAGACCCATGGTGACAACGGTTGCGCCAACGATCCCAGTTGAGGCCGCAAGGACGGCACCAACAACAATGACCGAAATTGCCAGACCACCGCGCAGCTTACCGAAGAGCATCGCCATCGTTTCCAATAACTCTTCGGCTAACCCTGATTTCTCAAACATCATCCCCATGTAGATGAACAGTGGTACAGCAATCAACACGTAGTTGGTCATGGTTCCCCAGATACGCAGGGGGAGAAGTTGGAAGAATCCCATCCCAAAAGAAAAGTAACCAAAGATCAAAGAAACTCCGCCAAGAGTAAATGCGACCGGGAAGCCGAGCAACAAGACCGCAAAGACTACGGCAAATAGAACCAGGGACATATATTCAGGCATGGTGCTGTTCCTCTATCTCTTCCCGATTTTTATTTTCATCCAGGGGACGACCGATAACGGTACAAAATGAGCGTAGAATGAGGGCAATTCCTTGAAGCAGAATCAAACTGAACCCTGCCGGGATCATGGCTTTGAGGAGATAACGGTAGGGGAGCCCTCCCGGATCGGGGCTGGTTTCCTGAATTGCCCAGCTCATACTGATAAAACCTGTGGAGGCCCAGATGACCAATATTGAGAAGGGAATCAGGAAAATGAGGCCGCCAAACAGGTTGATCCATGCTTTTCCGCGGGGTGACAACTGGGTATAGATAACATCAACACGTACGTGATTATCGACCTTCAGGGTGTAGGCCGCTGCGAGTAGAAACAAGACCGCAAAAATATGCCATTCAAGCTCTTGCACCCCAACGCTGCTTTTGCGTAAAAAATAGCGGGTGAAAACATCGTAGCAGACAACCAAAACCAGAACTGTACTGAGCCAGGAAATAGCATAGCCAACCTTGGTATTCAGTCCATCAATCATACGAACGATAAGCTGAATAAGTTTCATAGAATCTCCACTTTGAGCAGGATGATTTGAGACATAGGAAGAATGAAAGCGTAATAGTCTGTCAACTTTCCTCTTGAGTCAATAATTAACGCATCGTTTTATATAGATTTATTTAGAATATGATCGGAAATGTGCCGCTGATTGTGTCATGCTGACCGCTTGGTTGAGAAATCTTTGCACAGTTTTCGAAATGTCTTTATGCTGGCATAGATAGTTCTAAAAGGAATTTCTATGACCCTCATATTTGAACTTCTTCAGCAAACAGCGGTTATTGTTGTTATCGCATACCTCTTCAGTAAATCCCCGGCAATGGATTATCTGTCCGAGGGAAAGTTGCAACCGCGGCAACTGCTGCTTCTCTATGTCATTTTTTCCTTGTTTTCGATTCTCGGAACTTACACGGGATTGCCAATTCAGGGTGCCATTGCCAATACACGAGCAATCGGTGCTGTTCTTGCGGGATTGATCGGAGGCCCGATATTGGGGCTGTCGGTAGGACTGACTGCCGGTCTGCATCGTTTTTACCTCGGTGGATTTACCGCATTCTCCTGCGGTGTTTCGACAACAGTCGAAGGGTTAATCGGGGGATTGGTTTATCTTTATTTGATCCGCCGTAAAAAATCTGAGCAGTTATTCCATCCTTTGGTTGCCTTCTCCGCAACACTGGTTGCCGAAGTCCTGCAGATGAGTATCATTCTGATCTTGGCTCGTCCCTTTGGAGATGCAGTTGCGCTGGTTAAAGTGATTGCTGTCCCGATGATTAGCGCAAACTCGATCGGCGCCGCACTTTTTATCAGTATGGTGCGGGATCAAAAACGGGTGCGGGATAAGGTTGGCGCCAGATTTTCTTCTAAAGCTTTTACCGTTGCTGATCGAACTCTGGGAATTCTCAGCCGCGGGTTCAGCTCTGAAACAGCGCGGGAAATGGCTGAAGTTATCCGTCAGGAGACTGGTGTCGGTGCAGTTGCGATTACTGATCGTCAGGAAATTCTGGCATTTTCAGGAATTGGGGCAGATCATCATCATGCTGGCAACCCGGTTGTGACCCAATGGTCAAAGCAGGCGTTACGCGAAAATAAAGTTGTTTTCGCCAATGGTTATGATGAGCATTTTCAGTGCCCATTGGCTGCAAACTGCCCGATTGGATCGGTTCTGGTGGTGCCTCTGCAGGTTGACCAGGAGGTGGTTGGTACCATCAGTCTTTATGAACCGAAAACAAAACTATTTCTTAATATTAATCGCTCTTTTGGTGAAGGTCTGGCGACTCTTTATTCCCATCAGTTGCTGCGTTCCCGCTTTGAGGAACAGAAATCACTGTTAGTTCAATCGGAACTCAAGCTGGTTCAGGCACAGGTTAATCCACACTTTTTATTCAATGCCTTAAATACAATCATGGCGATTATTCGCAAAGATGCGGATCAGGCACGGGAGTTGTTGTTGCACCTATCCACCTTCTTCCGTACCAACTTAAAGCGCAACCGGGATACTGTCACTCTAGAAGAAGAATTGGCACATATCAGTTCTTATCTGAAAATAGAAAAAGCTCGTTTTGGTGAACGTTTGACCGTTAATGAGGAGATTGATCCCGCGCTATTGAGTTTGCAACTCCCCGTCTTTACTTTGCAACCTTTGATTGAAAATGCCATTAAACATGGCGTTGCTGATTTGCTTGATCATGGTCAGGTTTGGATCAGGGCTTATCACGACGAGGGGCTGGTGGTGATTGAGGTGGAAGATAATGCTGGAAATTATACAAAACAGATTGATACTCAAGGACTGGGGATGCGGTTGGTTGATCAACGGATAAAAAACATCTATGGCAGTGAATTTGGCCTGACGGTTGACTGTGAACCACAGCAGAAAACTCTGGTTCAGGTTAAATTTCCACTGGATAAAGAGCAGGCGCATGATTCGTGCATTAATTGTTGATGATGAACAACATGCCCGCGAGGAACTTGAACACCTTGTCAAAGAGACGGGAGCGTTTGAGATTCTGGGTAGCTGTACCAATGCGATTGATGCACTGCGTCGAATTCGTACCGAAAAGCCGGAGCTGTTATTTTTAGATATTGAAATGCCGGCAGTCAACGGGTTTGAGTTGCTGGCAATGATTGAAGACGAGTTAATGCCACATGTGGTGTTTGTGACAGCATACAATGAACATGCCCTGAAAGCGTTTGAAGAAAAGACCCTCGATTACCTGCTGAAGCCAGTTTCACCGGAACGACTGTTGAAGACTGTCAATAAGGTCAGGGAAGCGATCCGTCGGGGTGATCCACCGGGTTATCAGGTTGAATCTTTGCGTCATATCCCCTGTCAATTTGCAAACCGGATCAAGCTGATTTCTCCCACAGCAGTAGAATCTATTTTTTCAGATGTGGCCGGCATTCATGTTGTTACCAGTGAAGGCCAATTTTTTACCGAGTTGACCCTGCGAGTTTTAGAAGAGAGGACGCCGTTGTTGCGTTGTCACCGGCAGTATCTGGTGAATCCCAAGAGCATTGATGAAATCAAGCTGTTTGATAATGGCTTGGCAGAGATCAAAACTCTTGTCGGGAGTATTCTCCCGGTCAGTCGTAGATACCTGCGGCAGTTGAAAGTTTACTTGCAACTTTAATGTCAGGAGGGACCCAGCAAGTTTCTATTTACCGCTTAATTGATCTATGCGACCGCTGACTCACTCCCTCCTTGGTGTCATGTATAACTCTGGTTTAAATTGATGAAGCTGATATTGGGAGTTTTGTGATGTCTTTATTGACAACGTGCCGTAAGCTGGGGTGATATCCTAGATCTGTAACTGAAAAGGTTGAATTTCAAGTCGCCCCGTATTCTAATCTCTCTTGGATGGAGGAAAAGCATGAAAAAATCTGTATTTCGTATGACAGTATGTTTCCTGGCAGTTTTCTCGCTGCTGATGGTTGGAACTTTTGCCCCGCAGGCAGAAGCTGCTGCCAAGTATCGCTGGAAACTGGCAATGACCTGGCCAACTAACTTCCCGATTTTTGGTGATGCTGTTATCAAGATGGCTGATATGGTCAAAGAAATGTCGAATGGCGAAATGGAAATTCGTATCGACTCCAAAAACAAGCACAAGGCTCCTTTTGGTATTCTTGACATGGTCAAAGCTGGTCAGTATCAAATGGGACATTCAGCCTCCTACTACTGGAAAGGTAAAGACATGAATACTCTGTTCTTTACCACGATGCCATTCGGGATGATTGCTCCAGAGCAATATGCCTGGTTCTACTATGGTGGTGGTATGGAATTGATGAAAGAGGTCTATGACAAGCATGGTGTCTATTCCTATCCCGGTGGTAACACTGGCAACCAAATGGGTGGCTGGTTCCAAAAAGAGATCAAGAGTCTGGATGACCTCAAAGGTCTGAAAATGCGGATTCCTGGATTTGCCGGTGAAGTTCTTTCCAAACTTGGTGTTGTTGTGACCAATATTCCGGCTGGTGAACTTTATACCGCTCTGGACCGTGGCACCATCGATGCTCTTGAGTGGGTTGGACCATCACTTGACCTGAATATGGGCTTCCAGAAGATTGCTCCTTACTACTATACCGGTTGGCATGAGCCTGCAACAGAACTGCAGTTTATGGTCAATCAGAAGGCCTTTGATAAATTACCGAAGCATCTGCAAAAAATTGTTGAAGTCGCTATGGAACTGGCCGCTTACGACATGTATGCCCGTTCTTATCATGACAGTGCTATCAACTTGGATAAAATCAGCACAGAATATCCTAATATCAAAATCAAAACCTTCCCGAAAGACGTTATTGCTGCAATGAAAACCGCAAATAACGAGCTGTTGCAAAAATACTCTGCAAAAGATCCTGAATTTAAAAAAATTCATGATGCACAAACTGCTTACATGAAGATGGCACGTCGTTGGACCGAAATTTCCGACTATGCTTATTTGAAAGATAATCTCGAGTAAGATTGATTTGTTGCACAACCGGGCTCCCGATCATTTTTTCGGGAGCCTTTTTTCTTATTATCCTTGAGCTTCGGCAGGACTATTATGCTGTTTAAAATAGAAAAAATCATCAATCGTTTTTCCGATATCACGGGCTATGTTGCAGCTGCGTTGATGCTGGTTATGTTGGTCAACGTATTTTACGATGCAATTATGCGTTATTTTTTCCGAACCGGCTCTATTGCCATGCAGGAGATGGAGTGGCACATCTTTGCCGCTGTTTTTCTCTTTGGTATCTCCTATGCCTTGAAGGAAGAAGGTCATGTCCGGGTTGACGTTTTATACGAGGGCTTTAGTCCAAAATATAAGGCCATTGTTAATATTGTTGGGACTTTTATTTTTTTAGTTCCGCTGGCCCTTCTGATTATTAACGGCTCAATCTGGTTTGTCCATGAGGCCTATATCACGGGTGAAATCAGTGGTGATCCCGGAGGACTGACACACCGATATTTGATCAAGTCGGTTATTCCGCTTGCTTTCATTTTTCTGGTTATTTCCGCTGCCGGATTTGTGTTGCGTAATATCCGAATGTATCGTGGCTTGGAACTTCCGCCACCTCATGATACTGACGAAGATGCCATCTGATTAAAATCTAAGATCAATAGAGATAAGACTCTTGATAAATAAAGGAAACCCCTAGTTATGCTTGGTTTAACAATGTTTGTTGTCTGCCTGGGACTGCTGCTGTTTGGATTCCCGGTTGCATTTACCTTTGGTGGTGCCGCAGTTGTTTTTGGTCTGATTGCTGACCCAGGCATGTTTGCTTTGATGCCGCACCGTATTTGGGCAGTCATGAACAACACTATTTTGATGGCGATCCCGCTGTTTATTTTTATGGGGATTATCCTGCAGAAATCCAGGCTGGCTGAACGGTTGCTTGAGTCGATGGGTTTTCTGTTTGGTGAAGTCCGTGGCGGAATTGCGATTTCAACGATATTGGTCGGAGCCTTATTGGCTGCTTCCACCGGGGTTGTTGGAGCCAGTGTTGTGGCTATGGGGGTCATCTCCCTGCCGGTCATGCTTAAATATAACTACGATAAGAAATTAGCCACGGGTTCAATCTGTGCCGCTGGAACGTTGGGGCAGATTATCCCACCGTCAATTGTTCTGATTATCCTCGGGGATGTTTTTCAGGTGCCGGTTGGGGATCTTTTCCTAGCGGCTTTCTGGCCAGGGTTGTCTCTAGTTTTACTCTATGTAATTTATATCCTTATCATCGCCTACTTCAAGAAGGAAATCGCACCCCCGATCCGTCTCGAAGGAGCAGAGTACGGAACCAAAGCACAACAGATTGGCAGAGCACTTAAGGCAATCATTCCCCCTTTGATTCTTATTATTGTTGTCCTTGGCTCAATTTTGTTTGGTGTCGCAACGCCAACCGAATCCTCTGCTGTTGGTGGTATCGGTGCGATTATCCTGGCCGGGTTGTACCGGCAGTTATCAATCAAAATGGTCTGGGACAGTTCTCTGGAGACAGTTAAAATAACCTCAATGGTGTTTGCTATCTTAGTCGGTGCAACCGCTTTTTCAATGGTCTTCACCTACACCGGTGGCGATTATGTGGTCGAAGATTTCATGATGGCGTTGCCCGGTGATAAATGGGGCTTTCTGATCCTGTCAATGGCTGCAATTATGGCGCTTGGCTTTTTTATCGATTTTGTTGAAATCTCCTATATCATTGTTCCAATTCTGGCTCCGATTGCTGCGAACTTGGGGATTAACCCGATCTGGTACGCAATTTTAGTTGCAATGAATCTGCAGACATCTTTTTTGACCCCACCTTTTGGATTTAGTCTATTTTACTTGAAAGGGGTTTCGCCGCCCGAAGTTAAAACGATGGATATTTATCGTGGAGTTATGCCATTTATTGCGATACAGGTTTTTGTGTTGGCAATTTTAGTTGTTTTTCCTGG
>JASFYS010000047.1:0-13416 GCA_045047095.1 Desulfuromusa sp. | reverse complement strand
TTTTGGCCACAGTCATCGTCCCGTTTGCCGTATGGTTGGCAAGATTCTGTTGTTCAATCCTGGAAGCCCGACAGACCGTCGATCAGCACCGTATCACACTGTCGGTATGCTGAATTTAGACACTGAAGTGACGGGTGAAATTATTCGAATTGATTGAATTCCAATTTGTTTCTTGTTGTGAATGAAATAGAGGATTAAATAGATGATTGACTTTTTTATGCGAGGTGGTCCGCTAATGTACCCGATACTCCTTTGTTCGGTGATTGGCTGGGCAATATTCTTGGAGCGGATCTTTGCTTTTATCAAAGTTCGTCGTTGCCTTGTCCCATTACAGAACTCCGTAACATCTTTTTTAAAAGAAGACAATGCTAAGGCGGCGGTTGATCTTTGTATTGAAGAAAAATCACCATTAGCCCGGATTTTACTAGCTGTTCTCAGGAATCGTGGCGGTCAGCGCATTTATCTAAAATCGCTTGCAGATGAGGTTGGAGAGCGGGAAGCTGTTGCATTGCAGCGTTATTTGGGCTTACTTGGAACCATTGCCAATATTTCCCCATTGCTTGGTCTGTTAGGGACGGTGTTGGGGATGATCAAAGCATTTAATGTGATCGCGACTCAGGGGGTCGGAACCCCGGCGTCTCTTGGTGGTGGAATTTCTGAAGCCTTAATCACCACTGCTGCTGGATTGACTGTCGCAGTGCCAATGATTTTGTTACACCGCTATCTGTCAAGTCGCTCGGAACGGTTGGTTCTTGAACTGGAAGAAGCAACCATGCAGATCATTGATTTGGTTGAGGAATAACATGGGTTTCAGACGGCGCATTCAGGAATCACCCAAAGTTGATTTAACCCCGATGATCGATGTCGTGTTTCTGTTATTGATTTTTTTTATGATTTCAACAACTTTTATTGAACGCCCCGGTTTAAGTATCAACCTGCCAGCATCAAGTTCTGAACTGATTAAGCTGAATCAGAGAGAGGTTCGAGTCTACCTCGCTGAAAATGGAGATATTTATCTGCAGCGAGAGAAAGTCAGTTTGGACGATCTTCTTCAGCATCTGCAGAGTTTTGGTATAACAGCAACAAAAAAGATGACATTTTTATTGATGGCTGACAAAGCTGCCCGGCATGGGAACGTGGTTCAGTTGATGGATGCAGCAAAAAAGGCGGGTTTTGGGAGTCTTGCTATTGCCACTGATAAAAAAGTTGAAGAGTGATGCTGTGTTAAGTCCCAACCTCCTAACCTTTTAAGTTCTGAAAGCGTTTTGGAACCCGGCTTTTAATGATTTCACAGTTTTCTCTTCCTGGACAATCATCAACAATGCAAGGGTCTATGTGAATAATTACATTTGCTCCGGGTATTTCTTTTTCTATTCTTTTCTCCAGACTATCTGTCAGTTTGTGTGCGTCTGCAACGGTCATGTCTTTACAGACCTCCAGATGAAAATCCATAATTTTTAATGATCCAGCGCGCCGGGTGCGCAGCCCATGATAGCCAGCTACCGGTCCTTCGTGAGTACTGATGAGTTGATGCACTTTTTGCTGGATTTCGTCGGGAAGTTCGTGATCAAGAATATCGGTCAGACTGCGTTTGATCAGTTCTAATGCTTCATGCAGGATATAAGAAGCGACCAGAATTGATAGTGCTGGATCAAGCCAATGAATATCGAACCAGCGCACCATCAACAATCCGACCATTAAGCCAAGGTTGCTGTAGATATCCATCCGGAAATGGAGTGAATCTGCTGCTAATGCTGATGAATCAGTTTGTTTGGCAATTTTGCTTAAGTAGTTAGCAATAAACCAGGAAACGACAGCGCTGAAGGCCAGAACGCCGATCCCCTGATTTATGTTTTCGAGGTGGTTGTTCTCACCCAAACGAATGATAGATTCATAAATGATCCAACTACCAGAACCAGTGATAACCAGAGCTTGAAACAACGTTGCCAATGTTTCAAATTTACCATGTCCAAAAGGGTGGGATTGATCCGGGGGCTGTTCGGCATGGCGGATCGCCATGAAATTAACCCCTGACATCAGAATATCAAGTAAAGAATCAATCGCTGATGCCATCACTGCCATTGAACCACTCAGCAGCGCTACAATCAATTTAATGATGGCAAGAGTTAACGCCCCACAAATAGAAAATGATGCAGCTTTTAATTTAGGGTTAGTGGTTCGAAACACGGTTGTCCTTTATTTGTGGCAACGGGCAGTTACTATTCCAAGCAATGAAACCATCACCAGAAATAGCGTTGAAGCTTTCAATCCGTTGCTGGTAATAATCGGTAAGGGTACAGGCGTGGTGGATTTCATCTGCAATTGCCGAATTGACTATTTTCTTCGCGGCACAAAATCTGTAAAAATGGCTGATACCGATCAGGATACTTTCAAGTTCACCCATATTGGGTTCAAGTGTATTGATAATATACCAGTTCCCAGCAAAACTACGAACCAGTTCCGGGGAAATCGCAAAGATATTTGTGCGGCGATTGTCGATCATAAAGTCACGCAAGTAGTAATCTGCACCACTTGCCATGCTTCCTGCTTCCAGTGGAAAAATTAGCTTATTTTTCAGTAGATAAGAGTGAAATTGCTGAAGTAATACTTTACAAGTATTATCGGCCCTGATTTCGTCTTCCAGACTGTCTATAACATAGCTTTGCTGGTCGAAGGGATCAATCGGCTTTACTTTTTTTTGCATATTGTCCATAACTTTTCCGTTAATTGCTATGTGTCAGCGTCTAAGGAAGTTTTCTAGCATTAGAATGGTAGAAGGGTCAAGCTGTGGTCGGTACTGCAATCATCGCTCTATTTACTTACAGAGATGCCTTTGTTAGGATACTGCTCTTTCTTTAATATTTCGCGGTAATTTCATTTTTCTCTACGTAAAATCAGGACGTTAGCATGTCAACAACAACCCCGGTAATGCGCCAGTATCTGGAAATCAAAGCAGACTATCAGGATGCCGTGCTGTTTTTCCGTCTGGGAGATTTTTATGAAATGTTTATGGAGGATGCTGTCCTCGCTTCACGGGTGTTGGGAATCACCCTGACATCCAGAAACAAAGGGGTTGAAGATGCTGTTCCTCTTTGTGGTATCCCTTACCACAGCAGCCAGGGGTATATTGCTAAGCTGATCTCTGCAGGTCACAAGGTTGCTATCTGTGAACAGGTGGAAGATCCGAAAACAGCCAAGGGAATTGTGAAGCGTGAAGTGGTGCGGGTTGTGACTCCCGGCCTGGTGACTGATACTGAAACTTTGGAACCCAAAGAAAATAACTACCTGCTTGCTATTGTGAAACATGAAAATACTTATGGTATTGCCCATATCGATATTACCACTGGTGAATTTCGGGTGACTCAGGTCGAGACCCTGGCCCAGGTTGAAAGTGAACTTGGATCATTACGTCCTCGTGAAATTCTTTTTAATGATACCGATGATAGCAGAGAGCTTAAACAACAAATTGGCCATACTCTGGAAGATGTTATGTGTAATTTTCTTCCGGAATGGATCTGTGAAGCTGCCTATGCCCAGGAGCAACTTTGTAGCTTTTTTGGGGTTTCTGGCTTGCAATCATTTGGCTGTGATGATCTGGTTGCAGCACAACAAGCAGCAGCAGCTGTTCTTTATTATCTGCAACAGACTCAGAAAGATGAGCTGCGGCATATCCGGCCTCTGCAGACCTATCATACCCAAAACTTTATGATCCTCGATGACTCCACCCGGAGAAATCTGGAACTCACGGCGACATTGCAGGGTGGTAAAAAGCGGGGTTCACTTCTGGGGGTGCTTGATCGAACCGTGACCGCTATGGGCGGACGAACTTTAAGGCACTGGATTCATTACCCCTTGATCGATCAGACTCAAATTCTACAACGACAGGGTGCCGTAGCTGAATTGGTCGACGATAGCCTCCAGCGGATAGAATTGATTGAGGCGCTTGATGGGGTCTATGACCTGGAGCGATTAAACAGTAAAATTGCCATGGCAAGTGCAAATGCAAAAGATCTGGCCGCATTGCGATCCTCTCTTGGTCAACTCCCCCAGCTTGAAGGTCTGCTCAGTCCATTGCAAAGTGACTACTTGAATGATTTATGCCAGAAGATTGATCTTTTGCCTGAGTTAGTCTCTTTGCTCAATCAGGCTATTATGGATGACCCGCCGTTTGTTTTACGCGACGGTGGCATCATAAAAGATGGCTTTAACGATGAACTTGATGAATTAAGAACCATCAGTCGTGACGGTAAGAGCTGGATTGTGGCTTTAGAACAGCAGGAACGTGAAAGAACCGGAATCCCTTCCCTTAAAGTTAAATATAATAAAGTCTTCGGTTATTTTATTGAGGTGACCCATCGAAACCTGGATCGAGTTCCTGAAGACTACCACCGCAAACAGACCTTGACCAATGCTGAACGTTTCATCACTCCGCAGTTAAAGGAATATGAAGATAAAATTCTGGGGGCTGAAGATCGGATGATGGAACTGGAATATAACCTGTTTCAGCAAATCAGACTGAAAGTATCTGCCGAATGCCGGCGAATCCAACAAAGCGCTGATGTTATAGCCATCCTTGACTCTTTGCTTTCCCTCGCTGATCTGGCTCATGAGCGGAACTATGTATGTCCTGAGATCGATGCTTCCGGGGTGATTCAAATTGAAGGTGGACGCCATCCTGTTGTCGAAGGCATGCCCCTTAAGGAGGCTTTTGTCCCCAATGATGTCGAACTTGATACCGAGGAAAATCAGCTGCTGATCATCACCGGTCCGAATATGGCCGGAAAATCAACATTTATGCGCCAGGTTGCATTAATCACCCTGCTAGCACAGCTGGGCAGTTTTGTCCCTGCAGAAAAAGCACGAATAGGTGTGGTTGACAGGATCTTTACTCGAGTTGGGGCAAGTGATAATCTGGCTAAGGGTGAATCAACATTTATGGTGGAGATGAATGAAACCGCCAATATCTTGCGCCATGCTACTCCGCGTAGCTTAATTATTCTGGACGAGATAGGGCGGGGAACATCCACCTTTGATGGCGTTAGTATTGCCTGGGCGGTTGCAGAATATCTCCATGACAATGCGACCGTTGCTGCGAAAACCTTGTTTGCAACCCATTACCATGAATTGACCGATTTACCCCTGACTCGTCAACGGATCAAAAATTACAATGTTGCGGTGAAAGAGTGGAACGATCAAATAATCTTTTTGAGAAAAATAATTGCTGGTAGTGCCAGCCGCTCGTATGGAATTCAAGTTGGCCGTCTGGCGGGGTTGCCGGATGTCGTTATCAGTCGTGCTAAAGAAATTTTACACAACCTAGAAGCCGGGGAATTTGTTCGTTCGGGGGAACCGCGTCTGGGGGAGAGTAAAAATAAACTTAAAAAACCACCTGTGGCGCAATTGTCACTGTTTCACGCTGAACAAGAAGATAAAATTCGGACGCGCCTTGAGTCGATCGATGTGAGCTGCACCACGCCGATTGAGGCATTGACACTCCTGGATGAACTGAAGAAAATGCTCTAAATGATGAAATCAAGATATTCGCTTATTTTTGTTGTGCTTTTGATCATGTTGACAGCATTCCCTTGCAATGCTGTTGCAGAAGCTTATTCTGCCCTGCGCCAAGAGTACCAACAGCTCATAAAATCTTCGCAATTACAACGTCAACGCAGCAACTGGGACAAACTGATTGATCGTTTTGACCGCTTTGTTTCTGAACATCCCCATGATGAGTCCATTGAAAAAGCTCTATTTCTACGCGCCAGGATCTGGGATGGTCTTGCTAATGCTTCTGGTCGTCGTAGCGATGCACGCCAGGCAATTGATCAATATAGCACCATGGTTGAACAGTTTCAGCAAAGTCGCCTTGCTGATGATGCTTTATTTCTTGCTGCTCAAATTGCGGAAGAGCGTTTGCAAGATCAATCAACTGCCTATAGTTTGTATCAGCAGCTAGTGACTCAAATGCCTGAAGGGGATATGGCCGGTGAAGCTCAAAAGAGGTTGGCAGTGTTGCCGGTACCAGCTGAAAAAAAACATCCTGTGGTTACAGATCAGATCCAGCATAATTATAAGTCCATCGGTGATGCACCTCGATTAGTAAAAATTCGTTATTGGAGCGGTCCGGAATATACCCGAGTGGTTCTTGACCTCAGTGCGCCTGTGGTTGCTAAACCAAATTACTTAAAGGGTGAGAATCCGCGACTTTATTTTGATCTGCTTTACACCAAACTGGCTGCTGGCCTGCCGTCAAGCGTTTCAATTGGTAACGGCTTGGTGAAACAGGTCAGGGCAAGTCAGTTTGATACACAGCGTACTCGGGTTGTCCTTGATTTGAATCGAGTCGTCGAATATAAGTTGGCGACTCTTGAAAACCCGCACCGTCTGGTTATTGATATCAAAGGCCAACCAGTAAATGTTAAATTGAGCAGTCAACCCCAAGGTAAACAAGATATTTCCGTTGCAGAAGATGATTCAATAGCATCAATTCTAAAAAGTTCTTCTGACCGGCAGGTGGTTCTTCATGTTCCCCAAAAAATGCACGATGAAGGAATTCATCTGATCGTTGTTGACGCCGGACATGGTGGTAAAGACCCTGGGGCTATCGGCCCAAACAAGGTTTTTGAAAAAGATGTCACCCTTAAAATGGCCAAGGTTCTCGCCAGGGCATTGCGACAACAATTAGGGGTCAAGGTGCTCCTGACCCGCTCTGATGACCATTTTCTCAAATTGCATGAACGAACCGAATACGCCAATCAGGTTGGGGCTGATTTGTTTATTTCACTCCATGCCAATGCAACTTCTAATGGCAAGGCTTATGGAGTTGAAACTTACTTCTTAAACCTGTCAAAAAATAATCAGGCCGCTGAAGTTGCTGCCCGGGAGAATGGCACCACCCTACAAGAGGTTGGTAATCTGGAGGCTATCCTGTTTGATCTAATGGCAAATGCAAAAATTAATGAATCCAGCCGCTTGGCTGCCGAGGTTCAGCAATCTCTTGTTGCTGGATTGCGCTCCCACTACAGTCGGGTCAAGGATCATGGTGTCAAACAAGGTCCGTTCTATGTTTTGCTCGGAGCGACAATGCCTTCTGTGTTGGTAGAAACTGGATTTATCAGTAATCCGCGTGATGAAAAACGGCTAACTTCTGCTGTTTACCAAAAAGCGGTCGCTGCGGCAATCGTTAAAGGAGTCAAAAAATATTCTGCAACAATTGACCAGGTTGCCAAACGATGAACCCCGGCATTGATGAATTTTCCCCGGATGTTTTTTCACCTCAACTGTTGGCTGAAGCTGCTGATTACGATTCCTGTCGAGACTCTCTTCTGGATGCATCACGCTTATTTCTCGATTCCCAGCTGCAAAAAATCCATCATCTCAGTGACCAGGGAGCTACAGGGCGCCAGGTTGTTAAGAAACTAACTGCTGTTTTTGACCAACTCAATAAAAGCCTCTATATGGCTGTTTCTGCTGATTTGCACCAAGAAGCCCTTGCTGGTTGCGCGTTAATTGCTCTTGGTGGTTATGGCCGTGCTGAAATGAATCCCCGCTCAGACCTTGATTTGATGTTTTTTTATGAACCTGTCGGCAGAGAAGCTGCTCAGGTAATTTCCGACCGCATGCTTTACCTGCTTTGGGATTTACGTCTGGATGTTGGTTACAGTGTGCGTTCAAGTGACGTCTGTCTGGAGGAGTCGCAAGATAGCACCGTCAGATCTGCATTGTTAGATGCCCGCTTGGTTTCGGGAAATTCGGATATATTTAACTCGTTCCAACGTACTGTTGGCCGCCCGATGCTCAATCGTGAGCCACAAAAGTTTATTAAGCTGAAACTTGATGAACGCGATGAACGGAAGAAAAAATATGGCTCCTCGGTCTACCTGCTGGAACCCAATCTAAAAGAAGGGGAAGGGGGGCTCAGGGAATTACAGGAAGCGCTATGGATTGCACGGGTCAAGTTTAAATCCAGTGGTATTCAGGAATTACTCACAAAGGGGGTCATTACCGAGCAGGATCTTCAGGAGTATGAGCAAGCCCTCGATTACCTCTGGAAAATACGTAATTTTCTCCATTTCAAAGGACAGCGCAAGAGTGATCAGCTAACTTTTGATTTGCAACAACAGCTTGCTGCTGCTTTAGGATATAAAAAAAACCGGCGAACTTCAGCTGTAGAACAGTTTATGCAGGAATATTACGCGCATGCGATCCAAGTCGAACATCTATCGACTAAATTGATTCTTAAAGCAACTCAGCCTTCCCTCCCAACGCGAAAGAGTGTGTTTAAGTTTCTTGCAAAAAGAAACCTTGAAGATGGCTTTTACATTATTCGTGGTGAACTCCGTGCAAAAGTTGATCAACGCTTATTGGCAGATCCAGTCTTGATGATGGTTGCTTTTGAGCTGGCACAAAAGCATGAAGTGCTGATATGTCTGGAGCTTAAACAACTGATTCGGGATAATTCACACTTGATTAATGATAAAATCCGCCGTTCCAGTCGTATTAATAATTCATTTATGAATATTTTGCGCCATTCAAAGGGTATCAGTCCCATTTTACGAAAAATGCACCATCTCCAATTTTTAAGCGCTTTTATTCCTGAGTTTAAAAAAATTTACTGCCAGGTTCAATTTGACTTATATCATATCTATACGGTTGATATTCACACCCTGTTTGCTGTCGAGAAAATGGAGGAGCTCTGGGCTGGAGCTTATGCACAGGTTCACCCTTTGTTGACGGAAGTTGCCAATAATATAGAAAAACGCGAGTTGTTGCTGCTGGCTATTTTATTCCATGATATAGGCAAGGGCAGTGGTAAAGATCACAGCGTTCGCGGTGCTGAAATGATTCCTACGCTAGCCCGGCGGCTGCGTTTAAATCGCGAGGACAGCCAACGTCTTCAGTTTCTGGTTTTAAACCATTTAAAAATGGCACATATTTCCCAACGTCGCGATTTGCAGGATCTTAAAATGATTGCTCAATTTGCTGATTTAATGGGAATGAGTGAAACTTTAAGGATGCTTTATCTGCTTACTTTTGCCGATATAAAAGCGGTTGGTCCTGATGTCTGGACCGAATGGAAAGGAAGCCTGCTCCGTGAGCTCTATGAAAAAGCTTATGATGTATTGGAAAAGAATGAATTTTATCAGGAACAACGCTCGGAGAAAGCACGCAATAGAAAAAGAAATATTCGCAAGGCTCTCCTTGAAGATTTCCCTGAAAGTAGAATTAATAAAGTCATTAATAGCCTCCATACCCGCTATTTGATGAGTTATCGTTCCCGGGAGATTATTCCCCATTTGCGTCTGGCGCTCAGCCGTGGCAAAAAAACACTTGCTCTGCAGATTGAGCATAAACACGAGTTAGATTACACTGAGGTGACACTGGCAACCATTGATAGTCTTGGACTCTTTTCTCAAATTGCCGGGGTTATGGCGGCTCATTCGATTAACATTCTCGGGGCTCAGATTCATACCAGAAAAACCGGAGCGGTTTTAGATATTCTTCAAGTGAATAGTCCCATTGGTGGTATTGTTGATAAAGCACAGAAGTGGGAACGGGTAGAGTCAGATCTGAGTAGAGTTCTTGCAGGTCAGATTTTGGTTGACGCTCTATTTGATAAAAACCCGCAACCAGATTATCTGAAAATTTCTACAGGTCACTCTCAAAGGTCGAATCAGGTTGAAATTGATAATGAAGTGTCAGATCGCTATACAGTTATCGATATCTTTGCCCATGACAAAGTTGGTTTGCTTTATGAAATTACCCGGACATTGAATGAACTGGGACTTTATATCGCTGTCTCTAAAATCTCAACAAAAGTAGATCAGGCCGCTGACATTTTTTATGTTTGCGATATCTTTGGTCAGAAGATTACTGATCTGGTAAAGCTGGAAGAAATCCGCACGGTCATGCTGGAGCGGCTGGCGTGAACCCGAGGAAATCAAGGCTGAAGGCTTAAAACCTACAAGCTAAATACCTACAGCCTATAGTCTTATATTGCTGATTTAACAGCGGGTATATATGGATCAATACCTTGATTACTTCTTTAACTTTTTGTCTGTGGAGAAAGGGCTTGCAGATAATACTCTTAGTGCCTACGGTCGGGATCTTGCTTCCTACGCTGACTACTTAAGAAAACGTGAAAAAATAGATACCCCTGCTCAGGTTAGTCAATTAATGCTAATTAATTATTTGACTTATTTAAAAAATAGTGGTCTGTCTCCTCGCAGTAGAGCCCGTGTAATGAGCGTGTTACGTGGTTTCCATCGTTTTTTATTACGGGAAAAACATACAGAGCATGACCCTACAGCTCTGATTGAATCCCCTCGGTCTTTATCGGCGCTACCAAAATTGCTATCGCAACAGGATGTTGAACGTTTACTGCAAGCTCCAACAGGTGATAAACCCATAGCTGCTAGGGACAGAGCGATGCTAGAGGTTCTTTATGCCACCGGAATGCGGGTTTCTGAGCTGGTTGGGTTGCGTCTTGGAGATCTGAAGCTTGATATTGGTTGTCTCAATGCTTTTGGTAAGGGGGCAAAACAGAGACTTATCCCTCTTGGTGAGGTCGCTCTTGAAATTCTTAAGGAATACCTGCAAAATGCTCGTTTGAAGCTATTGAAGAATTTAAGCAGTGAAGAAGTTTTTCTCAATGTTCGTGGAAAAAAACTCAGTCGGCAGGGGTTCTGGAAAAACTTGCAGGCTTACGCAATACAAGCTGAAATTAAGCAGAAGGTTTATCCGCATATGTTACGCCACTCGTTCGCAACCCATTTGTTGGAAAATGGCGCGGATCTGCGTTCCGTACAGACAATGTTAGGGCATGTGGATATCTCCACAACCCAGATATACACACATGTTATCCAGGAGCGTTTGCAGAAAATTCATCAGCAATACCATCCGCGCGGGTAACCATAGCGAAGATAGAGGGAAAAATGAAATATATTATATTACTTGGTGATGGCATGGCTGATGAGCCGATTGCAGAGCTGGGCGGTAAAACTCCCTTAGACGTTGCAAAAACGCCAAATATGGATCGGCTCAGCCAGATTGGAAAAATTGGTTTAGCCGCGACCGTGCCTGAAGGTTATCCACCAGGAAGTGATGTCGCCAATCTTTCTATTTTTGGTTATGATCCCGCTGAGTGTTACACCGGAAGATCACCTTTGGAAGCTGCCAGTATGGGGGTTGAGCTTGATCCGCATGATGTTGCTTTCCGTTTGAATTTTGTCTGGTTAGAAGCCCATTATGGAAAGCTCTATATGGGAGATTTCTCTGCCGGGCACATTTCCACCGAAGAATCCAAGCTGTTGATTGAAACCCTTCAGAACGAGTTGGGAGGGGATGAATTTAACTTTTATCCGGGCGTTTCCTATCGCCATCTGATGGTTTGGAAAAACGGCAAAGATGAGCTGAGTTTTACCCCGCCCCATGATATCTCCACCTATAGTATCGAAGGCCATTTGCCACAGGGTGAAGGCGCTGATGTTCTGCAAGACCTGACCAATTCTGCCCAAATGTTATTGAACAACCACCCTGTGAACAATCAGCGGGTTGCCGAAAAGAAGCTGCCAGCAAACTCTGTCTGGTTCTGGGGGCATGGCCGCAAGCCGGTTATGGAAACCTACCAGCAACGTTATGGTTTGACCGGATCGGTTATTTCGGCTGTTGATCTGATCCGCGGTATTGGTGTAAATGCTGGGTTGGATATCATTGAAGTGCCGGGGGCAACGGGCTATCTTGATACCAACTATCGGGGAAAAGCGGAGTATGCTGTCAACGCGTTGAAAAATGCTGATTTTGTTTATGTTCATGTTGAAGCTCCTGATGAAGCAGGTCACGGCGGGTTAATACAAGAGAAAATTGAGGCAATAGAAAGCTTTGATCGTGATGTTGTCGGGACTGTGATTGATAGTATTCCAGAGATTGGTGATTGTCGTATCCTGATTACTCCTGATCATCCAACGCCTGTAGAAAAAAGAACCCACACCTCTGATCCGGTGCCTTACATTCTATTTGACTCACGTCAGGATATTAATTCAGAGGCAAAAGCATATTCTGAGTCTGAGGCAAAACGCTGTGGCAAAACCGTCCCCGGACATCAACTACTTTCTATGTTAATGGATCACCGTGACTCAAGCTGAAGTTGTAGAATCGGAAGGGCAGGCACAACTGCAACTTGCCGTCGTGCTGGTTGAGCCCCAGGGAGCCTTGAATATTGGTTCGACTTGTCGGGCAATGCTTAATTTTGGCTTTACTGACTTGCGTCTGGTCAATCCTCAAGTGGATCATTTGTCTCAAGATGCAAGACTGATGGCGGTTAAGGCCGCAACCGTTCTGGAAAGTGCGCGCGTTTTTCAAAGTCTTGAAGCTGCATTAACCGGTTGTGTCCTGAGTTTTGGGACAACGCGTCGTTTCGGCCGTTACCGGGAGGGGTTGTTGCATCCGGATCAGGCGGCAGAACAGTTATTCCCGGTCGCACAGAAAAAGTCTGTTGCTTTAGTTTTCGGTCGCGAAGATAGAGGACTATTTACTTCAGAATTAGATCTTTGTCAGCATTTTATCACTATCCCAACTGATGAAAATATGCCTTCGATGAATTTATCTCAGGCTGTTTCTCTTTGTCTTTATGAGGTGAGTAAGGCAAAGAGTCGATCAAGGGGCCGTACATTTAGTCATAAAAATCTTGCTAACAATGAAAACCTGGAATTTATGTACCAGCATATGCGCCAATCATTGCTTAATATCGGTTATCTCGACCCGCAGAATCCAGATCATATCTTACGCAGTTTCCGGCGTATTTTGAGTCGATCGGGGCTTAATGATCGCGAAGTTAGAATTTTACGTGGCTTATTCAATCAGATTGACCTGTATTCGGGGCATAAATTTACTCGAAAATCATTGAAAGAGTTTAATGAGTAATCCTTCCAGGAAAACTGAATTACGCAATGGCGTCATTGTTGAATTTTTTGAACAGGGCAATCGTTATTTTGGAGATTTCCACCGGGTACAAATCAATGTCGTTGCTACGATACCGCTTATTGTTGACTCTTTGTCCGTTGATCTCCGTGAATTAGCCGCCAACTATCCTGGCTTCATCACGTATGAGAAAACATTGGAGCGGATGGGTGTGGTAACGAGTCAGATTGAAACAACCACTCAATCACTAATTGATGATTTTCTTGAAACCGCTGGTCGCTATCTTGAAAATAAGAACTTCGCTGAACGGTTGCTGCAAAAAAACATGGTGACTCCATCGCTTCGAAACCATTTCAGTTTATAATGCTGGCGTCGCAAAAAGTCCGCCCCACGGCGTTGCAGCGGCTTTTCAAGACCTCGACATACCCTATGTATGCCTTCGTCCTTGAAAAACCACGACCCCTTGTGGGACGAAATTTTTGCTTAGCCATCTCATTC
>JASFYS010000046.1:0-60211 GCA_045047095.1 Desulfuromusa sp. | reverse complement strand
TCTTATGACAGATAAAGATTTAAGCAAATTACGTCAACAAATTGATCAGGTCGATGATCAGATTCTTGATCTACTGAATCAACGTGCCGAGGTGGTGGTGTCGGTGGGGAAGGCGAAGGAGGGGAGTGCAAAAACTTTCTATGTCCCTAGCCGGGAAAAAGCTATTTATGAACGGCTGATCGGGCAGAATTCCGGCCCTTTTCCTAATGATGCGGTGTGTAAAGTTTTTCGGGAAATCATTTCGGCATCGCTGAATATGGAAAAACCGATGCAGGTTGCGTTTCTTGGGCCGCAATCGACATTTACCCACATGGCAGCAATGGTGCAATTCGGTCTCTCTGCACAGCTGGTTCCCCTGAAAAGTATTCCTGCCGTGTTTGAAGAAGTTGAACGGGGTCGCGCTCAATATGGGGTGGTTCCGGTGGAAAATTCGACCGAGGGGGTGGTGAATCACACTCTGGATATGTTTTTTGATTCTGAATTGCAGATGATCGCTGAAATTATGCTGGAAATTTCCCATAATCTTCTCTCTAAATCTGGAACTATCGAAAAAATCAGTAAAATTGTTTCTCACCCGCAACCTCTAGCGCAATGTCGCCACTGGCTCGAAACCAATATGCCCGATATGCCCCTTCTCGATGTTGCCAGCACGGCTGCTGCAGCACAGATGGCCGCTGAAGATGGATCGGTGGCGGCGATCGCCAGTCAGGCCGCTGCGGTGCAGTATGATCTGCAGGTAGTTAAGGCGAAGATTGAAGATAATCCCCATAACTTCACCCGGTTTCTGGTGATCGGCAAGAAAACCCCGGAAAAGAGCGGTGCCGATAAAACCTCGATCATGTTCAGCGTTAAAGATGAGCCGGGAATCCTCTACCGGATGCTCGAACCGTTCAGCAAGCGGGAGATCAACCTGGCCAAGATCGAGAGTCGGCCGATGAAACAGAAAGCCTGGGAATATATTTTCTTCCTTGATTTGATCGGTCACATTGATGACCCGGAAATTTCGGCGGCCATCGAAGAGTTGCGGGGACACTGCCATTTCCTCAAAATTCTTGGTGCTTACCCGATCGCCAGAGATGAAAGTGTGACAGGGGAAAACAGTCATGGCTGATAACGTTTTGATTCCACGGTTAGCGATCATCGGTGTCGGCTTGATTGGCGGGTCACTTGCTCTGGCACTGAAACAGGCGGGTGTAGTCGGTGAAGTGGTCGGTTGCGGACGGGGGAAGCCAAACCTGGAGAAAGCGCTTGAACTTGGGGTGATCGATTCTTATCAACGTGATCCTGCCGAAGCGGTTAAGGATGCCGATGTGGTCTTTCTGGCGACCCCGGTTAAGACCCTGGAACTGGTGACACAGCAGTGTCTATCGGGATTAAAACCGGGAGCGATTCTGACCGATGGTGGCAGTGTCAAGGGGGATGTGGTCAGAAAAATTGAACCCCTATTGCCGGAGGGGATCCATTTTGTCCCCGGTCACCCGATTGCCGGCACTGAGAACAGCGGTGTTGAGGCCGCGTTTCCAACTCTGTATCAAGAAAAGCGTTGCATTCTGACCCCGACTGACAATACCGATTCTCAGGCTCTTGAACTGATTAGACAGATGTGGACGGCTGTCGGCAGCAATGTTGTGGAGATGGGTTGCGAGAAGCATGATAAAGTTCTTGCTGCGATCAGTCATCTGCCCCATATGGTGGCTTATTCTCTGGTTAATGCGGTGGGTTCCTACGACCATTATGAGGAAAATATTCTTGAATATTCTGCCGGCGGGTTTCGTGATTTTACCCGGATAGCCTCTTCTGATCCCACCATGTGGCGTGATGTGGCCGAAACCAATCGTGAGGCGTTGCTGGAGATGATTGCGCAGTTTGAAAGTTCTCTTGCAGAGTTGAAAGAAGATATTGCTGAAGGAAATGGCGACAAACTGTTTGAATTCTTTCTCCGGTCGAAGCAGCTGCGTGACGCCATATTATAAAAAAGGTTAAAGGTTAAAGGTTCAGCAAAAACGGGACTGTCCCCGCATGGGGGCTGTCCCAGGCTTTTGCGGTGCGAACCACTGCTGTTTCATGGACCGTAAACTTCTTGGGACAGCCCCCGATGAACCCGGGGACAGTCCCGAATTTACTACAATATTGCTTAAACTAGCGCCATTCGGGACAGTCCCGAGTTTACTAAGATATTGCTTGAATTTACTCATCCGTATTCCGGGGATACGAAGGGTACCTGTCCCCGGAATACTCTGTTTGTTGATATAGAGGATCACTCTGATGCATAAAATAAAATCCAGAACTGTTGTCCCTGCAGCCGGATTGCGGGGAGAAATTATTGTTCCCGGGGATAAATCGATTTCTCATCGGGCGATCATGTTTGCCTCTCTGGCGCAAGGGAACAGTCGCATTCGCGGCTTGTTACGCGGCGAGGACTGCCTCTCAACCATGCAGGCATTTAAAAGTCTGGGAATTGAGGTTGTTGAGGCTGGTGCTGATGAATTAATTGTCCATGGACGTGGTCTGGATGGTTTGCGTGAGCCGACGGATGTCGTTGATTGTGGCAACTCCGGGACAACCATGCGTTTGATGAGCGGCATTCTGGCGGCACAACCGTTTTTCTCGGTCCTGACCGGTGATCAATATTTGCGGAAACGGCCAATGGGGCGGGTGATCGGTCCGTTGTCCGAGATGGGGGCAAAAATTTTGGGGCGGGAAGATCATTCCAAAGCGCCGCTGGCGATTGATGGGGGTGGATTACATCCGACTGAATATCATTCACCGATTGCCAGTGCCCAGGTGAAGTCGGCAGTGTTGCTTGCCGGGATGCAGGTTGAAGGGACCACGACTGTCTATGAACCTCACCTCTCGCGGGACCATAGTGAGAGGATGCTCCGCTATTTTGGTGCTGAACTGGAATCTTTTTCCGGCGGAGCCAGAGTCACCGGGCGGGTTGCGTTGACGGGACAAGATATTGAGGTTCCGGGTGATATCTCCTCTGCTGCATTCTTTCTGGTCGCCGGACTGATTGTGCCGGGGTCTGAACTGTTATTAAAGAGTGTTGGTGTCAACCCGACCCGCTGTGGGGTGATCGACATTTTACAACAGATGGGGGGCTCAATTGAACTGACCAACCAGCGTGAACTGTCAGGGGAACCGGTTGCCGATCTGTTGGTTAAGAGCAGCTCCCTGCACGGTATAGAGATCGGCGGTGAGCTGATCCCCCGGGCGATTGATGAATTCCCGGTAGTCAGTGTGGCAGCCGCTTTTGCCAGTGGAACAACAATAATCCGGGATGCCAAAGAGTTGCGGGTCAAGGAAACAGACCGGATTGCTGCCATGTGCGAAACCCTTGGCGCTCTGGGTGGTGTCATTGAGCCTCGCGAAGACGGTATGGTGATCACCGGCTGGCAGCCCCTTTCTGGTGGTCGAGTCAATTCCTTTGGGGATCACCGGATTGCCATGAGTCTGGCCGTTGCTGCACTGGCAGCAGAGGGCAATGTTGAGATTGCTGATACCGCCTGTACCGAGACATCTTTCCCCGGATTCTGGGATCTGTTAACTTTGATTGGGAAGGATCGTTAGACTTGAAGAAATTGATTATTGCCATTGATGGCCCCTCCGGAGCGGGTAAAAGCACTCTGAGCAAAGCTCTAGCTGAAAAACTCGGCTATCTGAATATCGATACCGGTGCCATGTATCGCTCCGTTGCCCTCCTCGCTGGAGAACAAAACATTGATCCCAAGGATACGGCTGCCCTCAAAAAACTCTGCTCTACAATGTCAATCAAGCTTGTCTACGGTGATGGTGTGGATCGGGTGCTGGTCAATGATCTCGATGTCTCTGCTGCGATCCGGACTCCGGAGGTCAGTCTGTTGACCGCGCAGGTTGCGGCAAACCCTGCAGTACGTGAGGCGATGATGTTGCTGCAGAGAAAAATGGGAGAGGGTGGTGGAGTTGTTCTGGAGGGGCGGGATGTCGGCACAGTTGTCTTTCCTTACGCCGACATTAAATTTTTTCTTTCGGCAACGGCAGCAGAAAGAGGGCAGCGGCGTTATGAGGAGTTACGGCAGCAGGGGCTTGCTGTTGACCTGCAACAAACGATTTCTGAGGTCGAGGCACGTGATGCCGTAGATACCGCCAGAACTTATGCTCCACTAAAGCAGGCGGATGATGCTGTCGTGGTCGATTCAACCCATTTATCGATAGATGAGGTTCTTCAGAAAATGTTTCTTATCGTCCGGAATAAAGAAGCAGAAGTTGCCGGTTAAAAGAGAATAACTGCCTGATAAATATTGGTTTGTTTTTTCTCAAGGGCTGTGCTAACTTGCGCAGTCTCAATTTGACCTGAATCAGTGAGCGGATCGACAGTTAATAGCACAAGTTATTGGATTGCTTAAGCGCCTCAAAAATCACCGCTGAACCTTTTGGTGCAGCTAAGATTTTTGAAACACTTATTCAACCCAAGCACTTACGCTCTTATTCAGTCGCCCACACACTGATCCAGATCTGAGTCCGCCGTCGCAAGGCGTCGGGAAATTCGTAAGGGGGTCACATCTCCAATGGTAGAAGATAAAGACATGCAAGACGAAGAAGAAATGGAACTGCAGGACGGCGAGGAAAGCTTTGAAGAACTGCTGAAGGACTATGAGCAGGGCGGCTTTGAATTGAAGCGAAATGACGTCGTAGAAGGAACAATTGTTCAGGTGAACCCTGACTCAGTTGTGGTAGACGTTGGTTACAAGTCGGAAGGGGTTATCCCTCTCCGTGAGTTTGCTGACGAAAAAGGGGAAATCAACGTCAAGGTAGGTGACGTATATGATGTCCTGTTCGGTGGTGGTGAAAGTGACAGTGGTCTGATTGTTCTCTCCAAGGAGAAAGCTGATCGGCAGAAGATCTGGAATTCTCTGGAAGAAGACGCTGTGGTTGAAGGTAAAATTCTCAGCCGTATTAAAGGTGGGCTCTCAGTTGACATCGGTGTTAATGCTTTCTTGCCGGGATCTCAAGTTGATCTGCGTCCAGTACGTAATCTGGATAAAGTGATCGGGCAAATCTATGATTTCAAAATTATCAAGCTGAACAAACGCCGTGGAAATATTGTCCTGTCGCGACGGGTTCTCCTCGAAACCGAGCGTGAATCACATCGTAGTGACACCTTGAAAACACTTGAAGAAGGTCAAGTTATTGAGGGTATCGTTAAGAACCTGACTGACTATGGTGCATTTATTGACCTTGGTGGTATTGACGGCTTATTGCATATAACTGACATGTCTTGGGGACGGGTTAAACACCCATCAGATATCCTGGCGGTTGGTGACAAAATTAATGTCAAAGTGCTGAAATTCGATAAAGAAAAAGAGCGGGTTTCTCTGGGGCTGAAGCAGATTGCTCCGGATCCATGGTTGGATGTTGCAGCCAAATACCCGATCGAGACCAAGGTGACCGGTAAGGTTGTAAGTTTGACTGATTACGGCGCATTTATTGAGCTTGAAGAGGGCGTTGAAGGCCTGATTCATGTTTCTGAGATGAGTTGGACCAAACGGGTTAAGCACCCGAATAAAGTTCTTTCAATCGGTGACGATGTTGAATCAATTGTATTGGCACTTGATACCGATAATCGTCGTATTTCTCTTGGATTGAAGCAGATTGAGCCGAATCCCTGGGATGTTATTGGCGAGAAATTCCCGATCGGCACCATCATTGAGGGACAGGTTAAAAATATTACCGATTTCGGTATCTTTGTCGGTGTTGATGAGGGAATCGACGGTTTGGTGCATATCTCTGACCTATCCTGGACTAAGCGGATCAAACATCCTTCAGAGGCTTATAAAAAAGGTGATCTGGTTAAGGCTGTTGTCTTGAACATTGATCGCGATAATGAGCGTTTTTCCCTGGGCTTGAAGCAACTGAGCACTGATCCCTGGGAGACGGTTCCTACACGATATGCACGCGGAACTATTGTGAAGGGTAAAGTCACGTCAATAACTGATTTTGGTATCTTTATTGAGCTTGAAGAGGGGATTGAAGGTCTGATTCATGTTTCAGAATTGAGCAAGGAAAAGATCGACAGCCCGAAAGATTTCACTGAAGTTGGTGCTGAACTTGAGGCAGGGGTTCTGCAAGTTGATACAGTTGATCGTAAAATTGCTCTGTCAATCAAAAATCTTGATGTTCAAAAAGAAAAAGCGGAAGTTAACGAATTCATGGGTGCGCAGAAAAAAGCAACATCAAACTTTGGTGATTTGCTCCAAGGTGCCATGGATCGTAAAACTGAAGATTAATTTATTGATGAACTTGAACAGGGGCTCCTCATATACTGGGAGCCCCTTTTTTAATGGTTGAAATGAAGAAACGCCCCTTTTTACTAGCATCTCTAACAGTTGGTGGAATCTTCTTATTTTTTCTACTGGTTGTTCTTACTGCAGGACTGTTCAACGCGGGTTCAGTTGTTGTTTCTGTCGGTGACAAAGTTGGTATCCTTGAAGTCAAAGGTACTATTGTCGACGGTCGTCGTATGATCGAACAGATCGTTGAATTTCGTGATCATCGTAACATTAAAGCAGTTGTTCTCAGAATTGATTCCCCCGGTGGCGGTGCCGGACCATCACAGGAAATTTATGCTGAATTAAAACAACTCGCCCAAAAAAAGCCATTGATTATCTCGATGGGTTCTGTAGCTGCTTCAGGTGGTTATTATCTTGCCGTTGCCGGAGAACGAATATTTGCAAATCCAGGCACAATAACCGGGAGCATTGGGGTTATTATGTCGTTTCCCAACTATCAGGAGTTAATGGGGAAAATTGGGATATACACAGAGGTTGTAAAAAGCGGGCGATTTAAAGATATTGGTTCATCAACCCGGGAATTTTTACCAGCTGATCGTGCGTTGCTGCAAGGGATGATTGATGATGTTCATCTGCAGTTTGTTGAAGCCATTAGTGCTGGCCGAAAGATGTCGATAGAAAGACTACAACCGTTTGTTGATGGCCGGATTTTTACCGGACGTCAGGCTAAAGATATAGGCTTGATTGATGAAATTGGGACTTTGAACGATGCAATCAAGTATGCTGCTAAAGCGGCTGGGATTGATGATGAACCCAGCTTGGTTTATCCGGAGCCGGAAAGGATAAATTTGATTGATCGATATTTTAAGAATGCTGTGAGTCGTTATCTTGGAGTTAATCTCAGTGGCAGAAAATTAATCGGACCACAATATCTCTTGAATAACTACTGATTGCTTATAAATATTAAGATCTGTGGAAGGTAATGATGACAAAAAGTGAATTGATAGAGCAACTCTTTGAGGGACACGAAATTCTTAACAAAAAAGACGCTGAAACTGTTATTAATCTGATTTTTGGTGGAATCGGCAAGGCTCTTGCTCAAGGAGATCGGGTTGAAATTCGTGGATTTGGCTCTTTCTCCGTTCGTGAACGTGATGCTCGCGAAGCGCGGAACCCCAAAAGCGGTGAGCTCGTCAAAATTCCATCACGCAAAACACCATTTTTTAAAACCGGTAAGGAACTGCGTGATCGGGTTGATGAGTAGTACAAGAAGCTATGAAGTAAAAAAAAGAAAAAGGCTCTGAAATTATTTCAGAGCCTTTTTTATGGAATGTCTCCGGGATGCCGGTATGATTCTTTACGAATGACCTGAACAAAAATTTTGTCTACGGAAAAAACTTTAGACGTCCTGCTCGTGGACAGGCTTGCACACCATCTTTTCACGTAATGACAGGTCAGTAAAAATGTTGGTCAAGGAATCAGAACCAAGCCGCACACCCCAGAAATTCAAAGATCTATACTGTGATTTCATACTAGCAATTTCAGAAATTAAGTCAAGAAAAAAATTAAATTTAATGAATGTAATATTGCAATAAATGGACATTTAAGCTGATGAAATGGACAATCCATCGCTTACAGGTGACTCTTAAACAGGTTGGATTGAGGCTTGATCAATACCTGGCTGCTGCTTCTATCGAGTTATCCCGGACTCTGGCCAAAAAAATTATTGACATCGGTGGGGTTCATGTCAATGGCCGCAGAGTTAGAAGCAGCTCGTCACCGGTTCAACTTGGTGATTCGGTGGAAGTTTACATTGATCAGTTGTCTTTAGATCCCTTTCGGATTATCGAGCCGGGTATTCTGTTTCAGGATCAATATATCATTGTTTTAAATAAACCTGCTCTCGTGGATACACAACCAACCCATGCGCGCTTCAAAGGAACCTTGTTTGAAGCGCTTCAATGGCACCTGAAGGATCCTTTTCGGTTGCATCAAAAAGCTGAAATAGGGATGATCCAGCGTTTGGACAGAGGAACCTCTGGGGTCATTGTTTTTTCAATTCATCCTCGAGCGCATAAGGAAATGACCCGGACTTTTATGGAACACGAAGCCAAGAAAAATTATCTTGCTTTGGTTCATGGTGCTCCGGAATTAAATAAGGGCGAAATTAGATCATTTTTGGCTCGATCCAGAAAGGAAAACCGTGTCAAATCAGTTGAGAAGGGTGGCAAGGAGGCGATTACCAGGTTTCAGCTAGTTGAAACTCTGGGGAATTATTCCTTGATGAATATTGAAATATTAACAGGTCGTTCTCATCAAATCCGAGCTCACATGGCGGAACAGGGTTGTCCACTGGTCGGCGATCAGCGCTACGGGGGAGCTAGGGAGATTTGTGATGTTAAAGTTTTACGACCGCTATTGCATGCTGAAAAACTTGCTTTTCGTCATCCTGTGCTTAATCATGATATGATCTTTTCAGCTCCTGTCCCCGAGGATATGGAAAATATTTTGACTCTACTTAGAAAGATAGCCCGATGATTTTTCCACAGATTGATCCAGTTATTTTCAGCATCGGCTCACTTGCTGTTCGGTGGTACGGGATGATGTATCTGCTGGGTTTTGTTGGTGGCTACTTCATGATGTGTCATATCGTCAAACTACGGTCGCTGCCGATTAAAAAAGAACTTATTTCTGACCTGTTATTCTACGCAGTTCTTGGTGTTGTTCTTGGTGGCCGACTCGGGTATACCTTGTTTTATAACACCAGCTATTATGTAAATCATCCGCTGAAAATCTTTTACGTCTGGGAAGGGGGGATGAGTTTTCATGGGGGATTGCTTGGAGTTCTGATTGTCCTATTGATTTTTTGTCGGATCCGTAAATTGCCTCTTCTCCTGATTGCCGATTTGGCTGTCGCTGCAGTACCAATTGGCCTTGGTTTTGGACGGATCGGAAATTTTATTAATTCTGAACTTTGGGGGAGGGTGACCGAACAACCTTGGGGAATCATTTTCCCTAATGGGGGATCATTACCACGTCACCCGAGCCAGCTCTACGAAGCAGGTCTTGAAGGAATAGTTCTGTTTATTTTGATTTATCTGCTGCACCGTTTCGGGGTTCGTCCTGGCATTCCTGCTTTTAGTTTTGTTTTTGTGTATGGAATATTTCGTTTTCTGATTGAATTTGTGCGCCAGCCCGATGAGCAGCTCGGTTTCCTCTGGGGAGGGGCGACGATGGGACAACTGCTATCGCTGCCGATGATCTTGTTCGGGGTAGCCGGCCTGATCTATCTTCTCAGGAAGGCAGAGACTTGAGTCAGATTGAGGCTGTAATATTTGATTGTGATGGGGTGATGTTTGAAAGTCGGCGGGCGAATCTGGCCTATTATAATCGAATTCTTGAAGAGTTTTCCTACCCCCCGGTTTCTACTGAGCACAAAGAGCTGGCACAGATGTGTCATACCGCTAGTTCATCGGTTGTTTTAGCAAACCTTTTGCGTCAGGAAGATTTGCCATCAGCACGCATTTTTTCAGCAACTTTGGACTATCGAGCGTTTATCCCATATATGGAACCGGAGGCCGATTTAACCGAGCTTTTAGAACAGCTCCTCGGCCACTATCCTATGGCTATTGCAACTAATCGTGGCAAAAGTATATTGGCGATTCTTGACCATTTTAATCTGGACAAATATTTTACAGCGGTTGTCACGAGTCATGATGTTGAAAATCCCAAACCTGCTCCGGATATGTTGTTTTTGGCTGCAGAATCACTCAATATTAAACCTGAAAATTGTCTGTTCATTGGGGATTCTGAGCTGGATAAACTTGCGGCAACCGAAGCAAATATGCAATTTGCCGGTTACGGCAAGGAGGTTTCAGGGAAGATATCATTGTCGAATCATCTGCAATTACTCGATTATTTATAATGTCAGGCTTCTTTACCTTGCAACTTATATATAAGTAAAAAACTGAAAGTAACAACGGCAAATATATTGATGCCAAAAGCTGAAATTTCAACCGGTAAACCTGTTTGTATCTGACAGTACCCCCCAAAAAGAAAATTAAAATTGTAGTGAGTTATCCCTTCCAGTAAGCTAATTCTGATGCCAGCTAGTACCCCGGAAATGAATGAATAATAGAGCCCAGCTAAGGCAAAGTAGGGGATTTGTAGCAGTTGAATAACCAGGGAAAGGGTTAATCCTGCGGTCTTTTGTTTGAATAATAGAATGCCGGCAATGATACTGATAATAAATGGAACGAGATACAGCAGCATAAACAGCAGGAACTTAAAAGTATCCAGGACGTTTGCCATTCGGTAAAGCATTATAGAAAGGCCCCAGACACCGCCAATAATTTCCAGAATTGCTATCAGTTGTAGTAGTAATCGATTCAAAATAGTTCCTAGTTTAACTAAAAAAATCCCCGGCAGCGAGAAGCTGCCGGGGGAATTGAGAGGAGAGAGTCTTCTCAATATATGTGGCTATTTTTTAATTTTTGGAGCATTTTTAGCCATATTGTGAAGCATTTTATTCATCATCTCATTGTGCTGTTTGAAATCAAGTTTGCCGTCTTCACTGACCTTCTTCCATAGATCTTCCTGGCTCATGTTCTGGTGGCAACCCATACAAGTGCCAGTGCGCATGAAGGTATCAATTTCCTTCTTGTTGAATGCGCGGCTGAGTGGCCAGTGAGATCCAACGGTTGCCAGCTGGACGCCATCGCGGGTAACAATCTGTGACCAGTCAAAGTCCAGCTTTGGAATAGCCGGGATCTGAACACTATACTTACTTGGGATAACTTTCCCGGTTTTGGCGTCAATCAGATCTTCAACAACGGGCTTATTTTGTCCAAGACCGAAAGTGCCATCACCGATACCAAGACCGGCAACTTTAGAATTACCGTGGCAACTCTCGCAAGTACGGGCTTTACGTTGTGCTGTATGTGGTTGAACCGGTGACATATCTATTGCCAATGGAACATGTTCCTGTCCCACATATTTGGCTTCATCCGGGGCATCGGCAATCATGTTATTGACAATGACTTTACCGGTATCGTCAACAACAGTATAAACCACCTGGCAACCAGGCATCAGTGGAGTCACACGTCCTTCACCGCTGATTCCGAGAACCGGATCTTCCCAGCGCAGATACGACCGTTTTTCCATTGGTTTGCCTGAGGTAAAGATACCTTTTGAACCTAGTTTTGATTCAGCTGTCTGGCCGTGGGAATCGTGGCTGTTGCCCGAAGCAATCCAGTCAGTCCCACCTTTTTGTTTGCCATTTTTGTCATTGCTGTAATCAACTTTGACATGACAACCGTAGCATTGTGGTGCCCATGAAGCGTGACAGGTGTAACACTCCATCTTTTCAAGGTGACCACTGACTGCCATCATGGCAACCTGTGCATCAGGGTTCTTCCACTTCTTGTTGACAGCCAGACCCTTCAGTGCCGGAACCTCAAAATCGTTACCGGTTGCTGAGTGGACGATGACCTTATCTCCTCGCCGGACAACGTTACCCAATGGGTTGCCACGGGCAGTAATCAGATATCCATCTTCAACTTCAAAGGGGTCGCCGAACTGTTGCACGGTAACCAATTGCTTCGTCGCTGTGCCACGTGGTTTGGTCTGAGCTCTTTTGCCAAACTCATCGCCATAACCGACAGGAAGTTCCCATGGATACGCCTTTGGAGTGCCGTGACAATCGGTACACTCGATCTCGACTTGACCCATAGTGGTTCCATGGATATTGCCGTCACCGTGCATATCGATACTGGTATGACAATCCTGACACAGAAGCCCGCCTTCGGGGTTTCCTTCACGACTCTTCTGCTGATGATGCAGGTCGTCAGAGACAAACATATATCTCTTGGTGTGGAGCTTAGGTTGGATTTTGCCATTTTCATCGAAAGGAGATCCGTAGGGGAATTCCATCAGACCCTGGAACGATGTTCCAATTCGTTTACCACGATTGTGACATGAGTTACAGGTTTCGACCGGGATCCCGCCAGTTTTACGGGTTCCGGCGATGCGGTGTCTAAGCATGTGCCCTTTTTTCTTCGGGTCGATGCTCTTGTCTTTGCCTTCGTAGTAACCATCATTACTGTAGAGAATATGGCAGGCTGAGCAACCCATACCACGATAATCGCCGCGCTTTTCCCGACCTTTGACACCGAGATGGCAGCGGTTACAATCTTGACGCTGATAAGCAAATGCGGCTTTCTTCGGGTCTTTTTTTACCTCTTCCATGGTCGGATTCGGCATCTGTTTCAGACTTTTTGGATACTGCTCAGGATACATGCTGATCTGGTCAGCCATGTATTTCTGATACGTGGGTGTTCCTACTAGCGGCTTTTGACCATCTGTATCTTCAACGTCGTAGTTACCCCATGGATTTTTGTGGTTGGCGACTTCCTCCATGCCCCAAGTGTGCATGTTGCCAGAGATTTTGCCAGCCTCAGTGTTCATTAACGAAAGTTGTGAGCGGTAGACATAGCCGACGTGACAGACACCACAGGTGTTTTGAGAAATCCAGATCGAACCAGGATCAGGATAGAAATCTTTAGGGCCGGGAGCCATCCGCAACGTTGCAGGGATCCCTTTGTGCGCCTCTTCCTTCTTGGTTGCTGTGGGATTCCCACCGTGGCACATGACGCACCCTTCAGGATCGCCATGCATCTGCCCGTTCATTTTTAGCTGTTGCGACATGGGAAAATCTGGCGGAACAATCTCTTCGAGTCCGGCATGGCAGTCGTTAGTGGTACAACCACTTGCTGCGTACACCATAGAGCTGAAGCTGAAAGCGACTCCAATAGTCAGTAACATCATTAATAATTTTTTTTGCACATTGACCTCCCTGTTTGATGCAAGTAAAGAGTTGTTCTTAATCATTATTCTCTCTGTGGCAGAGTTCACCATTGATAATTGGTACAGCAACTTTCAGCAATGCTGTATAGACCAGCAGTCCAAAAGCCAGGATGCCGAAACAGACCGTCAGTTCGTTGAGTGATGGTTGATATTGAACAAAATCGCCGAGTGGTGTTGGAACAAAACCGGAAATGACAAAGCCCAACCCTTTTTCAACCCAGATACCGACAATTATCATGACACAGGCAACGGTTAAAAACTGCGGGTTTTGGCGCACCGGTAAAAGTAAAATGATTGCTGCGATTACATTGAGGATGATAGCGCCCCACATCCATGGAGCGAGGACGCTTGGCCCATGAAAGCCGAGCAGAAAAGCCAAGTGGATAGAGTGCTCAGAACCGGAATAAAGCTCGGTGAAAAGTTCCGATCCTACCAGAAGTAGATTGGCTAATAAGCTGACGGTGATGATGACCCGTATCTTCGCAATCACATCCTGATGGATTTTGCAGCATTTAAAATAATCCATCACTTTAAATACCAGAATGATAAATGCGGGTCCGGCAGCAAATGCAGATGCTAGGAAGCGAGGTGCAATCAGACCGGTATGCCAGAAAGGTCTGGCAGCCAATCCTTGGAAGAGAAATGCAGTTATCGTATGAATTAATGGTGCCCAGGCAATAGCAAGAAAGACAAATGGGAGATAATGGCGAGCGACCAGCTTTTGACCATGATATTTTTTATAAAGAACGTAACCGCAGACGTATATGTTGAGGAGCAGATAGCCGTTTAAAACTAAAACATCCCAAGTCAGCATTGACATCGGCCAGTGAAATATCCCGAGGAATGGGATCATGTGCCAGAGACGATCGGGGCGGCCGATATCAGCGGTGATGAAGAGCAGACACATGGTTAGTGCGGCAATCGCCCATAATTCGGTAAAAATGACAACTTTGTGGATTTCTTCGTCTTTAAAAATATAGGCCGGGATAACCATCATAACCGCTGCTGCAGCCATTCCCACCAAAAAGGCAAAGTTTGAGATATAGAGCCCCCAGGAAACTTCATCCCCCATACCGGTTGTGTACAGGCCATGAGCAATCTGGCGACTGAAGGCATTCAGTCCAAACATACTGATAACAATCAGCCCAAACATCCATAAGGTGTAAGTTCGATTTCCGATCAAAATAGATTTGACCGCATGACTAACAAATCCTGAAAAACCAGCTTTCATTGATCACCCCTTCGGATAATAGTTGGCAAGTGAAAACATTCCTGACCCGTTATTTAGCAAACGTGTAATAGAATTTCGGGAGTGTCCCGGCTTCCTGTTTAAGTACAAATACACGTTCCTGCTCTATTATTTTGCGCACTTCACTCTCGGGATCCCTGAGGTTGCCAAATTTCCGTGATCCAGTCGGGCAGACCTCCATGCAGGCTGGATACTCGCCACGCCTGGTTCTGTGCAGGCAGAAAGTACACTTCTCCATGACGCCCATATAGCGTGGACGATTGGAAAGATATCCCATGTCTGGATTTAACTCTTCCGCGGGAACCTGTGGTGCGGCAAAATTGAAACGTCTGGCGTGGTATGGACAGGCTGCTTCACAATAGCGACAACCGATACACCAGTTGTAGTCGATAACAACAATGCCGTCCTTCTCTTGCCAGGTCGCTTTTACCGGACAGACTTCAATACATTTGGGTTCACGACATTGCTGACAAGCAACGGGCATGTAGAAGAAATCATCACTAGCCGCTTCTTTCTCCGGATAGTCATGGCTTGATGTTTCCAGGTTGATGGCGCCTTTTTTCATCTTCAGAACGCGGATGTATTGTTTTTGTGGGCTGCGGGAAAGATTATTTTCTTTCATGCAGGCATAGACACATTTTCGGCAGCCGATACAACGCCCCAAGTTGAGAACATAAGCAAACTCAACACCTTCCATGGGTGGGGGGTCAGATATCGTAGCAGCTACCCCATATTTTTCTTTAACCTCAGCTTCGAGCCGGGCAAAGATTTCTTTTTTATCCTCATCACTCAATTCGTTGTAATGCTGCTGGATAAAGTCATCTGCGGAAGGAACCTCCTCAGCATTCAGCAACGGTGATAAAGATACTGCCGCAGCGACTGACAGACAGGCTGTTCCGGCAAGAAAATAGCGGCGACTGAGAACTGGTTCCTGCTGGTTTTCGGTGTTCAGCTCAAGGTCTTTTTGCTCTTCTGTACTCATCAGAAGCTCTCCTGGTGTGATTCAATTAAGTATGCAGATTTAGGATCTTCATCATGTTTGGTTGTCCGGATTGTCTTCTTGGGCCAAACCGGAGCAGGAGCTGCAATTGCATATTTGAATTTTGGGGAATGGGGATCATGACACTCAGTACAGGTGAAGTTAACTGGGTTTGCACCATTTTTAATCAACCAACCGCCTTGTCTCAACCCATGAGTTCCCTCCTGCCAGTCTTTAACAATAAGACCGTGACATCGGGCACAGAGTTTTTCAGGAGTTGCAAAGGGTATTTTGCTTTCACCATCACCAGCCAGGCTGTCACGATCATAGATATGGTGACAATTGAAACAACGATTATTGGCACCATGTTCCAGTTTAACTGTTGCATGGGCAAACTGTGGACGAATGACACTCGGGTCTGGCACTTGAACACTGTGACAGATGAAACAATTTCCCGGCATGACGGTATTTTCCAGAATCTCTCCACGTGCAGTTTCCGGTGTATACCATTCAGCCTTAAGTGGAACAGGGTCAGGGATATCAGGTTTTTTATCTCCACAGAAAAAGAAAATAAGAATAAGAATGACAGCTCCGGGGAGCAGAAATTTTTTACAGAACTCACCTTTGTCAAAAAAAGTCTTCTTTCCATTGTTTTCCATTGAGCGATCTCTCCTGAATCAAAGGTTACAAAGTATTTTTGGTTCTTCAATTGCAGTTCTAGTTAATACATAAATCCAAAGCAGAAAGCGTGCCACAAGTTAAGTATCGAAATAACAGGGATTTACCAAAATCTGGAATGCTGGGTGGTAAAAATAAAACCACCTGTATGGTTCATAATTAACCGTTTATGTGGTACCTTTCTATCCATCGGAATGAGTTTTTGATGAGTCACCAGATGTTTTATCTACAAATGAGGTCATGAAAAATGCTGTTTCCACAGGTAACGTTATCAATTCGAAGAAAAATGTTGATTGCGTTTCTGGGTCTGTCTCTGGGTCCAATTTTGTTTTTGGGAAATCTTTCTTTGCAGCACATGGAAAAAGCGTTGCGCGCGCAGATTAATCAGGAGTTACAAGCGGAAGTCATCACGGCAGGTAACTCGATTGAAGATTATCTGAATGGTGTCAGAAGAGATGTCCGTTCTCTTGCCCGGTTTTTACAGCGGAGACTCAAGAAGGATATGGATGCTGATCAATGGGCATTGATACAGAACGAGTTTCTTGCGGCCATCATGGTAGAAAAAGATTATTATCAGATTCGTTTTATTTCTAAGGATGGGCGTGAACAACTGCGGATCAACAATATTGATGGAAAAGCGGTTCTGGTTCCAGAATCCAACTTACAGGATAAAAGTGACCGCTACTATATCCAGGAGGCTTTTCATTGCCCTCCAGGAGGAACCTATGTTTCGCATCTTGATCTTAATATGGAATTTGGTCGGGTCGAAGAGCCTAAACGTTTGGTTGTCAGGGTTGCCGCCCCAATTCTCGATCCTTCAGGGGCAACCGCAGGGCTGGTTATCATCAATGTCTTTGGTGAAAAATTGCTTTCATCTCTGAAATATCTGCTCAATGTCGATGGAACTCGTATTTTGCTATTCAATCAGAACCATCAATTTATCAAGATGGACAGCTACGCAGGCAAGGTTAATTTTTTGAGTGCCGACAACTCTGAACTTGATAATTTCCAGCAGATCATACGTCTGTTTCCCAAGCCAGATGAAGCGCCTAATGTTGCCGCAGTACAGTCTGATATCCTGGCTACGGCATCGGTCAGTGCCGGATTTGGACATCTCTGGTATTTAACCATTGCTTACCCGCAGAAATATCTCTATGCCGAGTTAAAGCAGCTAAAAAAAACCTTCATCTTTTCTTTTCTATTGCTTGCCCTGCTTGCTTCGACCCTGGCAATTATTGCAGCTCGGCGTTTTAGTCGTCCGATTCGTCGTTTGTCCCGCTTTGCTAACACTATTGCTGCTGGCAATTTTGAGACAATTGTAAATATTACCAGTCGTGATGAATTTGGAGAATTATCGTGTGCCTTGAATGAAATGGCACAATCTCAACAACAAACACATGCAGAACTCCTTAACTGGAATATGCTTTTAAAGGAAGAGGTTGAAAAAAGGGTCGCCGATCTTAATCGCTCGCAACTAGAAGCAGATGCAGCCGAGAAGCTGATGCTAACTTTAGAGCGGCAACTGTTGCAGGCAAACAGGCTATCTTCGCTGGGAATGTTGTCAGCAACTGTCGCCCATGAGATAGGTAATCCCCTGGCAGGAATGCGGGTGAAACTGCAACTGCTACAACGCCGCACGGATCTTGATCAGAAACTGCAGCTGGATATCACCAAAATGCTGAACCTGGTTGATCGTCTGGGAGATTTCCTTGGACATTTAACCAGCTACCTGGCGCCACAACAGAACCAGGAGCGAGAACAGATAAATGTCAGCCAAGTTTTGCGTGATCTTGCTTTTATCCTCTGCGAAGAAGCAGATCGACATAAAATTCAATTACAACTCCATTTACCTTCTGAGCCACTACTAGTCTGCTCAAAAGCACAGTATCTCCACCAGATCTTTATGAATCTCATTCTGAATGCGCTGCAAGCCTGTGATGAAAATGGACAAGTTGATGTCTTTGCACGTCGATCCGTGGGGCAGATTGAGATCAAAATTTATGATGATGGCTGCGGCTTACCAGCAGAACTGATTGACCAGCTTTTTGAACCACTGGTGACCAGTAAACCCGAGGGAACCGGGTTAGGCCTGGCAATTGTGAGACAATTGGTTGCTGAAATGAAGGGGACAATCGATCTTAACGACCGCCCCCATGGTGGTGTTGAAGCCAGTATTTATTTTCCAGAGGGAGGTAGCGGATGCGCGGGAGGATTCTGATTGTCGAAGATGAAGAGATGCTGCGTGAGAGTTTGGTTGATTTTTTCCAGCAAGAAAATTATATCGCCCTAAGTGCTGAGACCCTCTTTGAAGCCAGAAAGGAAATGCGTCAACACGATTTTGACCTGATGATTCTGGATATGAAATTGCCTGATGGTTCTGGTCTCGATCTGCTTGCAGAAGTTCCTGACCCACAATCCCTGTTGGTTATTGTTGCTACAGCCTTTCCAGAGGTACAGACTGCTGTTACCGCTCTAAAATTAGGAGCTTTTGACTACATCAACAAGCCGTTTGATCTGGACGAGTTACAAATATTGGTTGAAAGAGCAATGGAAACGCGTCAATTGCGCGGTGAGGTGAAGACCTTCAGACAACGTGAAAAACAGCGCAATAAACGTTCCTGGACCCGCCTTGAAGGGGATTCTAATACCCTCAAAAAGATCCGTCAGGAAATTATGTTGGTTGCTAAAGCCAATGCAACGACGACGCTGATTCTGGGTGAAAGTGGTGTTGGGAAAGAATTAGTGGCAGAAGCTATTCACTATCAGAGTTCTCGTAGCGAAGGGCCATTGCTCAAAATTAACTGTGCTGCTCTGCCAGCATCGCTCCTGGAAAATGAGCTCTTTGGACATGAGAGAGGTGCTTATACCGACGCAAAAAATAGTCAGAAAGGGCTCTTTGAACTTGCCGATCGCGGGACGTTATTTCTGGATGAAATTGCTGAAATGGAACCGGGGCTACAGGCTAAACTGCTTCGGGTTCTTGAAGATATGACGGTGACCCGAATTGGCGGACAACAACCGATTCATGTTGATGTCCGTATCGTGACAGCGACCAACAGAAATCTGTATGAGCAGATCCAATCAGGTCTGTTCCGTGAAGATCTATACTATCGTCTCAACGTGTTTCCTATTCAGGTTCCTTCCTTACGAAATCATCCGGAAGATATCCCGTTATTGGCAAATCTGTTCCTCAAAGAATTTCTGTTGCACAGCCCGGAGAAGAACTGCGAGTTTTCTGTTGCCGCATTGACTTGTCTTAAAAAGCACCCGTGGCCTGGAAATGTCAGAGAACTGAAAAACGTCATTGAACGCACGACACTTCTCCATTCTGGTGGGACTATCACCCCTGAAGATTTGACATTGGTAGGATGTTGTTCGGAAGTTAGATCAACAATAGATGAAATGCTACCGCTCTTTGAAGTCGAAAAACAACATATTCTCACAGTTTATAAAAAGACGGATCACAACAAAACTCATACGGCAGATATTCTTGGGATCAATCGACTCACGCTCAGGCGCAAGTTGAAAGAATATGGAATCAGGTAAATACATTTATGGGGATTAGTGTAGATATTTGGTCATTTCTAAGACGTTACTGTCGCCTTCCTGAATATATCTGACTTGATCCATTAATTTAAAAATAATCTGGATCCCACGACCCCCTTCAGCACTCACCCGTGCTTTAAGTTTAGCCAGTGATTCCAGGTCAAAACCCTGCCCCTGATCGAAAACCTTGATGATGATATCTTGATCAGAGGCAGAGATTGAGACTCTGATATCTTTGTCTGGATCGAAGTCATGTGCATGACCTATTGCATTTGCTAAGGCTTCTGTCAGTACCAGATTAAGGTGATAGGCGAGTTCCCGGCGATTCCCATGGTAGCCCTTCAGGGAATAAGCCATGCTTTCGCCAATGCGTCCAATCATCCCGAGATACTTGGTTTGATTCGGAACCGTTATATCAATCTTAACCTGCTTTGACATGTTGATCTTTCTATCGATGTTTATATCCAGACTAGAAACTAGCTAATGCTTCATCCTGAGAGGGAAAAATTTCAAAAACTCGATGGAGACGGGTCAATTCAAACATTGATCGAACTTGTGGCTGAAGGCAGCATAGCTTAAGGCTCCCTTCACGAGCACTGGCATTTTTGAAACCGGATACCAGGGCACCAAGACCGGATGAATCGATAAATCGCACGGTGCTTAAATCAATCACCAGACTGCACTTTCCCTCATCAAATAGTTGTAACATTTGTTCTTTAAGATCTCCGCTGTTGTAGGCATCCATCCGTTCTTCTTCGACATTAATGATAACAATGTCTCCTTGTTCGGTCATTTTCAACTGCATGCGAGTTCTCCTTCTTGAGTTCAGTTTTGTCATGTTAATAAATTGATTTTAAGTGTACCCTATTTTAGGAATGTTGACCAAAAAATGAGTCGCTTTAATGATCATTTTAAAATCCTCATGACAACCAGGGTAATATCATCTTTAAAATGACGCATTCCGGTAAAAATTCGACCTTGTATCATAATCCGATCGATCAATTCTTGTGAACCTAAATCATCACACTCTGAAAGTATTTTTCCAAGCCTGTCTATCCCGAAAAAATCATTATCCTTATTCTCAGCTTCTACAATTCCGTCTGTATAGAGAAGCAGAATATCTCCTGATTCCAGATCAGTCGCTTTCTGTTCAAAGGAGATGTTATCTTTAATCCCGAAAATCAACCCCTCTGCATCCAGACTAACGAGCTTCTGTTGACTTTTTTTCCAGAGCAAGGGGTTGTTATGCCCAGCATTGCCATAAATAAGTCGGTGGGTTATAGGATTATATTGTAAATAAAACATAGTAACAAACAGATCGGAACGATCCAGATCTTTAAGGAAATAACTGTTGAGAGCCAGTAACATCTCAGCCGGGTGTTTAATAGTTTCAATCCGGGCGTGGATAAAAGTTCGTGTTTCCGCCATGATCAGCGCTGAACCAATACTGTGTCCTGACACATCAGCAATAATGAGGTCGTAAGCTGAACTGTTGCGTTCAATAAAGTCGTAATAATCTCCTCCAACCTGATGCGCTGGAACACACAGACCAGCAATATCAATATGCCCCAGGGTGGGCAGATTTGTCGGGAGGAGAGTTTTCTGGATATCTTTAGCAATCTGCATCTCTCGTTCTTGTTCCCGACCGAGAAGAAGCTTCTGGAGTTGTTGGTCGTTGCGCCAGGCAATCCCAATTTGACCCGCAAGGTTTTCGAACAGAGCAATAAATTCTTGAGTAAAAATTCCTTTTGAGGTTTTGGAAAAAGCCGATAGAATACCGATTGTCTCTCCCTCAGAAACGATCGGAGTGTGGGCTAGACAGGTAATCCCATCGCGCTTGATATGTTCTGCTGAGGTTGGTTTTTCAATCAGGTCAGTGTCATTGACAACAGTCGTTACATTGGAGAGGAATGCCTGTCCAATATAGGTCTCCGTATTGAGATTGCGTTCAAACTGACCAAAATATTCCGAGGATGTTCCGACCAGACTCTTGACAATCAGTGTCATCGATTCCGGTTCTAGAAAGCGGATCACACAGAGATCAAATTTAAATTGCTGCGCAAGAAGTTCCAGAATGTTATCAAGGGTTTTTTGGAAATCTCCTTCGCTGGAAACAATTTGCGCTGCATCGTAGAGCACACTCAACTGTTCGCGACTGGAAGCGTGGTTGATAGTGACCGTCCCAAAAATATCAAAAACATCTTCCATCTCACTGCCGCGAGCAGCGAGATAGTTTTCCAGAATAATGTGCGCTGGAGCTGTACCCACATGGCCGGCCAGGGTGCGTTCTGTAAAACTTTTCAAGTTTGGGATTTCGTGATCTGAGAGGTTTCCCCGGGAATCAATTTCTTGATAGCTTAAATAATCAGCTATGGCAGCTTGAGCCGGTTTTTCGCCGATAAACTTGGACATTAATTCTACAAACTCCATAACCGTTGGGGCTTTGCTGATGCGCCTCAGTTTGTCTGGTTGCTGTGATTGATCCACAAAGACATCAACAAATTTTTCAGCTTGGATTTCTTCTGATCTCGTCTGTTTGGCAAAGAAGGATATGGTTAAATAGGCCGACAGATTAAACAGCATGCTCCAGAACAGTGAGTGGCTGTACATATCAAACCCGCGCAGGCCAAAAAGTTCCAGAGGCTTTAAGAGGTTGATGCCATATAAACCATTTTGCAGGATATCTGAATGGAGCCATCCGGAACGGACAAATGAAGGAATTAGCAGGGTATAAAACCACAGCGCAAAACCCAAACTGATTCCTGTTATTGCTGCTCTACGGTTGGCTCTTTTCCAGAACAGTCCGCCGAGTACTGCTGGCGCAAATTGAGTGACCGCAGAAAAGGATATTAATCCCATATTAACCAAAGCGTAAGAATTACCAATAAGTTTAAAATAGAAATAACCGATGAAGATTACCCCAAGAATACCAAGCCGTTTAATATTGATCAAAAGCCTGGAAAGGCTTTGTGCATGAATATTCATTCTCAAAATAATCGGCATGACCAGATGGTTCAGAACCATTGTTGCTATTGTTACTGAAGAGACCATGACCATTCCAGCAGATGAAGACAATCCCCCAATGAACACCAAGAGTGCTAACCAGGGATGTCCCGTAGAGAGGGGCAGGGTCAGGACAAAATAATCCGCTTGGGTTGTGTCGCCGCCATTGATGATCAAACCACCAAGAGCAATTGGCAGGACAAACAAGTTCATGAGAAAAAGGTATGCTGGAAATTTCCACATTGCTGATTTGATATGCTGCTCATCGGTATTTTCTGTAATCATAATGTGAAATTGGCGGGGGAGAAACATCACTGCCATCATCGACAAAACAATCAGCGTGAACCATTTGGTGTAAGGGGTCTGTTGTGTCCCCAGCAGGAGCAGGTCGCGACGTTCGGGAAATTGTTCAAAAAAGCGTTGGAAGACATCGATATAGCCATCGAACAGACCATAGGTGACAAAAATACCGACAGCCAGGAAAGCGACCAATTTTACAATAGATTCAAAGGCAACTGCGACAACCAGCCCTTCGTGTTTTTCGGAAGAATCAAGGGTTCTGGCACCAAACAACATACCAAACAGTGCCAATAGTAGCGCCACGAAGAATGCGATATCGATTCTCCATGGAAGTTTCGAGGCATAATCGTATAAACCGGTGCCAGGCATCGTTAATGGCATCGACAGGATGCTTAATGTCTGGGAAATGGCTTTCAACTGTAACGCGATATAGGGGGTAATACCAAAGACTGCAAACAGAGTGACAATTGCACCAAGAACGGTGGAACGATCATAGCGACTGGAAAGAAAATCAGCAATACTGGTAATGTTCTGTTGTTTGCTGATGAGAAGCATCTTGCGGAGTAAAAACCACCAGGCAAAAGCAACGAGAGTAGGACCTAAGTAAATCGGTAAGAACTCCAGACCGCTGGTTGCTGCTTTGCCGACACTCCCGTAATAGGTCCAGCTGGTGCAATAAACAGCAATCGACAGTGAGTAGATATGTGAATTTTTTAGCAGGCAGTTTCCGGTCTTGCGGCATTTCTCAGCATACAAGGCAACCAGAAATAACAGTGCAAAATAGCCAAAGGAGACAAGGAGGACAGTTTTTGTAGAGATGATCGACATAAAGAGAATGGTCTTTGCCGGGATCATGGGTCGCTCTTGTCCCCCACTATTTTAGAGCTATTTTGTGAGTCTTTTTCAAGGTAGCGTACAAAAAGCCAGATAACGGCGATTGAGATTGGCCAACCGATAAAGAAATAAAGAACCAGTTCCGGGATTCCAAAAAGCAGTCCCGTGGTATTGAAGATATGGATAAAGGGGAAATTGATCATAACCACACCTAGAATCAGACAGAGGATCCAGGCTTCTCTGATTGAGTTTCTTTGTGGTTCTTTCATCGATTGACCTTTTAGCTCATTGACTCTGGAAAAATTTGAGTATTGCTTCTTTAATTTTGTGCACGCACATTACAGACTAATCCTGAAAGGATAGAATTACAACAATAATTATAAGTTTCACATGGTGGCAATTTACCAGAAATTTCAACTCTGTAAAGTTGATCTGATGATTTTTTTAAGGGTTTGACGCTCGCGAAATGAGTGTGCTACTTATCAATAGTTAATGTTTTTCATGCTAGCGCTTATTTGAAGGAATATTTTTTTGAAGATTCAAGATTTATTTACCGTAAAAACAACGGTTTGCTGCTTGCTTTCCACTCTGGTTTTTATTTCTGGTTGCGTTGCCGTCAACCGGTCTCAGGCACCTGTTCCCGAAGATGCAAGTGCCGTTAATTATCGCTCAGAATTGGTTGATCCCGAAGCAAAGTCCCTTTTTGCATTTAGCGAATTCAGAATTCTTGCTGCGGAAAATCGCTGGGAAGAGGCGATTGCTGCGCTGCAACGAGCCCTAAGCTTTGATCCGCAATCGGATTATCTGCAGCTGATTCTGGCGAAGGCCTATTTACACCAGCAGCAGCCCGAACAAGCCGTTACCACTTTAGAAGCCTTGCTGGCAGGAGATCCTGAAAATGTTGCTGCGCATGAGCTGTTGGGTGATGTTTTTAGCTATCAACAGGACTATGAATCTGCAATTGACCATTTCCGTCGGGCTTTAGAGTTGACACCCAAAAATGATGCATTGCCGTTGCGCATAGCAATAGACCTGACCCGGCTCGATCGTAAGGACGAAGCAATAGTTGTTTTGGAGACGTTACTGAAGCAGCAACCGGAATCAGGCTTGGCACAACTTACTCTGGCTCGTTTATATCTAGACGCAAAGCAGGCGGATAAAGCCACTGCGATCTATAAAAAATTGCTGAAGAAGCAGCCGGATCAGCTACCGGCGGTTCTTGAATATGGCAAGTTATTGGAGAGGCAGGATCAAGATGCTGCCCTGGAACTGTATCAAGCTTTTATTACTCGTAATCCAAGAGCCGCAGCGGTGCGGCAACAGTTGGCGCAATATTTTCTTGTTCGCCGCCAGCCTGAGGACGCCCTCTTGCAGCTCCAGGCTGTCCGCCAGCAGTTTCCTGACAATTTGCCAGTTATCAATCAAATCGGCCTGATTCAACTGGAGCTGGAAAATTGGGCTGAAGCTGAGAATGCTTTCCGTCTCCTCCTGAACTCGGACGATCAGCATGGGCGCAGTCGTTATTATCTTGCCATGGCTTTGTCAGGACAGGGCAAAATTGATGAGGCTATTTCTGCTTTAGAACCGATTGGTCAAGATTCTTCGATTTATACTGAAGCGGCTTTGCAGCTGGCTTATCTGTATAAACAGTCTGATCGGGATGATAAGGCTATAGCAAAGTTACAACAGATAATCAAACAGGATATTCATCAACCCGATGTCTATTATTACCTGGTTGCTTTTCTTGGGGATCGTGAAGATTATGAACAGGCGGTTCAAGTTGCTCTGGACGGCATTGAAAAAAATCCCGACGCGACACAGCTACTTTATCAACTTGGGGTGCTGTACGAAAAACAAGATAAGCGCCAGCTTGCGGTCCAAACGATGGAGAAAATTTTGTTGCTGGATGATTCCCATTCGGACGCATTGAATTTTCTTGCGTATGATCAGGCCGAAAATGAGATTGATCTGGAGTTAGCGTTGAGCCGAGCTCAAAAAGCATTAGCGATCAAGCCAAGTGGTTATATTGTTGATACTTTGGGCTGGATTTATTTCAAAATGGGGTGTTACCCAGAAAGCCGTGAGCAACTTGAAAAAGCGGTTAAATTGCATCCTGATGATGCTGTCATTCAGGAGCACTTGGGGGATCTTTACTCTGCCATGAAGCTTTGGGAGAAGGCTGCATCGGTGTATCGACGGGTGCTGGAAATTGATCCGCAGGCGACGCAAGTGGAAGAAAAACTCAAATTGCTGTTATTGGAGGAACATTAATGCGGTGGCTGATTTTTTTCTTATTGGTCGGGCTGACAGGTTGTATTCGCCCGTCAGAGCCGGATTGGACTGACATTCCTACCGCAGATCAGTTGCTGGTTCATCTTGCCTCTACATCAGGCCGTTACTCATCATTGGATGGTGCTGCAAGTGTCTCTTTGACAACCAGGGATAAATTTTTTACCAGTCAACAGTTTCTATTGTTGCAAAAACCCGATCTTTTACGAACCGATGTCTTAACCGGATTTGGTCAACTGATTCTACAAATGACCTCTGACGGTGAAACTTTGTCGGTGTTTCTCAAGACGACTGTCCCGGGTCGGTTTCTCCGGGGCCCAGCGAGCTATGAGAATATTTTCCGGTTTATACGGATCCCTCTGGCGACCAAAGATCTGCTGGCGTTATTGCTGTATGATCCGCCCCTGATAGATTATCAAAATTACAGCGTTGAATTAACATCAGGAGCTTTGAAGCTGGTTCTGTCAAATAATAATAACCGGCAGGAACTGCTGTTTGATCGGCAACTTCAGGTCATCGGGTGCCATTATTTCAGAGCTGGAAAACAATACCTCTCAGTTGATTATCAAGAATTTTCAAAAAAGAGTCATTTTCCACATCTTGTTAAGATTGCAATGCCTTTGGAGCAGACGCGGGTGAAAGTCAATTTTTCTGAACTCAAGGTCAATGAGAGGATTAATATTGTCCAGTTTCATCTGGAAAAGCCTGAGAATATCCCCCTTGAAACCCTCCCGTGAATGAAATTGATAAGATTTTATGAGAAATATATTTTGTTATAAATTTCTGTTTTATTCTTTTGGATTATTATTGCTCAGCGCTTGTAATAATAGTTCTGATAAAGTCAACCATCCCGGGGTTGCAGAAGCGTTGACTCCAGAATTTGGTGATACTTTTATTGAAGCCTCAATCGGGGATGCCAGTACCCTGCTGCCGGTCTTGGCATCTGATTCTGCTTCCAGTTCGATCAATGGTCTGATTTATAACGGTCTGGTTCGCTACGATAAAAATCTGCAAATTGAGGGGGAGCTGGCTGAAAGTTGGGATATCTCCGATGACAATTTAACCATTACTTTTCATCTGCGCAAGTATGTGACTTGGCACGATGGAGTTCCTTTTACTGCTGCTGACGTCAAATTTAACTATCAGCTTTATATTGATCCCAAAACTCCGACTGCTTATGCCGAATCGTTCAAACAAGTGACGGGAGTTGAAACCCCTGATCCCTATACTTTTGTGGTCCATTATGACAGACCCTATGCTCCGGCTTTGATCAGCTGGGCGATGGCTATCCATCCCAAACATCTTTTGGATGGGGAGGATATTACCAAAAGCAAGTTGGCTCGTAACCCGGTTGGAACCGGACCATACCGCTTTGCTGAATGGGTGGGGGGAGAAAAAATTGTTCTTGAATCGAACCCCGACTATTTTGAGGGACAACCCTATATCAAGCGGGTGGTTTATCGGATTATCCCCGATATTTCTACCCAGTTTCTTGAATTACAGACCGGCAGTCTTGATTTTATGGGGCTTTCGCCGTTGCAGTTTGATCGGCAGACCGATACTCCCGCGTTCAGACGGTTGTATAATAAATATCGCTACTTGAATTTTGGCTATACTTACCTGGGTTATAATTTGAATCGCCCGATTTTTCAGGATAAGCGTGTCAGACAGGCGCTTTCCTATGCAATAAACAAGCAGGAACTTATTGATGGTGTTTTGCTGGGATATGGTACCGTTGCAACCGGGCCTTACAAGCCTGACACCTGGGTTTATAATTCTGATGTTCCAACCTATTTATATAATCCTGATAAAGCCCGACAGCTTTTAGCGGAGGCAGGCTGGAAGGATACTGATGGGAATGGCATTTTAGATAAAGACGGTAAGGAGCTGGCTTTTACCATTGTTACCAACCAGGGGAACGATCTGCGCTCAAAAACGGGTGAAATTATTCAGCGTCGTTTCAAGGAGATCGGTGTTGAAGTAAAATTGCGGATTATTGAGTGGGCGACGTTTCTCAAAGAATTTATAAATCCAGGGAATTTTGATGCTACAATTTTAGGCTGGACTGGCGGACCGGAACCGGATCAGTATAATATCTGGCACTCCAGCAAAACTGGACCACGCGAGCTTAATTTTATCGGCTTTAAAAATGCTGAAGTTGACAAATTACTGGAACAGGGGCGGCGGGTTTTTGATCTGCAACAGCGCAAAGTTTATTATGACCGATTTCAGGAAATATTGGCGGAAGAGCAGCCCTATACCTTTTTGTATGTCGGGGAGGCTTTGCCAGCAGTTTCCAAGCGGTTTCGAGGGGTAGAACCTGCTCCAGCTGGAATTCGTTATAATTTCAACCAATGGTTTGTGCCACAAGTTGAACAGAAGTACTCGCGCTAGAGTACCCTCGGGACTGTCCCCAGCTCCATCGGGGGCGGTTCCAAGAGTTTACGGGCAATGAAATTGCGGGGGTTTGCATCACAAAAGCCTGGGACAGCCCCCATGCGGGGACAGTCCCTTTTACTGATGTTGTATATGACCAGCCGATAACCTATTGCGGTTCAGGTGATTAGTCGTTTTTTGCGAGAGTATTTATCGTATGCTGAGCTATATTGCGAAACGTCTGTTGTTGCTTATCCCGTTATTGTTGGGGATCACACTGATTTCTTTTGTCGTGATCCATCTGGCACCGGGAGAACCGACGGATATGCAAACGCAGCTCAATCCACAAGTCAGTTCTGAGCTGCAACAGCGACTCCGGTCTCAATATGGACTTGATCAACCTCTTTACGTCCAATATGGAAAGTGGTTGTCACGTTTGGTGCAACTCGATTTTGGCGAATCTTTTGCGACCGACCGCAGGCCGGTTCTGGATAAAGTGCTGGAACGATTACCGGTTACTATTTTACTCAATTCGCTCTCGATTATTTTGATCCTTGCCGTTTCTATTCCACTGGGGATTCTTTCCGCAATTCAACGGAATTCAGGTTTTGATCGTACGACTACGATTTTGGTCTTTACTGGTTTTGCCATGCCCTCTTTCTGGCTGGCATTGCTACTGATGGATTGGTTCGGCGTCCGCCTGGGCTTGTTGCCGGTTTCCGGGTTGAAATCCCTCGGTTATGAATATTTAAGCTGGGGTGGACAACTAATCGACCGGATCAATCACTTAATCCTGCCAGTTTTTGTCTCTGCGATCGGTGGGTTGGCAGGGTTTTCCCGTTATATGCGTTCTAATATGCTTGAGGTGATCCGCCAGGATTATATCCTCACTGCCCGGGCAAAGGGGCTGTCAGAACGGACGGTGATTTATAAACATGCGTTACGCAATGCATTGCTTCCAGTTATTACTATCCTCGGGCTTTCGGTTCCCGGATTAATTGGTGGGAGTGTTATTTTTGAAACTATTTTTGCCATTCCGGGGATGGGAAAACTTTTTTACGATGGTGTTATGATGCGGGACTATCCGTTGATTATGGGGATTCTGGTGATGGGCGCTGTGCTGACATTGCTTGGGAATCTCTTGGCAGATATCTGTTATGCTCTGGCTGATCCGCGTATTCGTCACAGTCACCAGGGCGGGGGGTCAGCCTGATGCTGAAAATTTTGAAATACAGGGGGCACTATGCAAGTTAATGCAAATCGTTTGGGAGAAATGTTATTGGAGGCTGGTCTGATCGATCAGTTTCAACTTGATTCAGCTCTTTCTATGCAGCGGAATCTGGGTGGCCGGATTGGTAGCGCTCTGGTTAAACTTGGCTATCTTCCTGAAGAGACTATCTTGGAATTTCTGGAGTCGCAGGTGAAATATTCCCGGGTTTCTTTGCAGGAATTAGAAATCCCTAGGGAGCTTATGGCGCTATTGTCAGTTGAACGGCTGATGGAATTGATGGTGATTCCGATTGAATTACGTAAAACCGGTAATGAGAAGTTGTTACGTGTGGCCATGACTGATCCAACCAACCTTAAACTGGTTGACGATCTGCAGTTTGCCACCGGATGTAAAATAATTCCGGTGTTGGCGATAGAAGATGAAATTAGCCAGGCGATCAAAAATAACGCGCCCAAAGAGACACCAAAACCACCTGAGCCAGAGGTCGAACCGAGTGTTATCGACTATGGTGCAGTGGATTTCTCAGAGGTTTCTGCCAATGATCCGCGACTTGATCGACTGCTTGATGTCCTGAAAGAAAAGGGTGTCTTGAGTGCGCTTGATGTTGAACGGGTAAAATTTAACTGATTATGTTGCGATCTCGACGGACTTTTCTTTTTGATGTTGTTTGGCGGCAGTTACGTCATAATCGTATGGCACTGGTCGGTGGCGGAATCGTTTCGATTATGTTTCTGATGGCTGCTGTCGCTTCATTCAGTGGCGTGGATCCCGCGGCTATAGATATTGGTCAAAGTCTACTACCGCCGAGTATAAATCATCCCCTTGGAACGGACGATTTAGGACGTGAAGTGCTGATCCGAATGCTTTACGGTGCCCGGATTTCATTGCTCGTCGGTTTTGTCGCGGTCGGTATTTCAACCCTGATTGGTATTGTTTTAGGTTCTTTAGCTGGATATTATGGCGGTTGGGTTGATGCTCTGGTGATGCGATTTGTCGACATCATGCTGTGCTTTCCTACATTTTTTCTGATTCTGGCGGTGATAGCGTTTCTTGATCCATCTATCTGGAATATCATGATTGTGATTGGACTGACCAGTTGGATGGGAGTGGCTCGTTTGATCAGGGCTGAGTTTCTCAGTTTGCGTCAGCGTGATTTTGTTCTTGCCGCGCAGGCACTTGGAGCCTCAGATCTGCGACTTATTTTCCGCCATATTTTACCGAATGCGATGTCGCCGGTGCTGGTGTCTGCCACTCTCGGAGTTGCCGGAGCGATTCTAACTGAAAGTGCCCTCTCATTTCTTGGCATTGGGGTGCAGCCGCCGACCCCCTCGTGGGGAAATATGTTGATTATCGGTAAACAAACCCTTGGTAGCGCCTGGTGGTTATCGGTTTTCCCCGGCTTGGCAATTCTGATAACTGTCCTGGGTTATAATCTTCTGGGTGAAGGAATTCGTGATGCGCTGGATCCGAGGTTAAAGGAATGACTGTGCAACAACTTTTAGAGACCCGTTTTTCTGCTTTAAGTGCTGGCAACTATGTTGCCCTCTATGACAGCTATCATGATGATGCCCCCTTGCGCCAGCAGTTTAGTGATCGAAGCTCGTATATACAGTTCGCCCAACAGCAGTTGGGCTCTATTGCAATTATAAATTGGCGTTGTTTGCGCCAGCGGGTGCTTGATGAAAAGCAAATAGAAGTACTTCTGGTGATGGAGATTGTGGCTGCAGTTTCTTCTCGGTTTTTTTATGAATTAGCTCTATTGATTAAAACTGCTACTGGGTGGCGTTATCACTCAGCTCAGAAGTTGGGAATAGAAGATTATCCCGGGGTTCCTGAAAAAATTGATTTTCACCATTTTGATAATGTTGACCAAAAGATCTGTTTTTGAAAACAGCAAAAAATAGGTTGAAGACGTTTAGCTTGTTAGGGTTTAAAACTAACAACCTCCAACCTAAACTGCTTATTTTCTGAGCTTACTATGCCTGAATTACCTGAAGTTGAAACGACTCTACGCGGAATTGCTCCCCATATAACTGATCGCACCATCCTTGAGTGTGTCTTTCGTACTGCTAAGTTGCGCTGGCCTCTTGATCCGGTTCTTTGCCAGCGACTTCCTCAGCAGAAAATACGTAAACTTGAACGTCGCGCCAAGTACCTGTTATTGTTCTGTGATCGGGGAACAATAATAATACATTTGGGAATGTCTGGAAGTTTGCGGATCGTCCCGGCGGGAACAACGGAACAGAAGCACGATCATGTAGACCTGATTTTTACCGATGGCCAGTGTCTCAGATTGACTGACCCACGTAAATTTGGCGCATTTATTTATACCGATGCTGATCCCTATAGCCATAAATTGCTTCATAACCTTGGCCCTGAGCCACTGACTGATGCCTTTAGTGGGGGCTCTCTCAATGCTGTCGCCAAAGGGAAGAAACAGTCAGTCAAGCAGTTTATAATGGATCAAAAGACGGTTGTCGGGGTGGGTAATATTTACGCTAATGAAGCGCTGTTTGGTGCGGGAATCCGCCCTGATTGCGCTGCGGGAAGGGTCGGCCTGAAACGTTATGAAGATTTAGCAAGCGCAATTAAGAAGATTCTCCACCAAGCCATCATCGCTGGTGGCACAACCATCAATGATTTTAGCCAGGCAGACGGTAAGCCGGGTTATTTTTCTCAACAATTGCAGGTTTATGGACGCAGTGGCGCCTCCTGCGTTGTTTGTGGGTTACCCATTCTCAGTCAGAGGTTGGGGCAACGCTCGACCTTTTACTGCTCAAGTTGTCAGACTTGATGGCTCCCATCGTATTTTTCAGCCCTGTCTGTATGGTGAAGGTCAAATGAATAATTTCTTTTTTCAATTTCCCTACCGTGTTGGTGTTGCTGATATCAATTACGGTGGACATGTTGCTAATTCAGCAGTCCTGAACTTTTTTCAAGATGCCCGAATCGCATATCTGGCAAGCCTTGGACCCTACTCTGAAGTCGATCTCGGAGGTTGCGGAATCATTATGCCGGAAGCGCATATTTTTTATCGTAAAGAAATGTTTCTCGGCGATCAGTTAAGTATCAGGGTTAAATCAAAGGGGTTGAAACGTTCCAGTTGGGTGCTGGAATATCGTATTGAACGTGACGCTGAGTTGACTGCAGAGGGGGAGACCCCGCTGGTTTGCTTCAACTATCAAACGCGTAAACCATGTCGTATGCCATCTGAGTTTCGTGAGGTTCTGACTGCATTCGAAAAGTTGTAATGGCTGTTTTTCAGGGTTGATTCAGAGCTTCATTTCTGCCGATATCTCCGGTGTCCATTGATATTGACACCTTGTAACCTTTGGAAAGGCTTTCTGCCTTGACGAACCTTGGGTTCTGAGGTTATCGTGCGACTCCAAATTTAAGCTATCAAGGATTGAAAATCATGGAAGAACTGAACGAATTATTGCAACAGCGGCGAGCCAAAGTTGAAAGTTACCAGGCTGCCGGTGTCAACCCTTTTGCTAATGATTTTGTAGTCACACATAATGCTCAGCAGGTGCTTGATGCGCATGCCACCGATGATAAACAGAACCTGGAAGAGCTGGATGTCACTTATCGTATTGGTGGGCGTATTATGGCTTGCCGCGACTTCGGTAAGGCGGCTTTTTTACAGTTGCAGGATGGTAGTGGTCGAATTCAGATTTATGTTGCCCGCAATCAGGTTGGGGAAGATGTTTTCGAGACCTTCAAGAAGTTTGACATTGGTGATATTATCGGGGTCTCCGGTTCTCCCTTCCGCACCAAAACTGACGAACTTTCGATCCGCGCCGCTGAGATTCGTTTACTGACCAAGTCTCTTTTACCACTGCCCGAGAAATGGCATGGTTTGACCGATGTAGAAACCCGTTATCGCCAGCGCTATCTTGATTTGATTGTCAATCCTGAAGTGCGTGAGGTGTTTCGCAAGCGTAGCCGGATTGTTAATTTGATCCGCGAATATATGCTTGAGAGTGATTATCTGGAAGTTGAAACACCAATGATGCACCCCATCGCTGGAGGAGCAACAGCCAAGCCATTTGTTACCCACCATAATACGCTGAAAATGGATCTGTTCCTGCGGATTGCCCCAGAACTTTATTTGAAGCGATTGGTCGTCGGCGGTTTTGATCGGGTCTTCGAGATCAACCGAAATTTCCGCAATGAAGGGATTTCAATCCAGCATAACCCTGAATTTACGATGATGGAATTTTACCGGGCGTACGCAAACTATAATGACATGATGGACTTTACTGAAGAATTGATCTGCCATGTCACCAACAAGGTTTGTGGAAGTCTGCTCATTCCTTATGGAGAAAAAGAGGTTGATCTGACTCCGCCGTGGGACCGTTTAACTTTGAAGGAATCAATCATTAAGTACGGTTCTGCTGACATGACTGTTCTGGAAGATCGAGATCAATCATTTGCCTATGCCAAAGAGCTTGGTCTCGAATTGGATGACCGCATCAGTCATGGCAAGTTGCTTGCAGAAATATTTGATGAAGTGGTTGAACCAAAGCTTTGGCAACCGACCTTTATTACTGAATATCCAACCGAGATCTCACCATTGTCGCGCAAAAACGATCTAAACCCTGATGTCGTTGATCGGTTTGAGTTGTTTATTGTTGGTCGTGAATTGGCAAATGCTTTTTCCGAGCTGAATAATCCCTTGGATCAGAAAGAACGGTTTTTGCAGCAACTGGAAGAGAAAGCGGCTGGTGACGAAGAAGCCCACGGCATGGATGAGGATTACATCCGTGCTCTAGAATATGGTTTGCCACCGACGGCAGGCGAAGGAATCGGCATCGATCGCCTGGTGATGCTGTTAACAAATTCAGCTTCAATTCGTGATGTGATTCTGTTTCCTCAACTGCGTCCTGAAATTTAACCCAGACGGATAATAATGTCTTACGAATGGTTTATCAGCCTTCGCTATTTGCGTGCCAAGCGAAAGCAGACTTTTATTTCAGTCATATCCTTTATCTCGATTGCCGGGGTAACCCTTGGCGTTGCGGCTCTGATTCTGGTGCTTGCGGTGATGACGGGTTTTTCCGATGGTGTGCGGCAACAGATCCTTGGTAATGTTCCGCACGTTTTGATGCAGCGCTTTGGTGAAGGGATCAGTAACTCACAAGAGCTTATCGAAGCCGCAAAAAAGACACCACATGTTCTCTCTGCCACCCCTTTTGTTTCTAAAGAAGCAATGTTGTTGTCCCATGGAAATGTCTCGGCGGTCAGTGTCAAGGGGATTGACCCGGAGCATAAAATTTTTTCTCAACCGTTACTGACCTTGGACGGTCAGCCAGCGGCTGAGCAGTTCTTTTCTGTGGCAGTGGATCGCCCTGGAATTATTATCGGACTGGATACGGCCAGCAGTCTGGGGGTTGCTGTCGGTGACTCCATAAATGTTATCCCGCCATTATTTACCATGACTCCTTTCGGGATGATCCCGAAGATGAAACCATTTCAAGTGGTCGCTATTTTTGAAAAACAGAGCAGTCTGGTGGATAGCTTTAATGCTTATATCCCTTTAGCTGTTGCACAGAAATTTTTTGATCTAGAAGGGATTGTCAGCGGTATCGAGCTGGAAGTCGATCGTTATGATCGGGCTCCCCAGGTTGCTGATTCTCTGCGTTCTCAATTTGAATTTCCCACCGTTATTCGCCCCTGGCAGAGTATCTATGGCTCTTTTCTGTCAGCATTAAAACTGGAAAAACTAGGTCTATTTATTATCTTGGGGATTATCGTGCTGGTTGCTGCTTTTAATATTGCGACAACACTGATCATGGTGGTGATGGAAAAAAATCGGGATATTGCTATATTGAGAGCCATGGGTGCCAATGCCCGCAGTATTATGAAAATATTTATCATGGAAGGTTTTATCATCGGAACCCTCGGAACCGGACTGGGCGCAGTATTAGGGGTTTTCCTGGCAAACTATGCGGACGTTGCTATTAAGTTTCTCGAGCGCACCTTTAATATCCGTATCTTTGATCAGACTGTCTACGGAATGGAACATTTTCCTGCGGATATCATTTTTAGTGATGTGGTTATTGTGGTGATAATGGCAATGAGTATTTGCTTGCTGGCAACCATCTATCCAGCCTGGCGGGCTTCACGCATGGATCCAACCGAAGCGTTGCGCTATGAATGAATGGCGTCGCAAAAAGTCCGACCTCCGGCGTTGCAGCAGCTGTTCAGGATCCCGACATATATATGGATGTCTTCGCCCCCGAAAATCTACTCCGTTTTGGCGGCCGGAATTCTTGCTGAGCCATTTTTTGCGAGATTATTATGAATGATAGGGCGATGATTGAAGTTGTCGGCTTGGGTAAAAACTTCACGACTCCTGGTGGAATAATTGAGGTGCTTCGCGGCATTAACCTGAAAATCTGTGCTGGTGAGCGGGTTGCGGTTGTCGGGACTTCTGGCGCTGGAAAAACAACCCTGATGCATATTCTTGGCGGACTGGATCGTCCTACCTCTGGTGATGTCCGGTTTGAAGGTGACAGCCTTTTTGCTTTGCGCGGTGCAGAACTTGATGCTTTCCGAAATCGCACCGTGGGGTTTGTGTTTCAGTTTCACCAGTTATTACCAGAATTTACCGCGGTTGAAAATGTTATGATGCCGCTTCTGATTGGTGGTGTCAGACGCACAGATGCGCTACGGAGAGCGACAGCGATTTTAGCTGAAGTTGGTTTAGAGACGCGTCTGACACACAAACCGGGAGCTTTGTCGGGGGGAGAGCAACAGCGCGTTGCTATTGCACGGGCTCTCATTCGTGAACCCCAACTGTTGTTGGCTGATGAGCCAACTGGTAATTTGGATAGCCGTATTTCTGATGAAATTATGCTACTACTGAACCGGATGCATCAAGCTCGTGGTCTCACTATGATTATCGTTACCCATAATATTTCTTTGGCCAATAGCCTCGACCGGACATTGCGGATTGAAGACGGTATTCTTGCCGGGGATATTTTAAATTGAAGTTCTTAATGCAATTTTTTATAATCACTCTTTTATGTTTTCTATGCTGAGGGTTACTAGATGTTGAAAAAAGCGCTACTGACACTTTTTCTGCTAAGCATTGCCATTTTTTCTGCTGCCCAGGAAATTAAAGTCTCTGATATCCAAATTGAGGGGAACAGCCGGATTGAGACATCTTCAATCCTGGCCGCAATTGCTATTAAGCCTGGGGATCAAACTTCTTTAGAAAAAATTGATGAGGCGTTACATAGTATCTTTGCTTTGGGGCGCTTTGAGGATGTCTCTGCAGAGTTGACCGAGGTGCAGGGAGCAAAAATCCTCACTTTTGTGGTCAAAGAGTTGCCCTTAGTGCGTAAAATCGAATTCATTGGCAATGATGAGCTTTCAAAGGAAAAATTACGCCCTCTTGTGAAGGTCAGAACCCCTTCGATATACAGTCGAACCAAAGTTGACGAGAGTATCCTGGAGATTAAAAATGCCTATATTGAAGACGGTTACCATGCCGCAAAAATAGAGCCAGAACTGCAAACCGATATTAAGAATGAAGCGACCCTTACTTTCAAAATCAATGAGGGGAAAAAGGTTCTCATTCGGGATATTAAATTTGTTGGCAATACTGTTTTTGATAAAGGGGATTTACTTAAAAAAATTGAAACCAAAGAACGCTGGTTCCTGTCCTGGATTACTGATAGAGGGGCTTATCTTGAAGAGACCATGGATCTTGATATCGAAAGGATTAAAGCTGCATACCATGATGTCGGTTATCAGGACGTTAAGGTTAAGCCAGCTCAGGTTTCCCTGGTTGAAGATAAGGCTCTGGATATTTTGATAGAAATTGATGAAGGGGTACAGTACAAAGTTGGGAAGGTGACTGTTTCGGGCGACTTGATGTATCCAGAGGAGCAGCTGTTGAAGTTGGTTAAGTTGCACCCTGGAGATGTTTTTGGCCGCGAGGTGTTACGTGATAGTATTTTGGCGTTGACAGATCTGTATGCAGATAATGGTTATGCCTATGCAAACGTAGCCCCCTTGACAAATAAAGATAAAAAACTCCGCCTGATTGATCTGAATCTGGAAGTGGAACAAGGAATCCAGATTTTTGTTGAGCGGATTGAGATTAACGGTAATACCAAAACCCGTGACAAGGTTATCCGTCGGGAAATTCCCTTGCTTGAAGGTAATCTTTTCAGTGCCAAAAGAGTTAAGGATGCAAATCGCAGGATTCGTAACCTTGGATTCTTCGATGAAGTTAATGTCACCAAGAAGCCTGGTTCAGAGGAGAGTAAAACCGTTCTTGATGTCGAAGTAACTGAGAAACCCACGGGTACTTTTTCAATTGGGCTTGGGTATTCATCAGCTGATAAGCTCATGGCGCAGGGATCACTTTCCCAGGATAACTTTATGGGTTATGGAATTCGTCTCAGTCTGAGTGGCTCTTTTGGCTCAACCAGTACCACCTACTCTCTGGGCATCAGTGATCCGCACTTTCTTGATACCAATTGGACGCTTGGAGGCGAAGTCTATAAGTCGGAAAGAGAGTATGACGATTATGACGACCACCGTACTGGTGGATCGATCCGGACAGGCCACCCGGTTACCAGAAATTCCAAGGCCTTCCTGACTTATCGCTATGAACAACAGGAAATTTTAAATATTAATACGTTGACGGTTGATCCCAATGACCCTTGGATATTTGCCCGTGAAACAACCCTTTCTTCAGTGACGACAGAATGGATTCGCAATAGCACCGATTTTTATCAGGATCCCAGTCGCGGTGGAATTACTAAGCTGAGCCTTGAGTATGCCGGGTTGGGGGGCACGGAAAATTTTCTTAAATCAATAATCGAGCACCGACATTTCTTCCCTTTGTTCTGGGGAACAGTTTTTTCTATCCACGGTGAGGTTGGTTATGTTGTGTCAACAGATGATGAAGATGTGTCAATTACCGAAAAGTTTTTCTTAGGGGGAATCCGAACCCTCCGTGGATTTGAAAATCGAGAGGTTGGTCCAACTGATGGCAATGGTAATTTTATCGGTGGTGAAAAAATGGGTTATTTTAACTTTGAATACCTGTTTCCAATTTATAAGAGCCTTGGTTTGAAGGGCGTTTTATTTTACGATACCGGTAATGCCTGGATCGATGATGATCAGTATTTTTCTGACATGAGGAACAGCGTTGGGGCTGGGATCCGCTGGCTGAGTCCGATGGGACCGTTACGGTTTGAGTGGGGTTACAACCTGTCACCTCGCGACAATGAGAAACAGTCAATATTTGAATTTACCATAGGAAAAGCCTTTTAAGGGCACACTTACAGGAGAAAACCATGAAAAAAATTGTTTTTGCTTTAATTGCCGTACTTTTACTTTCTGTTCCTGCTTTTGCGGCAACAAAAACTGCTTATGTTGACCTGCAGAAAGCTCTGAACTTATCCAAAGCTGGTGCTCAAGCAAAAAGTGATATCGCTGCACAGGCTAAAGAGTATGAAACTGAATTTAAGATCAAACAGGGAGAGTTTCTAAAGCTGAAAGGTGAACTGGAAAAGCAGGCCGCTCTCCTTTCAGATACGGCCAAGCAACAAAAAATAAAAGAGTATCAGCAGAGTGGTGAAGCTCTGCAAAAATTTCAGAAGGAAGCTCAGCGCAACCTTCAGCAAGAGGATGGAAAGCGAACCCAGCAGATATTGAAGGAACTCTCTGAAATTCTGCAAAAATTCGGTAAGGATGGTGATTACTCCATGATTATTGAACGGAGTGAAGGCGGTCTGGTTTATGTTGCTGAGAATGTTGATGATCTGACTGAAAAGCTGATCAAGGCTTATGATGCGAGTAAAGCTAAGAAATAGCACCTGATTGAAACAACAAGTATTCAGCATAGAGATTCCACAATGGCAAAATTACAACAATTAGCTGATTTGGTTGGTGGTGAGATTCGTGGTGACGCGGAACTCGACATCCTTCAGGTTGCGCCCATTGATCAAGCACAGGCAGGCGATATTACTTTTGTCGCTAACCCTAAATATCTGGCAAAGCTAAAAGATTGTCAGGCATCAGCAGTGATTCTTGCTCCTGGGGTTGATGTTCCAGGGGTAAGTCTGATTATCTGTGCCGACCCGTATCTGGCGTTTGCAAAAATTCTAACGTTTCTGCAGGGATCAGCGCGACCGGTTAAGGGTGTTATGTCAGGTGCTTTTGTGGCTGAATCTGCTGAAATTGATGCATTGGCGACAGTTTATCCCGGCTGTGTCGTGGGAGAGCGGGTGAAAGTTGGAGCTGGAACAACCCTTTATCCCGGTGTTGCTGTTTACGCTGATGTCACAATTGGTAAAGATTGTATCTTACATGCCAACTCAGTGGTGCGTGAAGGTTGCCGTTTACACAATCGAGTCATTCTGCAGCCGGCGGCAATTATTGGTTCTGATGGCTTTGGTTTTGCTCCCGATGGATCAGGATATTATAAAATTCCGCAGGTCGGGATTGTTATCCTTGAGGAAGATGTTGAAATAGGGGCTAACAGCTGTGTTGATCGTGCAGCTCTTGGTGAAACCCGGATTCGCCGCGGGACAAAAATAGATAACTTGGTACAAATTGGTCACAACGTAGACGTCGGTGAAGATTGTATTCTGGTATCCCAGGGCGGGATTGCCGGGAGTTCAAAAATTGGTAATCACTGCACTTTTGGGGGTCAGTTTGCGATAGCTGGGCATTTGCAGGTTGGGGACAATGTTATGATTGGAGGGCGGGGCGGCGCAACTGGAAATGTGGCTGCGAACCAAGTTTTATCGGGTTTGCCTTTGATGCCTCATAAGCAGTGGCTTCGGTCGACAATGACATTGTCTAAGCTTCCGGAAATGCGCAAGGAAATGCAACAAATGAAAAAGCGTTTGGATGAACTTGAGACATTGTTGAAGGAGAACTGATGTGCTTGTATTAAATGTGCAACAAATTATGAAAATTTTACCGCACCGTTACCCTTTTCTTCTGATTGATCGAATCGAAGAGGTTGAAGAAGGTGTTAAGGTGTTCGGCTATAAAAATGTAACCATTAATGAGCCATTTTTTCAGGGGCACTTCCCTGAACATCCAACCATGCCAGGAGTTTTGATTGTTGAGGCAATGGCACAGGTTGGAGGTGCCTATGTGACGGTTATTGATAAAATTGGAGATAACCAGTTGACCTATTTTGTTGGTATTGATAAAGCCCGTTTCCGCAAACCGGTTCTGCCAGGTGATGTTCTGCGAATGGAAGTTGAGCTGCTTTCCAGGCGGCGAGGGATATATCAATTTAATGGCAAAGCCTATGTTGAAGATACACTGGTTGCTGAAGCGAACCTGATGGCAACTTTTGCAGATAAGTAAAATGGAGAAACTATGATCCATTCAACAGCGATTATTGCATCAGGTGCAGAACTCGACCCTTCGGTAACGATCGGTCCCTATGCGGTTATCGGTGAGCATGTTAAAATTGGCTCTGGGACAACTGTTGGACCCCATACTGTTATTGAGGGGCACACCGAAATTGGTTGTGATAACCAGATTTTTCAGTTTGCGTCGATAGGTGCGATTCCTCAGGATCTAAAATTTGCTGGAGAGGTTTCATATCTTAAAATCGGGGATCGTAACCGGATTCGTGAATTTGTGACCATCCATCTGGGTACGGATGATGGTGGTGGTGTCACAACGATTGGAAATGATAACCTTTTCATGGCCTATGCGCATGTGGCTCATGACTGTATTATCAAGGACTATGTGATTCTTGCAAATGCTGCTACCTTGGCTGGCCATGTTGAGGTGGGTGATTACGCAATCCTCGGCGGGTTGAGTGCGGTTCACCAGTTTGCTCGTATTGGTTGCCACGTGATGGCTAGCGGTGGTTCGATGATTGGTCAGGATGTGGCTCCTTATGCAATTGTCCAAGGGGATCGGGCCAAAGTGGTTGGTTTGAATCTGACCGGTTTAAAGCGGCGCGGCTTCAGTCGTGAGGCATTGGCAAATATTAAAAGTATGTACAAGTTGGTATTCCGCTCAAACTTAAAACTTGATGAAGCCATCGGCAAAATAGAAGAGCAGTTTAATCCCTCTGCTTCAGAGGTAGCCACTTACCTTGAATTTTTGAAAAAGAGTGAGCGTGGGCTGGCACGTTAGCTGGAATTCTGTTTATTTTCATTCAGCAAAAGTTGCGAGACCCGTAAGGTTCTCGCCTTTTGTTTTTGGGATCTGGAACTTTCATGTCGCACTCTGACGCTGAACAATCCCGTAACGTGATGATAGTAGCAGGTGAAGCTTCAGGTGATCTGCACGGTAGCAATCTGATTAAGGCTGCTGCCGAATATCATTCGCAATTAAATTTTTTTGGTGTCGGTGGAGCCAAGATGCAGGTTGCGGGCTGTCGAATTATTTTTCCTTCTGATGAATTGTCAGTTATGGGAGTCGTTGAAGTCGTCAGACAGTTGCCACAAATTTATCGCCATTTCAGACAACTCAAGCGTGTACTTATGAGTTCTGAGCGCCCCGACCTGCTTATTTTAATTGATTTTCCTGATTTCAACCTGCGCCTGGCTAAAGTTGCAAAAGCTGCTGGTGTGCCTGTTCTATATTATATCAGTCCTAAAGTCTGGGCTTGGCGTAGTGGCCGGGCAAAGGTTATTGCTGAGCGGGTTGACCGCTTGGCATTGATTTTTCCTTTTGAACCACAAATCTATGAATCTCTGGGCGTGAAAGCTGAGTATGTTGGTAATCCGCTACTGGATGAGTTTATGGAAAACCAACCACAAGGGATGCTGCGAGACAGCCTTGGAATCGAGATAGATACGCAGGTTATTGGTATTTTCCCCGGCAGCCGAAATAGTGAGTTGACTCATATTCTAGAGACCTTAGTGGAAACTGTCGAACTGTTACATCATGAAAAGCCCGATGCCAAATTTTTATTGCCGGTTGCCCCATCATTGTCACGAGGTGCTATCGAAAAGAGATTCTCAGGAACAGGCCTGCCGATTTTTATTGTCGAAGAAAATATTTACGAAGTTGCAGCTGCTTGCAATGCAGTTCTTACTGTATCAGGAACAGTCACGTTACAGCTTGCTTTGGTCGGAACACCGATGGCAATTTTATACAAGGTCGCACCTTTAAGTTACGCTATCGGTAAACGGTTGATTAAAATTGAATATGCCGGATTGACTAATATCGTGGCCGGGCGCGGGATTGTTCGGGAATTCATTCAGGATGCTGCAGAACCGATCTCGATGTGCCATGAAGTTTTACGCCTTCTTGATGATCAAAAATATATTGCAACGATGTGCCAAGATCTGACAGAAGTGCGACAGTTGTTGGGTGAGCCAGGTTGCTCAGTGCGGGTCGCTGAGATTGCTGCGGAAATGGCAGCTTAGATTTGAAGGAATGGGCTATTTGTGTTGTTAACCGATAAACAAAAGAATATCTATTTTAGAATAGCCCAATATGCAGCTCCTTATAAATGGATTATTGCTCTGTCAATGGTTGCCTCACTCGGGGTTGCCGGATCAGATGCGGCTATCGCTTATCTGGTTAAACCATTTGTTGATGATTTGATTATTGCTGGGAACCTGAAACTGGTAAAGTTGATTCCATTTCTGGTGGTTGGCATGGCAGCATTCAAAGGCATCTCTCGTTATATTCAGGAATACAATATCCGCAGTGCCGGGCAATATGCGATTCAGGATATCCGCAATGAAGTTTTCGGTCATGCAATAAAATTATCAGCGCGTTTCTTCACCAACAACTCTTCGGGGTCATTGATGTCAAAAATTCTTAATGATATTAATGTGATGCAGGCAGCGTTCGCAGATGTTCTGGTGATTTTATTACGAGAAACTCTGACCTTGACGGCGTTGACCGCTTATGCATTTTATGCTGATTGGAAGATGGCGTCGATGGCCTTTATTGTCATTCCGGCATCCTCCTGGCCGGCAGCGGCAATTGGTAAAAAAATAAAAAAATTCTCCCGCAGAGGTCAGGAAGCAATGGGAACGATTACCGCTGTCCTGGAACAGAGCTTTTCCGGAATTAAGGTCATTAAGGCTTTCGCCACAGAAGAGCAGGAAGAGCAAAAATTTATTCGGGAAAATGCCGGGTTTTTGAAGTTTATCCGCAAGACTTTTAAATATTCGGCGGCATCTTCACCAATTATGGAGTTATTGACTTCGTTTGGAGTTGCAGCTGTCCTTTGGTATGGCCTGAATCGGGTTGCAACTGAAGCGCTGACAAAAGGCGAACTGTTTTCTATTCTTACGGCTATCTTGTTAATGTACACGCCGCTTAAACGTTTGACACGGGTCAATAACGTGATCCAGCAGGCTATCGGTGCTGCTGAGCGTGTTTTTGAAGTACTGGATAACCAAGCTGAGATTGTTGATGCCCCAGATGCTGTTGATTTACCTCGTAGCCAGGGATATGTCAGCTTTGACAATGTCGATTTTGCTTATGACGATGATCTGGTTTTACGTAATTTCTCTGTCGTTGCAAAACCCGGAGAAGTTGTTGCTCTGGTCGGGCCAAGCGGGGCCGGAAAAAGCACCTTTATTGGGTTGTTAAATCGTTTCTATGATCCACAACAGGGGCAGATTTTGATTGATGGCAAGGATATCCGCAGCCTGACCAAAAAAAGTTTGCATGATAATCTGGCTTTGGTTGACCAGGAGACCTTTCTGTTTAACGACACCCTCATGAACAATATTCGTTATGGGCGACCTGATGCTAATTTCAGCGCGGTAGAGGTTGCAGCACGTCAGGCTTATGCCGATGAATTCATCAGTCAACTTCCTGATGGTTATGAAACCTTGGTTGGCGATCGTGGGGTGCGCTTATCCGGAGGGCAACGGCAGAGGATCTGTATTGCCCGGGCGATTTTGCGAGATGCTCCAATTCTTTTGCTGGATGAAGCGACCAGCGCTCTGGATACCGAAAGTGAAGCCATGGTTCAACAGGCATTGGGAAATCTGATGGCTAACCGTACCACTTTTGTTATTGCTCACCGTCTTTCCACAATTATGCATGCAGACCGGATTCTGGTTCTTGATAAAGGAGAGATTGTTGAGTCGGGAAGTCATAAAGAATTACTGCAGCAAAATGGTCTGTATAAGCGCCTTTATGACAAACAATTTGAGGATCACTCTTGATGAAAATTGGTGATCGTCTGCTGTTGAAATTTGTTCCGATCATTGCGTCATTGGTGATGCGTATCCTGAATTTATCGATAAGAAAAGAAATCATTGGAGTGGATCAGCTTCACAGTGTCTGGGAGCGGGGTGAGCACGTCATTATTCCATTTTGGCACGATCAGTTATTTTTATTAGTTTTTGGTTATCCCGGAAAACATGCAAAGTTATTGATCAGCTCTTCAAAAGATGGAGAGCTGCTTGCGCGGACGATGAAATATTTCGATCAGGATACCGTTCGGGGATCCTCTTCCCGAGGCGGGAGAGCCGCTTTTAAGGAAATGTTGGATCTTTGCCGGGAAAAAGCAGATATTGTTCTAACCCCTGATGGTCCCAAGGGTCCACGTCATGAATTAAAGGATGGCGTTGTTCAGTTGGCGCGGATGAGCGGTCGTCCCGTTATGCCGTTGGCTTTTGTTTGTAGTCGTGGCCACCGGTTTCAATCCTGGGATCGTTTTTTGTTCCCTTATCCGTTTTCACGTGGAGTCTACTCTTTTGGAGCGCCAATATACTTTGACAAAAAAGAGGGTGTGGATAGGTTTCGTGAGCGATTGAAAAAAGCAATGAAAGATAACCAGCAACTGGCTGAAGCTCGTTTGGAGTCATGTGGTGTATCTGCTATATAATTTGTTGTTGGTGCTTTCAGCGCTTTTTCTGGTGCCGTATTATTTACTGCGTGGAATACGTTATGGAAAAAGCCGTCGTGGTATCAGGGAACGTTTAGGTTATTATTCCCCGCGACAATTGAGCTTACTGCGAGCAAAAAAAACGATCTGGATCCACGCGGTTTCCGTTGGCGAAACTCGGGCAGCAATGCCCCTGATCAAACAAATTCGTTTAAAATATCCCGATTTACAAATCCTTGTGAGCAATGTGACTGAAACAGGGCATGCAATCGCCTTGGAAGACAAAGAAATTGATCTTTGTCTGTTCTTCCCCTTTGATTTTTCCTGGGCGGTGCGCAAAGCCCTCAATACGGTTCATCCCGAATTGATTATCATTGTTGAAACAGAAATCTGGCCAAATTTTACCCGGCAAGCGCATCAACTTGAGATTCCATTGATTCTGGTCAATGGGCGTATTTCAGACCGTTCTTTTCCACGTTATCGTCTAGCCCGTTTTCTGTTGCGACCAATTCTGGATCGGTTTTCTGCTTTCTGCATGCAATCTCAGACCGATGCTGAACGGATCATGGCTCTTGGTGCTCCCGATGGACGGGTGGAAAATACCGGCAACCTTAAGTTTGATCACGATCTGAAAGAAGTAACCTATGAACAGGTTCAACAAAAGAAAAAACACTATATATTGCCAGATCAGGTTGCAATTCTGGTGGCTGGAAGTACCCACGATGGCGAAGAGAAACAGTTACTTGAGGCTTATAAAAAAATATCAGCGCAGATAGATCGGGATTTGATCCTGGTTCTTATTCCACGTCATCCGGAGCGTAAGCGTGAGGTTCAGTCTTTGCTGAAAGAATCGGGATTCAAGTATCGACTGCGGAGTTCTTTGCAGGAAGGAGACGAGTTACTTTCTCCCGGAGATGTTCTGCTTGTTGATACTCTGGGCGAGGTTCTTGATTTTTACAGCGTTGCTGATCTGGTTTTTGTAGGTGGAAGTCTTGTTCCCATCGGTGGCCATAATCTGCTAGAAGCTGCATTGCTCCAGAAACCTGTCCTTTTCGGGCCACATATCCATAACTTTAAAGAAATTTCTGCAAAATTAATCCGTGCCGGTGCCGGAGTGAAGGTTGCGAATCAACATGAGTTAGTGCGACAAGGTATCATTATGTTTAATGATCCTGCTCGTTGTCGTGCTATGGGGCAGGCAGGCAGTTCTTTAATTGCAGAAAATGCCGGGACAACCGAGCGCACCATGCGGCATATCTCTAAAGCTTTAAAATGAAAAATCTAGCCGCTTTCCATCGTTCCCTGGTAACCCGGGGTGCTAAAAATCTATGGGAATGGTTGCTTTTACTTCTGCTTCTTCCATTATCGATTCTTTATGGGAGCATCAGTTGGTTCCGTAATCTCTGTTACGATTATGGCTTGTTCTCTGTGTATCAATCGTTTCTTCCTGTGGTTTCCGTGGGCAATCTAGCTGTTGGCGGTACGGGAAAAACCCCCGTCGTTGACTGGCTGATAAAAGAGTTCCACAAACAGGGCAAGCATCCTGCAATAATCAGCCGCGGATATGCTGGAAGCTTTGCAGGTGATGTCGGTATCGTCTCCTCTGGAGGCGGAATTTTGATGACCGCTGCAGAATGTGGCGATGAACCTTATCTTCTGGCAAAAAGAAATCCAGATTGTTCGGTATTGATTGCTAAAAAACGCAGCAACGCTATTAAAGTTCTGGAACAATCAAAAAACGCTGACCTTATAATTCTGGATGATGGGTTTCAACATCGAGCCGTCAACCGCAATGTTGATCTGGTTTTGCTTGATGCGACTCGACCCCTTGGAAACGGATGGACGCTTCCTGCCGGAAATCTCCGTGAATTTCCGCAAGCCTTGAAGCGCGCTGATTTTCTGCTGCTGACCCGATCTGGAGGTCACTCATATTCGGGGTTTGAAAATTATCAGTCCTATAATAGCCACCACCAATTGGCCGATATTGCCGTCAGTCTCGATGGGCATAAGGTTCCCGTCAATCAACTCAAAAATCTTAACTTGTTGGCGTTTGCCGGGATTGCTGATCCTGAAAGCTTTTTTGTTTCTCTAGAAAATATTGGGTTATTGCTGTCAAAGAAATTGTCATTTGCTGATCACACTGAATATCAAAATGTAACGCTGGAACAAATATGTGCTGCGTCGGTCAATGTTGATGCATTGATCACGACGGAAAAAGATGCTGTCAAACTTTCAGCTGATATGTTTGAATTGCCCTGTTATCAAATTGCTATGGATATCATTATTGATAATTCAACTGAATTGATTGCAAGCATAACGAAGCGTTTATGGAGTTAATAAATGTCTGTAAGTTCTGAATTACTGGAAATCCTTGCTTGCCCCAAGTGTAAACAGACTGTAGCGCTTGCCGATGACGGCGCTACTATCCTCTGTGTAAATTGTCGATTGCGTTATCCGATCCGTGATGATATTCCAGTTATGCTGATTGATGAAGCTGAAACCTACTGAGCTTGTTACTGTGAAAGCCAAACGACTACTGATTTTAAGTGATGGGAAGCCTGGCCATGTCAATCAATCGATTGCTTTTGCAAAGCATCTTGGCTACGACTACGATTTAATCCAGGTCGATTTTAAGTATCGCGGAGCAAAGGCGCTATCGTATTTGCTGGATCGGCTGGGATTCTACTCTGATGCTTTATTCAAGATTGAAATTATACCGGGGAATTACACTGCGGTTGTTTCCGCCGGATCTGGGACTTATTATGCGAACAGGACAGTGGCAAAGCGCTTAGCTTGTAAATCCGTCGCTATCATGCTGCCAAAAGGCTATCGGCTGAATTTTGATTTGATTATCGCACAACAGCATGATGATCCGCCAGTACTTGACAACGTTATCAGCCTGCCGATCAATTTGACCTATGTTGACCCTCAGGGGCTTGTAAAGCCACAGGGTGGACAAAAATACATTGCATTGATCATCGGCGGTGACAGCCAACAGTCTCGAATGAAAGCGGATAAGTTAAAACAGCAAATATCGAAAATTTATGAACTGTTTCCCGAGCATAGAGTCTGGATGACAACCTCCAGACGGACTCCGAAAGATGTCGAAAAAATGTTACGGGAATTTCAGTTTGAACGGTCGGTTTATTATTCACAGGAACCAATAAATCCTATCCCTGACTACCTGCAGCACAGTGATTATGTTTTTCTGACCGCTGATTCAAGTTCGATGCTCAGTGAAGCCGTCAGTTTTGGCCATAGCTGCGTTGAAGTGCTGCCTTTTGATAACAAGCTGCCAAAGGGGAGTAAATTTAATAAATTACTAAAGTTATTATCTGAGAAAAATTGTCTCCATCTATGCAACGGTCAGGTTGGTCGTGCTGCTGAAAAAATTAATCTGGCTGGGATGTTAAATGGAGTGCGGTTGTGAAGATTGTTCAATTATTACCTGAGTTGAATGAAGGAGGAGTTGAGCGGGGGACTGTAGAGTTGAGCCGTGAGATGGTGAAACAGGGTATTGACAGTATTGTCATCAGTGCAGGGGGGAAGCTGGCTGAACAGATCGAAAAGGATGGCGGTCGGCATATTGTTTTTGATGTTTGCAGTAAAAATCCACTGACTGCGCCATTAAGAATTCGTCAACTAAGAAAACTGTTGCAGAAGATTTCCCCGGATGTTCTTCATGCCCGGAGTCGGGTGCCGGCCTGGTTGACTTATCTGGCAAACAAGAAGCTGAAAATCCCTTTTGTGACCACTGTCCATGGTTTGAACAGAGTCAATAAATATAGCAAAATAATGACCCGTGGCGACAGAGTTATCACGGTCAGTGAGGTTGTCAGAGATTATATTGTTCTGAATTATGCCGTTCCTGATAGTAAAATCAGGGTGATTCAGCGAGGTGTGGATCTGAATAAGTTCGATTCACGCAATATTGACACAGAATTTATTGCAGAGTTTAAGCATAAATATTCTCTAGAGAACTGTTTTATTGTTGCAAGTGTGGGTAGAATTACCTGGCTTAAAGATTATGAAACATTCATTCGGGCAATAGCGCATCTGAAAAAATATATCCCGACGATTATGGGAATAATTGTTGGCGGTGCACGAGAGGATAAACTCGCTTATTTGGAAAGTTTGAAAACTCTGGCAAAAGAAAATGATATTGAAGACCGGATTGTATTTGCCGGAAGTCAGAATCAGATCGCAGAAATTTATTTTTTGAGTGATGTTTTGGTTAATGCGTCACTAAAGATGGGCAATATCGGCCGAACTATTGTTGAATCCTTTGCTATGGATACGCCTGTGATCGCTACAACATATGAGGGTTTGACCAATCTGGTAGAAGATGGAGTGAATGGTTATTTGATTAATACGCAGAACTATCTTGATCTTGCTGAGAAAATTCGGCTTGTCAGTCGTGGTGACTTTGTCAACCTTCGAGAGAATTTAAATCCAGAGTACAGTCTTACTACCATGGTTGAACGCACCTTGGCGACATATCGGGAATTATTGTGAAGGTTTGTCATTTTATTGCATCAACCGGTCTTGGGCGTGGTGAAGCTTATATCGATTTGGTCAACGCCCTTTGTGAGAGAATAGAAATAGTCTTATTGGTACCTCAAGGAGCTCTTTTCATCCCTCGCGTGGATAAAAGAATCCATATCGTTGAATATCGGTCAAAAGGCAGCAGGAGGAACCCTTTTCTCTATCTAGAGCTTTATCTGAAGTTTAGAAAAATTAATCCAGATATGGTTCATACTCATTTCGCTAAAGCGACAGAGACATTTTACAAACTCAATAAAATATTAAAAATGCCTTGGGTCAGTACGAAGCATAATCCACGTAAGGGGCGTATTTTCAATAAGCTTGATCAGGTCATCGCGGTTTCCTCTGGTGTCGCGGACTCAATCAATCATAATCGGGTCACGATAATTCACAATGGAATTTCTCCAGAGGTGTTCCCACCCGCGACGGAAGAAAATAAATTATTTACTATTATCGCCGTAGGGAGACTGGAAAAGGTTAAAGCATTTGATCAACTTATCGCCGAATGTGCACAATTAACCTTTGACTTCACCTTGTTGATTGTGGGTGACGGTCCTGAAAAGAATAATTTAGTTAATTTGGCCATTTCTTTGAATATTGATAAAAAGATTAATTTCTTAGGCTACAGAACGGATATCCCGAGGTTGATGCATCAAGCAGATGTCGTTGTTGTCTGCTCTCACAATGAGGGGTTTGGCTTGGTTGTCTTGGAAGCACTCTTTTATGGGCGCGTGTTGATTTCAAGGGATGTCGGGATTTCTGGGGACATACTCTCAGAAAGGTTTCTCATAAAAGAATTTCAAATTGCTTCCAGGCTAGAGGATGTATATAGAAATACTGAATCTTTCAAGCGCGAATTTGTTGACATAAAAAAATTGCATGGGCATCAATATCTAATAGACAATTCATCCCAAGAACATTTGATCTTCTATCAAAAGTTGTTGTTATCAGGGTAAGATTGTTGTTCATGACCTCACTCTGAGGGAATAGTCGTCTTTGAATTTCTATGAAATTTGATATTTTTATTCAAGAAAAGTATATTGTAGTATCATTTGTACTTGCTAGTTGAACTTAGAATTTTACATTGCTTACTGATGATTTTAACTAAATAAGGGATATATATGCCCCATAATTTTGCCTTGATCGGTGCCGGTGGCTATATTGCCCCGCGCCACATGAAGGCTATCTATGATACAGGAAACAATCTTATTTCTGCTTTAGACCCTTCTGATTCTGTTGGAATTCTAGACAGTTTTTCGCCTGATGTTGCTTTTTTTACTGAGTTCGAGCGATTTGACCGGCATGCAGAAAAACTGAAGCGCCAAGGTGAGGAAAATCGCTTACATTACGTTAGTATTTGTTCTCCAAACTATTTGCATGATGCTCATATTCGTTTTGCTCTACGGGTTGGTGCCGATGCCATCTGTGAAAAACCTCTGGTACTAAATCCTTGGAATGTTGATGCGCTGGCCGAAATTGAAAAGGAAACTGGAAAGAAGATTTATAATATCCTGCAACTACGCGTTCATCCCTCAATAGTAGCGTTAAAAGAGAAGGTTGCTAAAGCGAAGAAAAAAGAAAAATATCAAATTGACCTAAGCTACATCACCTCCCGTGGGCGCTGGTATATGACATCTTGGAAGGGCGATGAACAGAAGTCTGGTGGAATTGCTACGAATATTGGTGTGCATTTCTTTGATATGCTGATGTGGATTTTCGGATCTGTTCAGCACCATGAAGTTCACCTTTCCAGCTCAAATCATATGGCTGGATTTCTGGAGTTGGAAAAAGCAGATGTTCGTTGGTTCCTGTCTGTAGACCGGAATGATCTTCCTGAACAAGAAAAAGCTGCCGGGAAAACAACTTTCCGATCCTTGAATATGGATGGTGATGAGTTTGAGTTTTCCACTGGTTTTGCCGATCTACACACCCTCGTTTATAGAGATATTCTGTCTGGAAAAGGATTCGGTATGGAGGATGCGAGACCGGCAGTCAGTCTTGTTTTTGAATTGCGCAATGCAAAAGCTACTTTAACTAGGAGTAGTCATTCTCATCCGTTTCTAGCTGTTCTGTGACACCTTCAGAGGTAGAATCTATGCTTGATTATTTTATTCATGAGTCCTCATATGTCGATGCCGGTGCAGAAGTCGGAGCTGGAACCAAAATCTGGCATTTCAGCCATATATTGTCTGGAGCCAAGATTGGCAAAAGTTGCAGTTTTGGACAAAATGTTTCCGTAGCGGGAGGCACTTATATCGGTGATAACGTCAAGGTGCAGAATAACGTTTCGATCTATGAAGGAACAACGATCGAGGATGATGTTTTCCTTGGTCCCTCATGCGTCTTGACCAACGTTACTAACCCACGCTCCCAAGTGCTCAGACGCACCTTGTATGAAGAAACATTGTTAAAACGTGGTTGCTCTATCGGTGCCAATGCAACGATAGTTTGTGGCATTACAATCGGTCACTATGCCTTTGTTGCCGCAGGCGCAGTGGTTGCCAAAGATGTCCCTGCTTATGCACTTATGGTTGGTGTCCCCGCACGACAAAAAGGGTGGATGAGTCGCCATGGTCATATGCTGAAGAATCCTGATATCAATGGTGTAATGGTCTGTCCTGAGAGTGGCTTGCGCTATCAATTGATGACTGGTAACCAAGATCAAGCATCAGAGATGCTTCGCTGTCTTGATCTGGATGAGGAAACACCACTTCCTGATGAGATGGCTTCTGGCAGCATGACCTACGATCAATATAAAGTTTCTAAGGCAGAGGTTTGATAGATGCGGGTACCTGTTCTTGATCTGACACCAGAGATAGATGAACTCTGGGAAGAGCTCAACACTGCTATTCAAGGAGTGTTGCATTCTACGCATTTTATTATGGGGCCAGAAGTTAAAGCTTTTGAGCGAGAGGTTGCTGAATATCTGGGTGCCAAGCATGCTATCGGAGTTAATTCCGGAACCGATGCTCTGGTCATTGGTCTACGTGCCCTCGGAATCGGAGCCGGTGACGAAGTTATTACCAGCCCGTTTACCTTTTTTGCTACGGCCGAATCGATCAGTGCCGTTGGAGCTACCCCTGTCTTTGTCGATATCGATTCTAAAACCTATAATATTAATCCAGATTTGATCGAAGAGAAAATTACTTCCGCAACCAGAGCCATCATGCCGGTGCATCTGTTTGGCCGACCTGCAGAAATGCGGATAATAATGAATTTGGCAGAAAAGTATCAACTGAAAGTTATCGAAGATGTCGCCCAGGCATTTAGTGGTGATTATCGAGGTAAAAAACTTGGAACCATGGGTGACATGGGTGCCTATTCATTCTTTCCGTCCAAAAATCTGGGTTGCTACGGTGATGGGGGTTTGTTGGTGACTAACGATGATACTTTGGCCGATTCAGCAAGAATGCTTCGAGTCCATGGAGCAAAGAAGAAATATTACAATGAAGTTATTGGCTATAATTCACGTCTGGATTCTCTTCAGGCTGCTATATTGAGAGTCAAATTGCCCCATATTGATGCCTGGTCAGAAGGTCGGCGGAGAGTGGCAAGTCGCTATAATGAACTACTTGATGGTCTTCCTGGAATTATCACTCCAGAAGGATGTGAGGGACACGTTTTTCACCAGTACACGATTCAGGTTAATAGTACTGACCGAGATGAGTTGCAGAGAAATCTGGCTGCAGAAGGAATTGGAAGCATGATTTATTACCCGGTTCCGGTTCACAAACTGCCAATTTATCAGTCTGATTCTTATCATCTTCCTGTGACTGAATCCGTTGCAAAGTTGGTTCTTTCTTTGCCAATATGGCCGCAAATGGAGGATAGTGTTATTGAATATATTTGTGATCGCATTACCCTGTTAATTAAAAAAGAATAATCAACGAATAGAATAATTGATGCCATTATTTTTTCAAACCACCCCCACTGATAGTGCACTTTGAACTAGAATTCACCATGAGCCAAAAAATTACTTATAGATTGAAATATTTATGCTGGTTAGCCCTATAGAATCTGATTCTTTTAAGCAGGAACTTTATATCTCATCTTTATTTGCAATGATGCTTTTTTTTCTGCATCTGGGCCGAGGGCTATTTTATATTCATTTTGCTCTCATTACTTTTCTTTTTCTGATTTTTTGTGCTCGAAAAAGTTTTTTAACAAGAAAATATTCACCTTTCATTATTTCAGTTTTTATCTATTTTTTATTAACTTTAATAATAAATATTATTCCGACTGATTTCAGTTTTCTTAATGATATTCCTAAAAACATTGTTGTTGCGTTGATGACTCTTATGTCTTGTTATTTTTGTGAATATTTATTTTTTAACTCAGAAAATTCAAAAAAAAATAAGGAATATGCATTGAAGTATTTTTTCTATTCTACTTCAATATTGTCAATTATCATTATTTTAAGTTATGTGACTGATATTAATTTAATACAGTCCACTGCTCATTTTAAAGTCATTAAATTTAATCATTCGATGTACCATTCAGCTCAAAATTTTCTGGCTCTTGGATTTTGCTTTTTACTCTATTTTTATTTTAATAATAAATCCCGATTAAATGCGATTTTAGTTTTACTTTTTCTTATTGCGACACTGGCCTCACATGGGAGGACGGCCATCATAACAACAGCGGTATCTGGAGTTGTTTATTTGTCTATTGCAACTGCCGGGAAGAGGAGCCTTGGTGTTGGTCTTATCATTGTTATCCTTTCCCTTGCTGCTCTTGTTGCTGTTACTTATATAAGCTCAGGAGATCCTATAGCCTTTTCAAAAATTCATACATCTAAACGGATTGATGGTGGCAGTAAATACATTAAATATGTCCTTGACCATAGTCCTTATTGGGGGTTGGGGGTGGACGGTGCTAAATTTCTAAGAGAAAAAAAAGTCATCGCCTACGGTAGCCCACATAACATTTTTCTTGAAGCTTTTGTTTCAATGGGATTCTTTGGCCTGAGTGTTTTTATTGGCTTCATATTGTTTCTGAGTTATAGAATTAGACTGCTTTATTTGTTGAATCCTGACCCACACCAAAAGGCCCTTTTGGTTTCAGTACTGGTTGCTTTTTTGGTAGATGGACAGTCTTTTTTATCAGTCTGGGCGAAACCTAATATGACATTGATCTTTTTTTATCTGTTTTTTGCGATATGTATTGCTAGAGTACCTGCAGTTTCCACTTCGTGTGAACGCTCTTCCGCTCAGCAATAGTGAAAGTTTGGTAAGTTGTGGCACCCATTTCTTGGTTTTGCACCTGTTTGGGTCTTAGAGGTCGCTATGGAACTCAACACTCGTACTGATAAGCTAAAATATTATAACGTTATCTGCATTAAATGGGGGGGCAGTTATCCCCCTTATTATGTTAATCGCCTGTATAATATGGTTGAGCGCAATTCAACTGTCCCTTTCAGATTTTATTGCTTTACAGACAGTGCTGATGGCTTGAAAGATGGAATTATTTCAAGGCCGCTTCCGGTGATGAATGTGGCACCTGAGGATAATAAGTATGCTTATCGCAAAGAAGCTGGTCTTTGTGCCGATGATCTAGGTGGGCTGACCGGACAAAGAGTGCTTTATTTTGATTTGGATACGGTCATAGTTGACAATATTGATTGCTTCTTTACCTACCCGCAGGGCGATGAGTTTGTCATCATTAATGATTGGAATACGAAGGGCGATCATGTCGGACAGGCTTCATGTTACTCGTGGGTTGTCGGTCACCTTGGGTTTGTTAAAGAGTATTTTGAGCAACATCCACAAGAGGTTGTTAAGGAGCATTTCACTGCCAGTCAGGAGTTTCTTTCTTCTCAGATCATAAAGAAATTTGGAAAATTAAACTTCTGGCCTGAGAGTTGGTGCCGGAGTTTTCGTTTCCATTGTTTGCCTAAAGGGGTTTTGCGCCATTTCTTTACTGCGAAGATCCCTGCTGGTGCAAAAATACTGATTTTCCATGGTTCGCCGAATCCTCATGAAGCAGTACAGGGTGTCTGGTCAACTGTCAAAAAAATACCTTTCTGGAAGCGTTTGTATAAGGCTGTCAAGCCGACTCCATGGATTGAAGACTATTGGAAATAAAGAACCAATATCGTCTACTGTGTTTTTACTTAATTGGAATTAAAAACTGATAAAATGGATCGAAGTTATAAAAAAATAAAGGTTAAATTCTGTACCCTCAATGTGCCACTCTGGTTGCGTCAGTTTCCTGCTGGTGTGTCGGTTTGGGGCAACTGTGAGTTTATTTTTGACCCTTCATCCCGGGACTACGATTGGTTTGTCGTTTATAATGATTTACCTGTTCCTCATGTGGAAGAAATCTTGTCTTGTCCGCAACAGAATACTCTTCTGGTCACAACAGAACCTCCATCTATCAAGTCCTATGGCAATGATTTTACCAGACAGTTTGGTTGCGTCCTGACCAGTCAGCCTGAATGGGCTCTGCCCCATGGTGATAGGATTTTTTCCCAGCCGGCCTTGCAGTGGTTTTATGGTTGGGGGACGGAACGGTTACGCACTTATGATGATATTCTGTCGACTGCTCCCGTAGGAAAGACTAAAGATATCTCTACCGTGTGTTCTAATAAAAAACAGAGGCATACACTGCATAATAAACGCTACCAGTTTACCCAGGATCTTAAACAAAAGCTTCCTGAGCTGGATATTTTTGGCCATGGCGTCAGAGATATGGCAGATAAAGCTGAAGCGTTGGATGCGTACCGATATCATATTGCCATAGAAAATTATATCGGCGAACATCATTGGACGGAAAAGCTGGCGGATCCTTTTCTTGGGTTGAACCTGCCTTTTTATTTTGGTTGCCCCAACGCCGCTGACTATTTCCCCGAAGAGAGCTTTATTCCGATCGATATCTATGATCTGGACAGGGCTCATGAAATAATTCAACGATCGATCAGAGATAATGAATATCAGCGCCGTTTGCCGTATATTATTGAGGCTCGAAGACTGGTGTTGGAAAAGTACAATCTCTTTGCGGTACTGTCCCGTGAAATTGAGACAAGACACGGTGTGCAGAACAGTTCGCCTTCCGGTGCTGTTGTTGCTTCTCGCAGGCAGCTGAGAAAGAGCCATCCGGCGGTTGCTGTAAGAGATGTTATTGAAAAAAGTCGCGTTCGGCTGCGAAGTATTTTTGTGAAATAGATTTCTCCAGGTCATGTTTTTTTATTTGTATATGGGCTTTAAGTCCATGGGAAAGAGTTCTTAATATGGCTAAAAAAGCTCTTATTACTGGGGTGACTGGTCAGGATGGGTCGTACCTTGCCGAATTGCTTTTGGATAAAGGTTATGAAGTTCACGGGATCAAGCGCCGCGCATCCTCTTTTAACACCCAGCGTGTCGATCATATCTACCAGGACCCGCATGTTGAAAATCAGAACTTTGTTCTCCATTACGGTGACTTGACGGATTCTTCTAATCTGACCCGAATTCTACAGGAGGTTCAGCCGGACGAGGTCTACAATCTGGGAGCGCAATCTCATGTTGCGGTGAGTTTTGAGGCGCCAGAATATACTGCCGATGTTGATGCCATGGGAACTTTGCGTTTACTGGAAGCGATACGGTTGCTTGGTCTAGAGAAAAAGACCCGTTTTTATCAGGCCTCAACCTCTGAGCTGTACGGATTGGTGCAAGAAACACCACAAAAAGAGACGACGCCGTTCTATCCACGTTCTCCCTATGCGGTGGCAAAACTTTATGCCTATTGGATCACAGTCAACTATCGGGAAGCCTATGGTATGTACGCTTGCAATGGGATATTATTTAATCATGAATCACCTCGCCGTGGTGAAACTTTTGTCACCCGTAAAATTACCCGCGGGCTCTCCCATATTGCTCAGGGTCTGGAAAAATGTTTGTACATGGGCAATATGGATGCGTTACGCGACTGGGGGCATGCCAGGGATTATGTCAGGATGCAATGGCTGATGCTGCAGCAAGAAAGCCCGGATGATTATGTGATTGCTACGGGGGAGCAATTTTCAGTTCGTGATTTCATCCGCTGGTCAGCAGCAGCACTGGGGATTACTGTGAAATTTGTTGGAAGCGGATTAGAAGAGCAGGGGGTTGTTGAGGCTATTATTGGTGATAAAGCCCCTGCTTTAAATCTGGGCGATACGATTGTTCGCGTCGATCCTCGTTATTTCCGCCCAGCCGAGGTAGAGACGCTGTTGGGTGATCCAACTAAGGCACAGCAAAAGCTTGGTTGGTTGGCAGAAATTTCCGCCCAGCAAATGTGTACCGAAATGGTTGTTGAAGATCTTAAAATTGCACAACGCCATGCTTTTTTGAAAGAGCATGGCTACGAAATTCCAGTAGCTGTGGAAAATTAAATGAAATCTGGCACACAAAAAATATATGTCGCAGGACATCGGGGGATGGTTGGGTCGGCCATTGTTCGCCAACTGACCGCGTTGGGGTATCATGATCTCCTGCTGGCGGAACGCAACGAGCTTGACCTCATGGATCAACATCAGGTCAATCGGTTTTTTCATAATAATCGAATTGATCAGGTTTATCTTGCCGCCGCCAAAGTTGGTGGAATCCACGCGAACAATACTTATCCAGCAGAATTCATCTATGAAAACCTGTTGATTGAAGCTAATGTAATTCATGCTGCACACATGAATAATGTGCAAAAACTGTTGTTCCTAGGTTCGTCTTGTATTTATCCCAAATATGCCGAACAGCCGATGAGCGAGGAGGCTTTGTTGACAGGTGTTCTCGAACCAACCAATGAACCCTATGCTATTGCCAAGATTTCCGGGATCAAACTTTGTGAAAGTTTTAACCGTCAATATGGACGTGATTATCGCAGCGTCATGCCGACTAACCTGTATGGACCGGGCGACAATTATCATTCGGAAAATAGCCATGTTGTTCCTGCGCTACTCCAGCGTTTTCACGAAGCTGTTCGACAAGGCCTGAATGAAGTTGTCATCTGGGGAAGCGGTACCCCCAAACGGGAATTTCTCCATGTTGATGATATGGCCTCGGCCAGTGTTTATGTGATGAATCTCCAAAAAAAAGTTTATCTGGATCAGACGCAACCGATGTTGTCGCATATTAATGTTGGTACCGGGATGGATTGTAGTATACGTGAGTTAGCAGAGACCATAGCTCGGGTCACAGATTTTAGGGGGAAGCTGACCTTTGATACGTCCAAACCCGATGGAACTCCGCGTAAGCTATTGGATGTGTCGAAACTCAATAGCTTCGGGTGGCAAGCATCAATTGGCCTAGAAGATGGGTTAAAAAGTGCTTTTCAGGGGTTTCTTGAGAATAGTTAATTTTCCTCTGTTAATTTTCCTCTATTCAAACTATCTACATGATGTTATTCTTTCAAGGTGTTCATTCTGAACATGCGCGAAGGGGGCCATTCTTTGTAAAGCATTTCACCGAGTTGTTCAGATTTACTATGAACACTTCATCTATTGGGGGATTATCGTGGAAAGAGTAAGAAATTTACTTGTTGCCTGTTTGCTGGTATTGGCTTTGTGCTTTGTTGGCCAACCTGTATTTGCACAGGATAAATCAATCTTAATACTGCAACCATAGAGCAACTGGTTGAATTAAAAGGGTATTGGTGAGGCAAAAGCACAAAAAATTGTTGAATATCGCAATAAGCATAAATTTACCAGTGTGGATCAAATCGTTGAAATCAATGGTATTGGTGAGAAATTGTTGGAAAAACTGGGTGATCAATTAACTGTAGGAAAGAAAAAACAGTAACTATTTACTGTTTTTTAGTCGCTTTCGCAGCTACAATGTCGGGAGGGGAATTTCCCCTCCCGTTTTTATTGAGAGAACCTCGGATGAGAGAAGTTAATGCTATTCTTTTGGATGAAATAACGAAACGGGTTGTCGAAACGGTCCATCCTGAAAAAATTATACTTTTTGGTTCCCATGCTTGGGGTCAACCGACAGCAGATAGTGATTTAGATCTTTTTGTGATCGTTCCGCCTTCAGATCTCCCTGCTTATCGACGTGTGCGTGAGGTATATAAAGCGTTAAGAGGCTTGAAGGTTCCAGTTGATATTGTGATGCAGACGAGTACAGATGTTGAGCAGAAAAAAAATGTAATAACCTCTCTGGTAAAAAAAGTTTTGGAAGAGGGGGAGGTTTTGTATGGTTGATCCAAAAAATCATGAAACAAATCAATGGTTGGTTAAAGCAAAAAACGATTTACTGTCTGCTGAGCTATTGTTTAAGGCTGATCC
>JASFYS010000045.1:0-9000 GCA_045047095.1 Desulfuromusa sp. | reverse complement strand
GAGGCCTGCTCATGGTATTCACCGATTCCAAGTTCTTGGTCACTGATGGTTACTGCGGCGGCTGCAAAGATTGAGGTGACTGCGAAGATGCTGGCGATTGCGATTGTTGTGGTTTGCTTTTTCATGATGTGCTCCTTTTGTAAGGTTAGGTTTTAAGTTTGTATGTTTGTGAATCTTGACAATCTATATATCAATCATTGTGCCAACTTTTATAATTCAATAAAAACAGATAGTTGCCAGTTATACTCGACATTCCTATTATGTTTATGTAGACTATTCAACATTGACATGTAGATTATTGACCATTATTGTCATGAATGAGCGGGGATTCTTTCTAAGGGGTTAAATATCGATGGGAAAAACGAACCAAAATTGGTTGAAGATCACAGTTATTTTGTTGCTGGTCTTTATCCTGGCTCTTTTTCATTATCTAACCGGTATTGAGCGTTCACCTTATTATGGTTTTTATTGTCGACTCTATTATTTGCCGATTGTCCTTGGAGGGCTCTGGTTTTGTTTACGGGGTGGGATTGCGACGGCTTTGTTAGTCTCAGTTCTTTTTGCTCCGCATGTTTTTTTTAAGTGGGGGCAAACTGAAGTTATTCCTTTAGAGCATTATCTGGAGCTGGTGTTGTTCAATCTCACCGGATTTTTAACCGGTTTTTTATCCTCGCGGATTAATTTTCAAAGTTTACGTGCTGAAAAAAACATGCAGCAACTTTCAGAGAGTTTTACCAAACTTAGGGAACAAGCCAATCTGATTGTCGAAATTGAAGATCAGCTCCGGCAAGCTGATCGATTGACGGCGCTGGGGGAATTGTCAGCTGGAATGGCACATGAGATCCGCAATCCCTTAGGGTCAATTCGTGGTACCGCAGAGATTCTGCGTGATGCTTTACCCGATAATAATCAATATACTGAATTCAGTGAGATTCTGATAAAAGAAGTCGATCGTCTCAATCGGGTTGTTGAAGATTTTTTAAACTTTGCCCAACCGACAACAAATGAACAGCATGATTTCAAACCTGATGAAATTCTTCATGAGGTTTTGCAACTGTGCCGCCAACAGGTGACAAAAGGGAATATTCAAATCCACTGGCAGGAGAACCCTCTTCCGGCGGCGGTGGGGGTTGCGGCTCAATTTAAACAGGTATTTCTCAACCTGATTCTCAATGCGTTGCAGGCAATGACATCTGGGGGGGAGCTGTGGATTGAATCGGAAGTTGGCGAGAATAATCAAATTATTTTGATTTTCAGAGATAATGGTCCTGGAATTCCTGCTGCTGATTTGGATCGTATTTTTAATCCATTTTTCACCACAAAATCAAAAGGAACCGGACTGGGACTGGCAATTACTTACCGAATTTTAAAAAATCATTGTGGGGAAATCAGTGTGGCTAATTCACCTGAGGGTGGTGCTGTGTTTACGATGACATTGAAGGCGGCAGATTATCCTTGTCCGAACGGAGATCAAAGTGGCGCAACAGATATTATTGATTGACGATGATGCTTCCCTCCGCAGAGTGACAGAATTTAATCTGCAGGAAGCAGGGTATCATGTTTTGACCGCAAGCGATGGAGCCGAAGGGCTGGCATTGTTTAAACGTTACCGTCCGGCACTGGTGATAACCGATGTGCAGATGCCGGGGATGAGTGGTTATGATGTTCTCGAGGCGGTATTGAACCTTGAACCCCAGACCCTGGTCATCATTGTGACTGCATTCAGTACCGTTGCGCAGGCAGTCGATGCAATGAAAGTCGGTGCTTACGATTATTTAGCTAAGCCTTTCAGTCGTGACCAACTGAGTCTGACTGTTGCCAAAGCTTTTGAATACCGCAACTTGCGGAAGGAAAACTCACAGTTAAAAGAGGCTCTTTCCGGTCATTTTGATAGAGAGCAAATTATCGGCGAATCGAAAGCGATGAAACAATTATTGCAGCGGGTAGAAAAAGTTGCTTCCAGCCAGGCTTTTGTATTAATCAGTGGTGAAAGTGGTACCGGGAAAGAGGTGATTGCCAAAGCCCTGCATCAGGCTTCAGAGCGCAGTAAAGAGCCGTTTATTGCCGTGAACTGTGCCGCGATCCCGAAAGACTTACTTGAAAGTGAACTATTTGGTCATCTTAAAGGTTCCTTCACTGGTGCAATCAAAGATCGTAAGGGGAAATTTTCGCTTGCCGATGGCGGAACTTTATTTCTTGATGAGATAGGTGAGCTGCCCCTTGATCTGCAGCCAAAATTATTGCGTTCGCTGCAAGAACAGCAGATTGAACCGGTAGGCGGTGTGACTGAGCAGGTGGATGTCCGGGTTATAGCGGCGACCAATCGAAATTTGGAAGAAGCCATGCAGGCTGGAACGTTTCGGGAAGATCTGTATTATCGACTTGCGGTTGTGCCATTGGAAATAGCGCCACTGCGTGAGAGAAAAGAGGATATCCCTTTGTTGCTGCAATTCTTTTTACGTAAGCAGCAGGCTGGTGCTGAGGTTCGGTTCTCCGAGCAGATTTTAACTGTTTTGCAGAATTATAGCTGGCCGGGGAATGTCCGTGAGTTGGAAAATGTTGTGGAACAGATGCTGATTCTGAGAAGCTCAGATACTCTGGAACTTGTCGATTTGCCAGAACGAATCGGTCGACCAGCAACGCACATTGTCGGGGTGCTTAATCTCCCAGCGGAGGGCTATTCTCTGGAGGCTCTTGAACAGGAGGCGGTTCAGGAAGCGCTTAAACGTTGCAATGGCAACAAAAGCAAAGCCGCGGTGTTTCTCCAGATTCCTCGGCATACATTGCTCTATCGCTTAGAAAAATACAATATTCATTCATAAAACAAGGCGTGACACCTATGTTTTTTCGGCGACTCTTTTTTTCATTGATCATAGCAGCTATTTTTTGTCAGGGCAGTTTTGCCGCCGAGCGTCGGACACCGATTGTTGATGCAGTTGCCAAGGCACGTGGTGCCGTTGTTAACATTCGCACTGAAAAACTGGTGCAACGCCGTAGTCGTCCTTTTTTTGGTTTTGGGGATTCGATCTTTGATCAGTTCTTTCAGGACATGTTGCCGCCACGCAGTTATAAAACCCAATCTCTTGGATCAGGGGTTATTATCGATGCCGCTGGTCATATCCTGACCAATGCCCATGTGGTCGATAAGGCTTCTAAAATTTATATCGCCCTGTCAGATAATCAACCTGAACTTGAAGCGGAATTAATCGGCAAAGACAATCGGATCGATCTGGCAATTTTGAAAATAATTAAAGCCGGAAAATACCCTTTTTTACCACCAGCCCGCTCCGATGATTTGCTGCTGGGTGAAACAATAATTGCCATTGGCAATCCTCTTGGGTTGGGGCATTCAATCACAACCGGGATTATCAGTTCTCTAAAACGCCGCATCCAGATTGATCAGCAGTATTCTTCGGTATTTATTCAATCTGATGCCCTGATTAATCCGGGCAATTCTGGGGGTCCTCTGATCAATATCAATGGTGAGCTGATCGGCATCAACACTGCTATTGCCCGTCAGGCTCAGGGGATTGGGTTTTCTATTCCAATTGATACCGCTAAACGAGTGCTGGGTGATCTGATCAATCATGGTCGGGTGCGGCGTGGATTTTTAGGCATTCTCGTTGGCACTGTCAGTCCTTCATTTGTCCGTTCCTACGGTGAAGGTGGTGTGTTGATTGAGGAGATTCAGCCGCAGTCGCCGGCTCAAAAGGCTGGGCTCCTGGAAGCTGATGTTGTGCTGAAAATTGCTGGGATCCCGGTCTCTTCACCAGCAGAGTTTCATTCTTTATTGCAGACCTATACGCCAGGCGACAGCCTTAACTTATCTTTGTTGCGTGGGTTGCAACAGTTAACCAAAACAGTTGTGTTAATGCCATTGCCTGCCGGATATGAGTTAGCCTATACTCGCCGGGTTTTTGGCTTTGGTTTACGCCAAGCGAAGGATGGTTTGCTGATAGATAAGGTTCTGGAGGATTCAGCTGCTGCGCGGGTAGGAATCCAGCGTGGTGATCGAATTGTAAAAGTTGATGATATCAAAGTTGAAACGATGTCAGATTATAAGCATGCAATTGAGTATCGTCTGGGTCGTCGTCCACTGACCTTTACAGTGGTTAGAGATAATGTCGGTTACCTGATTGAGCTCCCTTAAAGGAATAGAAAATGAAACCCCTTAGAATATTTATTGTTGGAATTGTATCTTTACTTACAGTCTTCTTATTGAGCGGTTGCGATAATTCGAGCTCAGAGCAGCCGGTTTCCAAAGGAGGGCTGGTAGGAAATACAGCCCCGGATTTCACTTTGACCGATATGCAGGGACAGAAAGTCACGTTATCCCAGTTTCGGGGGAAAGTTGTTATTCTTAATTTCTGGGCAACCTGGTGTCCTCCCTGTCGGGAAGAGATGCCTTCTATGGAGCGGCTGTACCGTGACCTTGAAAGTAAAGGTTTGGTCATACTGGCAGTTAATGTTGAGGAAAACGGCAAGAAAGTTGTGAGCCAATTTCTGCAAAAAACGCCTTACAGTTTCCCGATTCTGCTTGATAGTGAGAATGTTGCTCAGAATGCTTATGGCGTTTTTCGTTTCCCGGAAAGCTTTATTATTGACCGCAATGGAGTTGTGGTAGAAAAAATTATAGGTGGGCGTAACTGGCTATCTGGATCGACTTTCAAAGTTATTAATTTTCTTCTAAACGGTTAGCAGTCAACAGGGATTCGTATGGAGATTGGTACTGACGTCACAATCTGGATTGCATTTTCAGCGGGGCTCCTTTCCTATTTTTCCCCTTGCGTCCTACCGTTAATTCCATCCTATTTGACCTATATCTCAGGACTTTCCTTTGCGGAGTTGAAAGACGCTGATACCAGCTCCCAAGTTCGTTGGACGGTCGTGTTTCACTCGCTGGTATTTATTGCCGGATTCTCTACGGTATTTATCACCCTCGGTGGTCTCGCCGGTTTTGCTTCAGCTTCATTTCAAACTTATTTACACGATGGTTTGGGGATTATCCAGAAGTTTGGCGGGGTGATGATTTTTCTGTTTGGAATCCACCTGAGCGGATTGTTCCACTTTGGCATATTGTTGGGCGAAAAGCGGGTTCAAATACGTAATAAACCCACCGGATTTATTGGCACTTTTCTCGTGGGCATCGCGTTTGCAGCAGGCTGGACTCCCTGTATCGGTCCGATTCTTGGAGCCATTCTGGCAATTGCTGCCGGTAGTTCCGGTGGTATTGGCAAAGGGATGCTCTTGTTAACCAGCTATTCCGCTGGCCTTGGTTTGCCATTTTTCATTTCTGGGCTGTTATTCCATTCATTTCTCGGATTCTTCGACCGCTTCAAAAAACATATCCGTATTGTCGAAGTTGTGACCGGGGTCTTGCTGATGATTGCGGGTGTTCTGCTGTTTTTTGACATGTTCAGCCGCATTGCCGGATTTCTCTACCAAATTTTCCCACCATCTCTGGGTTGATACTTTTGTAAGAAAGACTGCCTGTATCCGCAGTTTCTCCCAGTTTCTCCTTGATCTTTCTCACCCCTTCCTTTAGCTTCTGGATGTCATTTTCAATATCCCGTGTGGAGGTTGCAAGGATGGATCAAATTACTGTATTCAATGAATATGTGCGCAGCCAAGGGCTGAAAAATACCAGTCAGAGAATCACTATTCTGGAGATGTTTCTGGGTTCTAAAGCCCACTATTCTACTGAAGAACTCTATTTGAAATTACGCAAAGAACATCCAAAAATTGGTTACGCAACAGTGCATCGCACTCTGAAGTTATTTACTGAATGCGGGATTGCCATTGAGGTCAATTTCGGTGATGGACAAATACGCTTTGAGCCTTTGAATGTCGATCAGCACCATGATCACCTGGTCTGTACAAACTGTGGCTTGATTATTGAATTTACAGAGCCACGCATAGAAAAACTCCAGCAGCAGGTTGCTGACCAGTATAATTTCAAAATTGAAAGCCATCGCCATGAACTCTATGGCCTTTGTTCTAAATGTGCTCAGCAAATTTAATAAATATCGATTGTTAGAAGGTTTATTGTTTTATGGCAGACCAGAAAAAGTTATCTCCAAAAGTTGTTCTTGTCGGGAATCCAAATGTCGGAAAGAGTGTTGTCTTTAATGCTCTTACCAGCACTTATACGACAGTGTCAAATTACCCGGGCACCTCCGTAGAGGTTTCCCGTGGCTATTGTATGATAACCGATCAACGCTATGAAATACTGGATACCCCCGGTATGTATTCGATGATGCCAATCACTGAAGAAGAGCGGGTTGCACGGCAGATTCTTCTCACGGAGGATCCACATGCCGTAGTTCATGTGATAGATGCCCGCAATATTGAGCGGATGTTACCGATGACTCTACAGCTGATTGAAGCGGGTCTGCCGGTCATTCTGGTTGTCAATATCATCGATGAAGCGAAGCGCCTGGGGATGCAGCTGGATCTTGACTTGTTGCAGAGAAACCTTGGGATTCCGGTAATCGGTGCAGTGATGAAACGGAAAATTGGCCTCGATGAATTACGTCAGGCAATTGCTGGATATACAATGGTTCCGTATCACCCCTTTGCCTATGCTCCGGATCTGGAACAGGATATTGCCCAGATAGTTAAACTGATCCGCGGTGATTATCGACTCAGCCATCGCGCGACCAGCATTCTGCTGATGCAGAAAGATGATGATATCCAGACGTTGGTTGCGGAAAAAGAAGCCAATAATGGTTATGAGCATTTGCTTGAAGTCATTCGCGAGATTTCTTTCCGTCGCAGAGCCGATTTACATCTACAGATCAGCCTGGAGAGACGCAAAATTTGTAAACAGATGCTCGATGGAGTTGTGACTCAAACTCTCAATGAGGCTGAACCGTTTTCTGAAAAACTTTCCCGCTGGATGATGAATCCACTTAGTGGGGCACCTATTTTACTTTTGGTTGTTTATTTTGGCCTCTATTGGTTTGTTGGGCGCTTCGGTGCGGGAACTTTGGTAGATTTTCTTGAGGGGAACTTGTTCGAAAACTACATCAACCCGCCGGTGATTAACTTTGCGGAAAAATATTTGACTGCACACTGGTTGTTTGAATTGATTGCTGGTGAGTATGGGCTTTGGACTCTGGGGGTTCGCTATGCAGTGGCTTTGGTGTTACCGATTGTAGGGACTTTTTTCCTGGTCTTTTCGCTCTTGGAAGATACCGGTTATTTCCCACGTCTTGCTCTGTTGGTTGATCGACTGTTTAAAAAAATTGGCCTGTCTGGTCGAGCTGTTATCCCCATTGTCCTCGGATTCGGTTGTGACACCATGGCGACACTTGTGACTCGAACTCTTGAGACAAAACGTGAACGAATTATTGCAACGATGTTGTTGGCGCTGGCTATCCCCTGTAGTGCACAACTGGGTGTGATCTTGGGACTATTGTCAGCGGAACCCAACGCTCTGGCTGTATGGACAATTTTTTTGTTGTTGATTTTTCTCTTGGTTGGTTTTTTGGCATCAAAGGTATTGCCGGGAGAAAGCCCGATTTTTTATATGGAGATTCCCCCACTCAGATCTCCGCAATTGCATAATGTTCTGGTGAAAACTTTGACTCGGATGCAAAGTTATTTTGTCGAAATTCTCCCCCTGTTTTTGATTGCGTCGCTGGTTCTTTGGGCGGGTAAAATGACGGGAACACTAGAAAAAGTGATTAATGCTTTTAGTCCTGTTGTCACCGCAATTGGCTTACCGGTTGAAGTGACCACGGCATTTGTGTTTGGGTTTTTCCGTCGTGATTTTGGTGCCGCTGGTCTCTATGACCTGCAGACTGCTGGAGTGTTGAGCGTGGCCCAATTAACTGTATCAGCAGTAACTTTGACCCTGTTTGTCCCTTGTGTCGCTCAGTTTTTGGTGATGATAAAAGAGCGTGGCATCAAGGTTGCCCTCATTATTTTTGTTTTTGTCACGGCACTGGCCTTTTCTTCCGGCTGGGTTCTCAATAAATTTCTGCTCGCCACAGGATGGCTAGCGTGATCTGTGGTTTTTGTCATAAAGAAATAGAAGAGCTGGTTGGAGCCCCTGCTGGTGGTAAAAGTTGCGGTGCCTGTTTAGGGGGTTGTCATAAGATTCATTGTCTCTATTGTGGTTACGCTAACCCGGCACCGAGCAAGTTGTTAAGTCGCTTTTTAAAAAAGAAAGAAAAGGATAGCTCATGATGGAAAGACTGTCTGAAGAAGCAGAAGAAATTCTGGAATCCCTCTGGGTGATGACTGTTGAGAGAGATAATATTGGTTGTTTGCTGACATCTTTAAAGGTTAAGTCTGATTCTGCGCAACTGTTAGAACTGGTACAGCGGGCTTATGTTGAAATTCGTGGTGACCGGGTTTACCTTCGTAAAGAGGGGCGTCCCGAAGCGCAGATGTCCGTGCGCAGACACCGTTTGGCTGAGCGCTTTACCATGGATATCCTTGGAATCGCGGGGGATGAGGGAAACGAACAAGCCTGTGAATTTGAACATCTATTGCGGCAGGGTGTTGATACCAAGCTTTGTACTTTGCTGAATCATCCAACTACCTGTCCACACGGCAATCCGATCCCTCCGGGTGATTGTTGCATTGAGGCGCGGCAACAAGGTGAACCGGGGATTGTTGCTCTTACTGAACTGAAGTCTGGGGAATCTGGAGAGATTGCCTATCTGGCAGCGAGCGATGACAAAAAAATGCAAAAGTTGATGAGCATGGGGGTTTTGCCGGGGAGTCAAGTGACTCTAGTACAGAAATTTCCCAGTTATATTTTCAAAGTTGGAAATTCGCAGTTTGCAGTAGATGATACTTTGGCAAGGGAAATCCATATTCGTCGACCGATGAAGTAATGGTAAATTTGATTATTCAAAGAATTTTTTCAGCACACCTATTAGTTTCAAGCTGAAATAATCCACCCATTTTTGAGTTAAATTATCAACTTTTATAAAAGCCCAACTAGACGCATTCATGAGCGACTGGTTGGGCTTTTAATATTAAAAG
>JASFYS010000044.1:0-24579 GCA_045047095.1 Desulfuromusa sp. | reverse complement strand
AGTTGCGCACTTATCTCTACCGGCATATCTATAAATTTCATTCCCATCCCCGGCTCAAAGGGAAGGTGAGTTCCCCGTGGTCGCTTCCATACAACTTCGCAGCGGCAGCGGGCAGTTCCTCTTAATGGTACGGGTAATGGAAATTCTAAATCAATCTGTTCTCCAGCTTGAATCGGGTTGGTCGTCGCAATAAACATCCCACTTTTACTGATATTTTTACTATAACCAAAAAAAGCTGGACGCTCGCCGTTGATGTGAACTTTTTGAATAATTAACGGTGAGCGCAAGTTTTTTCTTGAATCGGCTTTGGGTCGATCTGGTTTATTTTCCATCATCTCTCCTGCAATTTATTACATGTAAGGTATTCTATCTGCCTTTGCAGTGCAATGCTTATGTTTGCGTAATGGCACAATTAAAATGTCGAACAGGTTCGAGATTTGTTGACAAGTGAGGAAAATCAGCTAAACTCGAACAGGTTCGATTTTTTGAGGAGAAGAATATGGCAGGGATCAGGGAACAAAAAAAACTGGAAACCAGGCAGGCGATTCAGGCTGCTGCGGTTAAACTGTTTACAGAAAAAAGTTTTGAAAAAACCAGCATTGAGGATATTGCAAACGAAGCAGGTATCGGGAAAACAACTGTTTACGGCTATTTTGCCAATAAAGATGATATTTTTATCAACTATTGTGATGAAGAACTTGAGCATGCATTTACAAAATTGCAAGGGTCTGACAGTTCTGAGTCGTCAATTCTTGATCTATTAGTTGATTTTTTTATGATCAAATTCAAATTTGTAACCAAAAATCATGAATTTGGCAGGCAAATGTTGCGAGAAATGGTTTTCCCCTCTGAGGTTAATCAAAAAGCTAAGGTTCATGACCAGCGTTATTTTGACATACTAGAAGGTTTTTTCAGAACCGCTCAAAACAAAGGGGAAATTTCTAAAAAACATGAGTTGTTTACCCTTTCCGTCCATTTTTTCTCTCTTTATCTGGGACTCCTGGCTGGCTGGTATACAGGCTATCTCGACTCAATACCGGACGCTGAGAATGCGATGCGGACATTGTTCAGCCAGGCAATAGGGGGGCTTAAAAAGTGAAGAATATCCTTATAACGGCTTTCATATTTTTGTTTTGTAGTCATGCAACATTGTCTGCAGCGGTGGAACAAAGTCCGCAAAGTATTCGTGCTCTGATTGCACTTGGTCTGGAAAGCAATCTCGGGTTGCAGATAGATCTAATAGATACCGCCAAGGCTGCAGAAAGCATAAATATTGAGGATTCAGCTTTTGATAATACCCTTTTTGCGACGACCGGATACTGGCGTTCCTCGATACCCTATGAATCGAGTTTCAGTTCTGCTTCGCAGAGTGATTCTGATCAGCTTTCAGGAGAAGTCGGAATCCGTAAAAGGTTTAAAACCGGTCTAACAACCTCCCTGTCATTAGATTCTGAATGGGTTTCCGATAATGATTTAAGCGATGACCTTGATCCACGTTATCGTACTGCTCTGTCTCTCGATTTGAGCCAGCCGCTCTTACGCGACTTGGGGACTTCAGTTAATACCACCCGATTGGCAATTTCTCGCAATCAACAGCGGCAGGTATCTTTAGGTTATCTGTTGCAAGCTCAAAATTTAATTTTACAATTGGAAGCCGTGGCGAGACAGCTTGCTGCAAAGACAAAAATTATCCATTTACGGCAACAAGCTCTGGATCTCGCTGCTGAGCTTTTCGTTGCGAATCAAAAACGTTTTAAGATCGGAGTTATTCCAGTTTCTGAGATCCAGGAGGCAGAAACAGCGCTGGCGGCTCGTCAGCTGGCTTTATCACAGGCTATCCAGGATCGGGATCTTTTGTTTGAGGATTTAAACCGGCAGCTGAATTATCGTCTGTCGACTGAATTTTCAGCAGAGCCACTGGTTAACTTTGATCAGACTTTTGAACCCATAGAGCTTCCGGATTTTGATCAGCTGCTCGAATCCGCGCAGCAAAAACGGTTGGAGTTGAAAATCAACGATTACGTTGTGCAGAACAGCTCTTTGCAGCAAAACTATTTACAAAATCAACTTAAGCCACAGCTTGATTTAAAGTTTCAGGCTGGTATCAATGGCCTTTCTGGAGATGAGCGCTCCTCTGTGGTTGCCAGTCGTTATTCCGGGGACTGGTTAGATTCAATTGGCAGTATGAGTGCTGCAGATGGTTATCATTGGCGTGTCGGGCTCGAATTTTCTATGCCACTTGACAATCGCTCGGCCAAGTCTCACTACCGTCAAGCAAAGCTGCAATTGAAGCAAGATAACTATCGGCAAAAAGATCTGCAGGCAATGATCAAAAATGATTTATTGCAGCAACAGGTCAACATCTCTCGTACAAAAGAACAGCTGGAAATAACAGAACGGTTTGAAGTGTTGGCGGAAAAGTCTTTAAAACAAGAGCAACGACGTTTACAGGAGGGATTATCTGATACTTTCCGGATGATTTTCTTTCAACAAAAAATGATAGAAGCAAAGATAGAACGGATTAATGCCATCACTCGATATCATTTAGCCCTTGCCCAACTGGATTTCGCAGCGGGTCGTATCTTTGAGCGGCATAATATTATCCTGACAAACAATACCGAGGAGTTAACCCTTGAAAATATTTAATTCATTGGTCCGGATGCTGCTTTTTGGACTGTTAAGTTTTTCCCTGTTGTCTTCCTGTAGCCCCAATGATGAGGGCGATGTCGAGACAGCCAGTAAGCCGGAGAAAGTTGTCCCGGTCTCTATCGAGCGAATCACCCTTGATGATTTGACTGAAACATTTACTTTACCTGCAAACCTTGAGGCTTGGGAGGATCTAGCTTTGGCAGCTGAGATTGCTGGTACCGTTAAGTTGATCCATGTTGATGAGGGTGATCTCGTCCACGCCAACCAGGTTTTTTTGGAAATTGATCCGGAAACAATCAAGAGTTATTTGCGGCGAGATCAGCAGAATGCCACTGTTATTGAGCACAAGTTGACGCGTTATCAGCAATTAGAAGCAGATGGTCTGGTTAGTCAACAGGAACTTGACGATCTGAAAAACCAATTGACCGCTGCTAAAGCACTACTGCAAACAACAAAATTGCAGTTGGCAAAAAGTTTACCACGAGCTCCGATTAGCGGCATTGTCGACCGTATTTATATCGATCGTGGTGAGTATGTCGATCCGGGAAAACCTTTGTTGCGACTGGTTCAAATCGACAAACTTAAAGTGATCGTTGATGTTCCGGAAAAAGATGTTTCGTTCCTTAAAGTCGGCGATTCGGTTGAGATAATTCCGGCTTTAATCAACAGTCAATCTTCTGTTCCCATCATTGGGGTTATTGATTACATCGCTTTTTCAGCCAACCCCACGACTCGAACTTATCGCACTAAAATTATAATCGATAATAGTTCAACCAAATTGCGTCCAGGGATGATTGTGCGCGCAAAGTTTGTGAGACAGCAATTAAAACAGGTCATCTCAGTACCTCTGTTTGCAGTCATGGATCGGGATGGTGAAAAAATTGTTTTTATTGCCGAAAATGGTCAAGCACGAAAAACGTATGTCGTTATTGGCAGTTCTATTGGTCAGCGGGTTGTTATTAAACACGGATTGGTAGCAGATCAGTCACTTATTGTTGCAGGACAACAACTATTGGTTGATGGAGCCAGAGTTGCAGTGGGAGAAAACTAGGCAATGCTGATTTCAAATGCAGCCATTGATCGGCGCAGTACTGTCTTTGCGTTGATGTTGATCATTCTGATTGTTGGGACTTACAGCTATATTGTTTTGCCGCGTGAATCAACTCCCGATATTACCGTTCCTTATGTTCTGGTTGTTACTCCCTACGAAGGGGTGACACCGGATGACATTGAGAGCCTGATTACTTACCCGATTGAACGTAAGCTTAAAGGTTTAAAGGATGTTGAAAAGATACGTTCAGTGAGTGCTGAAGGTTCTTCAATGATCACCATTGAGTTTGTCCCTGATGTCGATATTGATAATGCCCTGCAATGGGTCAGGGATAAAGTTGATCAGGCGAAGGGTGATCTGCCTAACGACCTGGAGAATGATCCATCGGTATTGGAAATCAACCTGTCTGAGTTCCCGATCCTGATGGTGGCAGTATCAGGAGATGTTGACGAAACTGTTCTGAAAGCAGTGGGAGAAAAATTAGAAGAGCGGATCGAAGAGATATCAGGTGTTCTTGATGTGGTATTGACTGGCGGTCGCGAACGTCAGATCCGGGTCGAATTTGATCCCGATCGTCTTTATGCTTATCGAATCTCACTGAGTGAAATTGTGCGTGCAATTCGGCAAGAGAATGTCAATATTCCTGGCGGAAGTATCGATATTGGTCAGGGAAAATACCTCTTGCGTATTCCCGGTGAATTTTCTGATCCGGATGAAATTGACAATCTGGTTTTGACAGAGCGTGATGGGCAAGTCATCTATTTTAAAGATGTTGCCCGGATTGTCGACTCTTTTGAAGATCGAACCAGTTATGCACGTTTGAACGGCAAACAAAGTGTTTCGCTGGCGATAAAAAAACGAACCGGTGCCAATATTATTGAAGTGGCAGATCGGGTTTTTGCTTTACTTGAAGCCGCTGATGAAATGATCCCTCCAGGCATCGATCTTTCGGTCACGTTTAATCAATCCAAAGACATCCGGCGGATGGTTTCAGAACTGGAGAATAATATTATTACCGGTCTGATCCTGGTTGTGCTTGTCCTGTTTATGTTTCTCGGGTTCCGTAATTCCCTATTTGTTGCAATCGCAATTCCTTTTTCCATGCTTCTCTCTTTTGCGGTGCTGCAATTATTGGGCATTACCCTGAATATGGTGGTTCTGTTCAGTTTGATCCTGGCGTTAGGAATGCTGGTCGATAATGCGATTGTTATTGTCGAAAATATTTACCGACACATGCAGGAGGGGTTTTCGGCAAAAGAAGCTGCAAAAATTGCTGTCGACGAAGTTGGTTGGCCAGTGATCAGCTCAACCGCAACGACACTCTGCGCATTTTTTCCGATGACCTTCTGGCCGGGAATTATGGGTGAATTTATGAAATTTTTACCCCTGACGCTGATTATAACTCTGTCGGCATCTTTGTTCGTTGCCCTGGTGATTAACCCAACGGTGTGCGGACATTTCATGTCATTGGCAAAAAACAGTCCTCAGGGTGAAAAACCCCCGAGCAAAATTATCAAGTGGTACGGATTTATTCTTGAATATGCTCTGAAACAGCGGTTGTTAGTTGTCGTCGCCTCTTTTCTGCTGTTATTTGGAATTGCTGCGGCCTACGCAGTGTTGGGGCACGGAGTTGAATTGCTGCCTGATATTGAACCAAATCTGGCTTTTGTTGAAATTAAAGCTCCTGAAGGGGCAAATCTTGCTGCCAGTAATGATTTGTCACGACAGGTTGAAGCATTTGCCATTAAGGAAAAAGATATTCGCCATGTTGTCGCTGAGATTGGGGTCTCAGGGAACGCTCGAGGTGGTGGCAGCGCCCAGTCAAATTTAAGTAAAATTTCCCTGGATTTTATCGATAGAAAAGATCGTGGGGAGGACTCCCGGAATGTGCTCGATAGACTCCGATCTGCTGTGGTTCCAATATCTGGAGCCGAATTCAAGGTTGAAAAAAAGAAAGAAGGACCGCCGACAGGACCACCGGTGAGTATTGAGATCAGTGGTGACAAAATCGCAATCCTTGACCAGTTGGTCACCGACGCGCGTCGAAGGATTAAAGATGTTCCCGGACTCGTTGATTTGAAGGATGATTTCTCCAAAGCAAAACCAGAAATAAGAATTGATGTTGATCGTGAAAAATCAAGTCTGCTGCACCTCTCAACAGCTGAAATTTCTGAGATGGTCAAGGCAGCAATCAGTGGTACCAAGTTGGGTGTGTATCGTGAAGGTGAAGATGAATACGATATTGTGGCGCGGATGCCAGCAGAACGACGCACTTCGGTAGCCGATATTGAAAACCTCCTTATCCCCGCTGCAGATGGTTCTCCAGTTCCGCTATCCAGTGTTGCAAGAGTTGAACTCGGGGCAGGCTTTGGTTCTATCCGTCATATCGATCAGAAAAGGGTCGTGACTATCTCTGCAGACACATTCGGACGTAATAGTAACGAAGTTCTTCTGGAAGTGCAGGAGCGGTTAGCTTCCTTGCAACTCCCGGCTGGATACCAGATCACTTATTCAGGAGAGCAGGAAGAACAACAAAAAGCCGCGGCGTTTTTATCAAAGGCCTTCATCGGCGCAATCCTTTTAATTATGCTGGTATTGATTACCCAGTTTAACTCGTTATTGCAGACCCTGATTGTCATGACTTCTGTGCTTCTCTCTTTGACTGGAGTGTTTCTCGGGCTGATGCTAACTTCGACTCCGTTTGGAATCATCATGACCGGGATAGGGGTTATTTCACTGGCTGGTGTTGTGGTTAATAATGCTATTGTTCTGATCGATTATATTAATCAATTGGTTGCCGAAGGGATGGAATTAAATGCAGCTTTGATCCGTGCTGGAACCGTCCGTTTTCGACCGGTTTTGTTGACCGCAACAACAACAATCCTGGGTCTTCTCCCGATGGCTATCGGAATAAGTTTTGATTTCAAAACATTCAGCTGGGTTATCGGTGGTGAATCGGCAGACTGGTGGGGACCAATGGCTGTTGCCGTCATTTTTGGATTAGCATTTGCGACCCTGTTAACCTTAGTGGTCGTTCCAGTGCTGTATTCATTGGCAGAGTCTGCAAGGATGAGGTTCTGGCGGCAAAAAATACAATAAGGATTTGGCTACCGCTGGTTAGCTTTGTTCCTTTGGGACCCAGCGAAAAGCATGCAGATGAATTATGAGGGGTGAAATCAATGGCTGTTTGTCTTTAATTTGACACTCCAGCTTGATACTGCTATAAATTTTGTCATCAGGGCGGTTAGCTCAGCGGGAGAGCATTCGCCTCACACGCGAAGGGTCGTCGGTTCAAGCCCGACACTGCCCACCATAGAAATCAAGCACTTAGACTTAATCGTCTGGGTGTTTTTTCTTTATCAGGTGTACTTTGAGGTATACTTTACCTGGTGAAGACTTACATTTAAATTTAACTAAATTTGAGTTTTCAGCGAGATTTGTATAGTGTTCTTGATGGAGGTGGGGAGATTTACTGCGCTAATTGAATACCTTCCCTTTTTAAATATATTTTAATCATTGGTGTTGCATGTTGGTTCCGCCTATGGTACCATCTTTAAGTGTGCATTGGATTTCTGATATGGGGAATGTTGAGAAAAAAGAACGATTCATTGAGAAGTCTACCCAGTCGCAAACAAATATAAAATTTTCAGATTTATGCAGTCTTGCAGAGCTTGTTGGCTTTAATTTTGATAGGCAAGAGGGTTCACATAAAATTTATCGGCATAGAAAACATCCTGGGATAATGAATTTTCAAAAAGTTAAGGGGAAAGCAAAGCCTTATCAGGTGAAACAGCTTCTTAATTTTATATCCCAGCATAAACTATAGAAGGTAGGGGAAAACGATGCGCTATGGATTTAATCTTGTATGGAGTGAACAAGATGAAGGCTTTATTGCTACATGTCCAGACTTTCCTGGACTTTCAGCTTTTGGCGAAACGGTAGATGAAGTCTTGGCCGAAGCTAAAACTGCTTTAAATCTATTTGTGGAATCTTTAATCGCAACCGGAGATGAGCTACCTGAGCCTACGCAGGCAGTCGAATATAGTGGACAAGTTCGCTTTAGAATGCCAAAAAGTCTGCACCGATCTTTGGTCCAAAAAGCTTATCAGGAGGGAGTATCCTTAAATACTTGGATGATATCCTTGCTTTTAGAGAAAAATACAACTTTAAAGCTAGTAGATGAGGTTTGTTCTAGGATTGACGGTGTAGAAAAAGCCATTCATATACATAGAAAAGAAACGAAACAAATGACTTTCAAGTCAGCCACAACATATGTTCCTGATTTTTTAATAGGCGAAGAATATGCGACAACTAAACCTCATTTTACTTGATGGTCCAAGCTTAATATCTTGTAGCTTTTCTAAAAAAGAGTCAGTCAAGCCTGGCGAGGATGCAAATATTTTATGTAGTTATTCTTTATCAATGATTATAAATGAAAAGGAAGATCTTGTAGATGTTACCTTTTCTGCAGAGTCTAATAGCGAATTTCTTCCTTTTGACTTTATTGCTATGGCCAATGCTTCATTTAAGTCAGAAACGATTGACACTAAAAAACATAAAAAAGCAGCAATTCAAAAGCAGATCAACTTTGAGTCAGTCCCTTTTTTGTTTTTATTTTTGAGAGAACTGATTGCAGATATTACAAGAAAGGCAGGGTTTAAACCTTTTTACTTGCCATCAATAGATCTAAAAGCGGGCTCGGTGATAACAAAAAAACAAGAGCAATAGCATAAGGGTCGGTAAGAGAAATTTTACCGGCCTTCCGTTCACCCAATAATCTTCAAAAATCGCTCACCATGCCGTAAAAGTCCAGTGCTTTTAAGCCGACGATAATACCGCCCGCATAACTGACCAGCTCTCCTTCTGTTGTCCGGATCCACACCCCCGGGGACGTGAGCCTTGACGATTTCAAGGGCTTTTTCTCGATCATCCGGAAGCTGATAAAGCATATCAGCAGCCCAGACTCTTAATGTGTAGTCACTGCTTGACCATTTATTGCTCGACACTTTTTCTCGGGTGTTATCCATGGCTCTAATGCTGCACTCGGTGATTTCAATGGCCAGTGCAACCAGATTGAATGCTTTTTTTGACACTGGATAATATCTCCCAGGCAAGGCTTGCCGTTCCTGATTAATTGCTGTTCTGGCAATTTAACGGACAACGGCAACCAATACCAAGGCTGAATTTTTAACGAGGGTGAACATGGGTGTTTTTATGGACCTCCTCAAGATCCTTGATAATACCGTAAATATCCGTTGTTAGGCCACTACCTTTGTTTGGGTTATAGAACCGTTCTGTTTAGACAATAAATAACTCAAATTCAATCTTCTGAAGCTCTGTTGCGTGGAAACTTTTTATTATGCTACTTGTTTTTTAGAAAAACGCTGGATTCCTGCCATGGAAAAATCAATAATAGCTGTATGGAAACTGAATATGTTGATTTACACCTGCACTCTACCTGCTCTGATGGTTATTTCTCTCCTGAAGAAGTGGTCGGCTTTGCGGAAAAAGCTGGACTGCTTGCTATTGCACTAGCCGATCACGACAATATTGGTGGTATCGGCCGAGCTATGCAGGCCGGAGCAGCAGCCGGAATTGAGGTTATTGCGGCAGTAGAATTATCAAGTCAATGGCTTCAATATACTGATATGCATCTTCTGGGATATGGGTTTGATTATCAGGATCCCTATCTGATCAGAGCTTTAACGGAATTTCAGGAATTCCGGGCCACTCGGAATCGGCAGATTGTCGAACGGGTTAATCAGAAGCTGATCGAAGAACAACGCCAACCGCTTGATCCGGATGCTGTCCGGCAGTTGGCTGGGGGGACAATCGGGCGTCCCCACATTGCTCTAGCCTTACGTCAGGCTGGATACGTTAACAATAATGATCAAGCTTTTGAACGCTATCTGGTTCCCTGTAATGTGCCAAAGCACTATTTTCCTGCCGATGAGGCGATCAAATTAATTCATGGCAGTGGTGGAATTGTGGTGCTGGCTCATCCCCCCTATGTGACTCGTGATCGAGGTAAACTGAAGGCTCTGGTTGCTGAACTGGTTGATTTAGGACTGGATGGCATAGAAGCGTACAATAATGGCTCCGGTTTAGAGGATACCGATTGGCTGATCAAACTTGCTCGAGAGTATGGTCTGGTCGTGACCGGCGGTTCTGATTTCCATGGAGATAGCGGCTCGATGATTGAGGTTGGCAAAGGAATCCGCGGTCTTCGAGTGCCTTACAGCTGTGTTAAAGAGATTAAGTCCATGTTGATGAAAATCCCCGCTCACGTAAATATTTCCAGATAGTAAATGGAGGTTTAAGAATGAATCCAGTAGACGGAAATCTATTTGGTCAGGAAATGGAGACGTTGCAGAAGGTTATTGATGTGGTGACAGAATTTGTAATCAACTACAGCTTTCAGATTGTCGGGGCGTTGATTATCCTGATTATCGGCTTGAAATTGTCGGGCTGGTTGTCTCGTCTGGTGTTACGGCTATGTGACAAGCGCAGTATTGATATTACCCTTTCCCGGTTTTTTGCCAGTTCGACAAAATTGTTGGTGATGATGTTTGTTATTATTATCGCCATTGGGAAGTTTGGAATCTCAATCGCTCCATTTATTGCCGCTTTGGGCGCAATCGCTTTTGGTAGCAGCCTGGCTCTTCAAGGACCATTATCCAACTATGGTGCTGGATTGACGTTGATTCTTACCCGTCCCTTTGTTGTCGGGAATACGATTACAGTCCAGGATGTCAGCGGTGTGGTCGAAGAAATCCGTTTAGCGGCAACAGTTTTGACAACTGAGGATGGTGAAGAATTAACCATTCCTAACAAGCTGATTGTTGGAGAAATTCTGCGGAATTCTTTTGAAAATAAGATTATAGAGACCAGTGTTGGAATCTCATATGAAGATACTCCAAAGCAGGCAATTGAAGTATTGAAGCAGGTCTTAGATCAATTCTCAGAAATTTGTAAAGATCCGGCTCCCCAAATAGGAATAGAAGCTTTTGCCGATTCATCAATCAATATTGGATTGCGTTACTGGGTGCCGACTAAACAATATTATAATATTCTCTATCAAGTGAATCTTGCGATTCATCAAGCATTAGCTGAAGCAGAAATTACAATTCCATTCCCGCAGCAGGATATCCATATTAAAGGGAATACTCTGGAGAAAATAGCCAAAAATAATTGTTAATAGCTATTTTTGATGCACTCGCAAAAACTAACTAGATGGCTAAGCAAAAATTTCGTCCCACAAGGCGGCGTGGTTTTTCAAGGACGAAGGCGTACATAGGGTATGTCAAGGTCTTGAAAAGCCGCTGCAACGCCGTGGGGCGGACTTTTTGCGACGCCATCATTTTTGTCAGATCTGTTGCAGCCTTTCGATAGCTTCAGGAATCTGTGAAGTTTCAATATTTCCGAAAGACAGCCGCAGATAAGGTTCAAGCCCTGGTCCAAAAGCTTCCCCTGGGAGGCAAATAAGATTCGCTTGTTCAACTAACCGCTTGGCTGCCTGACGTCCGGTCAGATCTTTCCAGGGGTGTTTCACCCAAGCAAAAAAAGAACCACTGGCGGTGAGTTCGAAGTCAGTTTTTGCAGCCAGAAAATCGGTTTTGAAAAAATCATGTCGCTGTTGCATTGTTGCTGTATTGTTTGCCACCCAGTCATCCAGATATTGACAACCGAATTTTAAAGCCAGCTGTGCAGTCCGGGGTTGACAGACGACCATGCTATCCTGAACTTTCAGTGCCTGCTGGATAAAATTCTCATTTGCGATTAAAGCGCCACAGCGTAAGCCCGTCAAGGCAAAAGTTTTGCCGAAAGATGCAATCTGGATAAAGTTATTTGGCCAATCTGGGCGGTGAAACAGTCGATGTGGAGTCGTGCCGATAAAGGCATTATAGGTTTCGTCGAGAATTAAGCTGATATTGTGTGATTGGGCTAACTCAAAAAGAGCGGTAATCTGTTCTGAAGGAATCACGGCTCCAGTGGGATTACTTGGAGTGACCAGCAATATCGCTTTGGTTTTTGGGGTCATCGAACGACTGATTCTATCCAGATTTGGTTGCCCCGCAGTTTCTGGATCAAAGGGGGCAAAGATCGGTTTAATACCAAGAGCCTGCAATCCCATCGGGTGATCAAAATATGCTGGCAGTTGAACAATAACCTCATCACCCGGCTGACAAAGCGAAGAAATAGCCAACCAGAATGCCTGACTGGCACCTATTGTTAGACAGAGTTGTTCGGGGGTAGGAGCTCCCTGATAGTGACGCTGATACCAGGAGCAAACCTCATTTCTGACTTCAGGAAGTCCTTCATCCGGGCTGTATTTAAATGTCAATGAGTCATCAAGGGAGTTTTTTAAATGTTGAACCAACTCCGCAGGTGGTGAGTAGCTAGGTACCGCTTGACACAGATCAACCAGAGGTTTTTCGGCGGGGTAAATACGCCCGGCCAGCCAGCTTTTCACCTCAGTGATGGGCGGTGGTTGGATTTTCTCTATTTTTTTGGATGCCCGCATCTGCGTTACTCATATTCTATCTACGCTCGACGAATAATTTCAACTAATAACTCGCTGGCTTTAACCATGTCATCAACCGCGATTTGTTCATTTATGGTATGAACTTTCTCCATCCCGGTGGCCATAATGACCATTTCAATACCGTGACCGTTAAAAATGTTCGCATCAGATCCGCCGCCAGCGGCCTCGATTTTTTGTGGGCGATTGAGAGCCGTACCAGCTTCTTTTATGATTTGTAAAATCGGAGCATCTTCAGCAACGGCCATCGGTGAAAAATCTTCTTTCAGTTCAAGAGCCATCGTTGCTGTCTTGGTCTCATCCGCAACAACAACTTTAGCCTTATTCACTTCTTCTTCAACAATACCGATAATCAGCTCAGTTTGTTCCCGGAGTTTGTTGATATTATGGCTGCGCACTTCACCGCGCAGGCTCACCTGGCTGGGAATAATATTTGATGCCAGGCCACCGTGGATCGTCCCAATATTTGCCGTGGTTTCAGCATCAATTCTGCCCAGAGTCATTCTGGAAATTGCCCGGCTGCCAATTTGAATTGCTGAAATTCCCTGTTCAGGACAAACTCCGGCATGAGCTTCAAGACCCAGAATATCAATTTTGAAACGATTGGCTGCTGGTGCCCGATTGATAACAATATCAACGCCGCGGGTATCCAAAGCAATGCCATGTTTGGCTTTGAACTCGCTGAAATCGAGTTGCTTTGCTCCAAGTAAGCCCTGTTCTTCGCAAATACTGATAGCAATTTCCAGTGGAACATGGGGGATTTGCTGTTCTTTCAATACTTCGAGAGCTTCAATAATTTCAACAATCCCTGATTTATCATCGCCGCCGAGAATGGTCTCTCCAGCACTGGTAAAAATGCCATCATTTAAAACCGGTTCAACATTGTCTGCCGGGGTGACGGTGTCCATGTGTGCTGAGAGAAGTAACGGTGCTCCCGATTTGTTTCCAGGTAAGCGGGCAATCATATTGCCGCTGTTGCTGCCAATTTTTTGTCCGGCATCGTCAAATGTAATTTCTGCCCCAAGCTCTTGGAAGCGTTTTTCAAGATATTTTGCGATGTCAGCTTCTTTGAAAGATGGACTGTCAATAGCTGCCTGCCGCATAAACTCATCACAAATTCTTTGTTTGTTGATCATGATTTAAGTTCCTTTGCAGATGTTATGGGTGAGAGGCTATGTTAGCTCTATGCTGGCGCTCTGGCAATCATGAAAAAACTTAAAAACATTACCTAGACAGCAGAAAGGGGTAACTGTTATAATTCTCAAATTAAATAGAAACATATGAGCAACCTCTAATTTCCGGGTGTGTCAATGAGTTTAAATAATGATTTTCAACCCTCACGTAGCTCTGCTAACTTGCTTAAACAAAAGTCGAAAATACACCAGTGGGTTGGTTTAGCTGTGCTGGTACTGTTTGTTGGGTTTGGTTTGTTGCTGCTTGGGGATGGTTCCGGTTCAAAGTTGGAAGCTCGAGAAATGCCTGTTGAGGTGAGTGCTCTCGTTGCTTCCCCTGTTTTGCCTGAGCCGCTACACGAGGAATTAAAAGATATCGTCCCGGCTGGATCTTCAATTACTGCTCTGTTGGGTCAGTATTTAACCGCGCAGGAAATTCTTAAGTTAAGTCATGAAAGTCGGGATATTTTTCCTTTTACCAAAATATGCGCAGGCCATACCTATCGAATTTTTACCACGGATGGAGAATTTAACTCCTTTATTTACGAGATCGACCCTGATGAGCAATTAATTATTCGTCGTGAAGCCGATCAGGTTTTGATGGAGCGCCAGCCAATTATTTATGATGTCACGACCGAACTGATTCAGGGAACCATCAAAACCTGCCTGTTTGAAGCTGTTGCTGAGATTGGAGAAAAACCGGAACTGGCTTATGACCTGGCAGATATTTTTGCCTGGGACGTCGATTTCATCCTTGATATCAGATCGGGTGATACTTTTCAGGCATTGGTTGAAAAGCGTTCTCGTGAGGGAATCCCGGCTGGATATGGGAAAATTCTGGCAGCTGAATTTGTGAATCAGAAAAATGTATTTAAGGCTATTCGATTTAAAGACGGAGAACAAAATGTCTCTTTTTATAATGAGGAGGGTGAAAACGTCCGTAAAACCTTTCTCAAAGCACCCTTAGCCTTTAAACGGATTTCTTCTGGTTTTACGCTGCATCGATTTCATCCGATCCTTAAATCCTGGAAAGCTCATCCTGCTATTGATTATGTTGCTCCGGTGGGCACTCCGATCAAAACTGTTGGCGATGGACGTATCTACAGAATTGGTTTTACCAAAGGAAACGGGAATTTTATCGAAGTTCGTCACAGCAATGGTTATGCAACCATCTATTTACATATGCAGGGATTTGCCCGGGGATTGAAAAAAGGGACGCGTGTGAGCCAGGGGCAGGTGATTGGCTATCTTGGTGGCACCGGCATGGCCACCGGTCCGCATCTATGCTTCCGGATGAGGCATAATGGGGCACCAGTTAATCCCACCAAGTTTAAAGCCCCAGCAGCAAAGTCAATCAGTCAACAGCACCTGGCTGAATTTCAGACTCTTGCTGCTCCTCTGCTGGCGCAACTGGATGGAAAGCGCATCAATATGCAAGTCGCCAAGCTTGATCTGTCCCCAACCAGACTTGCAGCAGGTCAGCCTCAGTGAATGCTTGTGAATTCTGGAGAGAATTATGTTGATGTTACAGCAGCGTCAACAGATTGCTGATTTTGGTGTAAAACTGATTCGATCTGGTTTGACCACAGGTAGCGGTGGGAATCTAAGTATTCTCTCTCCTGAGGACAATCTTGTTGCTATCAGTCCCAGCGGTATTGATTATCATGATGTTACCGCTACCGATGTTGTTGTGGTTGATCGAGCGGGGCAACTGGTTGAAGGTGACCGAAAACCTTCGAGTGAGTTGGGCTTTCATCTGGCTCTTTATAATGCTCGTGACGACATTGCTGCTGTTGTTCACACCCATTCGGTTTATGCAACAACGATTGCCTGTTTGCACTGGGAGATCCCAGCAGTTCATTATTTAGTCGCATTTTCAGGAAATAAGGTTCCTCTGGCTCCTTACGCAACCTTTGGCAGCGATGAGTTGGCTGCCAACATCATTTCCACTATTGGTCGTTACAATGCAGTGTTGCTGGCAAATCATGGTTTGGTTGCTGTCGGTAAAGATTTGCATAGTAGTTTCAATGTTGCTGAAGAAATTGAATTCGTTTCCAGAATCTATTATCAGACAAAGTCAATAGGGAACCCGATTCTGGTCAATGATGAAGAAATGCGGCGGGTAGCGGAGAAGTTTTGTAGTTATGGTCAACAAGAATAATTGCTTGACCATTGATTTGTTAAATGCACCAAGGATGGATTAACCATCCAAATGAAAAGTCAGGAGTGACTGTGAATCAGCCAGACAATGAAATTTCTCAGAATAATAATCAACAACAACCTTCTGTGATTGATATCTCCAAGAAAGCACGCCAGAAACTACGTTCACGCCAATATGTCGAGGCACGCGAACTGTTTATTTCGGGATTGGAAAGAGAACCGGAAAATCCTTATTTACTGTCGGGAATGGGGGATGTTTGTCGTGAAATTGGCGAGTTTGATGAGGCTGAACGTTGTTACCGCAAGCTGTTGGATATTGATAAAAATAACTTGTTTGCCCTGCGTGGTTTAGGTGATATCTGTAAAAAGTTGAATCAGCATCAGGAAGCAGTTCAGCTCTGGGACAGGTATTTGGTTTTAAGGCCGCAGGATAAATTTGTCATGACCCGGGTTGCTGAAAGCTGCAAGATTCTGGCACAGTTTGAGCGCGCAGAAGAGGTTTATCGACAGATCTTGATTAGCTCTCCCGGTGATCGGTTTGCCCTGACTGGCCTGGCTGATTTGCAGCATCGTTTGGGTAAAGATGCAGAGGCAATTGAAACCTATGAAAAAGTTCTCAAATTTGATGAGAATGAACTCCATATTTTAACCATCGTTGGTAAGCTTTGTTGGCGAATTTCTGATTTTGAGCGAGCAGAAGGTTTTTTTCGCCGGGCGCTTCAGGTTGAACCAAATAACCCTTATGCCCTTTACGGGCTTGGTAACTGTTATCGCTGGTATCGACAATATGATAAGGCGCTTGAAATCTGGCAAAAAATTTTACAGCATTCTGAGGGAACCCAGGCATTACATACCCGGATGGGGGATTCCTATTATCACCTTGGTCAGTTAAAAGAGGCAGAGAACAGTTATCAAAAATCTCTCGCTTTTGGTGAAGAACTGTATGCAACTGCCGGGCTGATATGTCTTTTTTCTGAGCGTAATGACTGGGCAAAAGCAGCGCACTTTTTCTGGTCTTTAATTGCTTCTGCCAATGATGTTTCGAGTTCTATTGATCTGCTGATTAAACGTTTTGTCCGATCCGGACAACGAGAAACAATGCTGGAATTATTTCGTTATCTGCTGTCTGTGGGCATTGGTAAACGAGCAGTATTGGACTTGGTTGAAGCACAACTCAAGCAGCTTACTTGATTTCAACTGCGGATGAATTATTTAGCCCATCTTTATTTTTCTGACCCGACCCCACTGGCTTGGGCCGGCTCGCTCATGGGGGATTTTGTTAAAGGGGCTGTCCCGACAACATTTCCTGAGCAATTATCCAGACATATAAAGCTGCATCGGCATATCGATAGTTTGACCCAAACGAGTGAAATATTTCAGACCAGTCGTCGACGCTTGGATTCCCGCTTTCGCCATGGACGAAGTGTCCTGGTTGACGTGTTTTATGACCATTTTCTGGCCTGCCGCTGGTCAGAATATTCTGACCAACCGTTAGCTGACTTTGCGCAGAATATTTATGCTGGTTTGCAATCCTGTTACGATTTTCTCAGCCCGGGTTTACAGAAGCAGTTGCCACGCATGATCGAGCATGACTGGTTGACTGCTTATCGCAAACCAGAGATTGTGCAGAGAGTATTACAGCGTTTAGAAGAGCGGATTCAGCATAAAATTCCGTTGGCCGCTGGTTATTCTCAGTTGGATTTATGGCGTGACGCATTGGAGAGTGATTTTGTTGCCTTCATGGTTGAAGCAGAACAGGCAACAACTGCGTGGAAACAGTTAAATTGATTTCTATTTCTGGAGAAGCTTTATGAGTAAAGCAGGTTGGGTCAGGATTATTCCCTTTGCTGTTTTTATGCTTTTTATCGGCCTCAAAGAGGTTCTCGATTGGGTCGTTGTGAAGGGCTGGCTGGAATTGTCGCCTGAGCAGATGCTTTATCTCTATCCGATCAAAACCGTGCTGGTTGTGGGGCTGCTAATTGTTTTCTGGCGGCAATACAGCGAACTTGATTTCACTGATTTTAAAAATTTCACCCATACCATTGCCAGTGTCTTACTTGGGCTGTTGGTGTTTGTTCTCTGGATCAATATGGATTGGGGAATTGCCACCTTTGGCGAGAACAAGGGTTTTGACCCTTTCTTGATCGGCGACATCACTCCCCGTAATATTATTATTTTTTCCCGTATTTTCGGTGCCGCACTGGTCGTTCCAATCATGGAGGAACTGTTCTGGCGCTCTTTTATGCTGCGCTATGTCATTACTTCTGATTTCATGAGTGTCAGGATTGGAACCTACACCCTCACTTCCTTTGTGATTTGTTCGGTTCTGTTTGGCCTGGAACACAATTTACTGCTGGCTGGGATTATGGCGGGTGCCTCTTACAGTCTGCTTCTCTATTGGACTAAAAGTATCTTTCAGTGCATCCTTGCCCATGCCGTGACCAATCTGGTGCTGGGAATTTATGTCCTGCAGACGGGTTACTGGCAATTCTGGTAAACCAGTGAATGCTGGAAATTGCTCAGATCCTCTTCTCGAAGGAATCGACCATGATTAACACCCATCTCTGTCTTGTTTCTAGCCAACCTATCCCTAATCTTGTGCCGGTGTTTGAACCAGATCAGACCCCGCAACAGGTTGTTCTTCTGAGCAGTGACCAGATGAAACCGTATGCTGTCTGGTTACAGCAAGTCCTGCAACAGCGACAGATTAAAAGTGAAGTCTGGTCCATCCCTGATGCGTATGATTGTGATCATATCAAAGCGCGGATTGAAACTCTGTTAAAGCGGCAGGATCTGGGGAATATAGCCCTGAACGTAACGGCTGGTACCAAAATCATGTCGCTTGCAGCCTACGAAGTGTTTCGTGCGCATGGATTGCCAATTTTTTACGTTCATCCGCAAAAAGATCTCCTGATTCCCTTGCTTCCAGCGGGCTCGGCTCGAGAAATTCCGGACAAGCTGAGACTGGAAGAATTTTTTCAGGTTCATGGTTACAAAGTGATGAGTTTGCGCCGGCAGACAGTGGCCAGAGACCGGCAGCAACTTGGTGAATATCTAGTGAAGAATGTCGGTATTTACTCTTCAGCATTGGGGACACTCAACTATCTCGCCGCGACAGCAGAGGATCGATCGACATTGCAAAGCGACCGGATTGTTGCCAGAAACTGGAATGTCGATGGCTTTAAGTCATTGGTCGATTTATTGGTTGATGGTGGTTTACTTAGAGTTGAGGCTGATTGCTTTACTTTTGCTAGTGAAGAGGATCGTTTTTTTGTCAATGGTGGTTGGCTGGAAGAATATCTTTTTTCCCGAATTGATCGGTTACGAAATCGGTTTAAAATTCAGGACTCTGCCATGAGTGTCCAGGTTGAAAGTAGTACTGGAACAAAAAATGAAATTGATGTGGCCATTCTCCACAACAACAGATTATTTCTGATTGAGTGCAAAACCCGCAGGTTCAGAGGGCAGCACAGTGCCGGTTCGAAAGCTCTCTACCGGATGGATAGTTTGAAAATAATGGGAGGAATTACCGCGCAGGCAATGCTGGCAAGCTACCGTCGACTGACGGCATCTCACCATCGCCGTGCCGAAGACTTGAAAATTGATCTGATTGTTGGTGCTGAACTTTTAAATATTGAACAACGGCTGGAAGACTGGCTGCTGAATTCGTAAAATAGCACCGTTTTTTTATCGGAGGATAATCATGATAACAAAAGTCCGGGCATTACTGGAAAGGGTAGGGAAAACGGTAATTTTTACCCCTGCGATTGTTCTGGCCATCATCGGCTTTGTGGTGGCATTCCAGTTTGTCGGTCCGGCTCCGCCGCGTGAAATTGTTATGGCGACCGGATCTTCTGGCGGTGCTTATGCCAGTTATGGCGAAGCCTATGCTAAAATTCTTGCTCGTGACGACATCACCCTGAAATTGATCAATACCTCCGGTAGTGTAGAAAATCTTAAATTATTGGAAGACGCATCCAGCAACGTCGAATTAGCTTTTGTTCAAGGTGGTCTGGCAACATTGACAGATACTGACCGCTTGATGACGCTGGGAAGCCTTTTTTTTGAACCACTCTGGATCTTTCATAGTGATCAGATTGATCCCAAACAATTAGGTGATTTACAGGGGTTGCGAATTGCCGTTGGAGCAGAAGGGAGCGGAACCAAAGAGCTTTCGCTAGAGCTATTACGGTTGAATGAGGTTGTCAGTCAAAATAGTACATTATTGTCATTCAGCTCTCAAAATGCCGCTGATAAACTGATGAATGGTGATATTGATGTTGCCTGTTTTGTAGCGAATCCCAGTTCAAAAACAATTATGGCACTGCTTCGTTCTGATGGTGTGCAGCTGATGGGGATTGATCGAGCTGAAGCCTATACAATGCAATACAAATACCTCCATGTCCTGAATCTGGCAGAAGGGGTGATCGATATGGTTCAAAATATCCCTTCTTCCGATCGATATCTGGTAGCACCAGCGGGGCAGCTGGTTGCCAGTTCTGATCTGCATCCGGCACTGATTGGTTTATTACTACAAGCGGCAGAAGAAGTCCATTATCAAGGCGGTCTTTTCGAACCGGCAGGGGAGTTTCCAACACCCCGTTTTCTCGATTTCCCATTGAGTGACGAAGCCAAACAATATTACAAGCATGGCCCACCATTTTTCCAGCGCTATTTACCTTTCTGGATTGCCAATTTCTTAAGCCGCATGAAAATCATGTTGTTACCCCTGTTGGCTCTCTTGTTCCCACTGTTCAAGATTATGCCAGCCATCTATCGTTGGCGGATGCGGTCAAGGATCTATCGTTGGTATGCAGAGCTGGAAGAGATTGACAGCGCCATAAATCAGGAACAATCAGCTCAGGATGTTGCCCACCATAGCGACCGGCTTGATGCATTGGAAAAGAAGGTGTGTAACATATCCGTCCCCCTCTCTTTTACAGAAGAACTGTATCAGTTGCGACTGCATATTAATCTGTTGCGGGAGCGGTTGAGTCCCATTGGGAAATAATAATATTTATTTTTTTATTCATATAAGCCTATATTTTGTTTGAGAAAAATAAACGCAATAGCCTGCCTTGGTTTCGTTTCTTCCATACAGAGTAGACAAATCAGAAAATAACCAGATAGCGATTGTATGGTTGAGTTCTTTCTGTGCCCCGGCGTATCAATCTATTTTGCTGATAAGGGTTTTCTCTATGCGAAGAAACATCATTTACTACATATTTTTTGGGGTTTTTTCCTTGTTTGTTGCAGGTTGTGGCGGCGGAGGAGGATCAGGTCAATCCTCTGGGACAGCTGGAGGAACGACTCAGCCAACACGAGGGGTTGCTTCAGAACAGGAAGCGGCAGCATTTTTATCACGCAGCAGTTTCGGTGCCACCCAAGAGCAGATAGATGCTTTGGTTGCAGCAGAAAATTATGAACAGTGGTTTGATGCACAATTTGCTCTGAGCCCCAATTTTCATACTGACTGGGCGGAAACTCATGCCAGAGGAATCAATGGTACAGGAGATCTTAAAGACAATCCCGAAGACTGGAGAGTCTATAGCGGTGCCTTGAGTTATCTGCAACGAGATGCCTGGTGGGATATTGTTGTCAATGGTGAAGATCAGTTGCGGCAGAGGGTTGCATTTGCTTTAAGTGAAATCATGGTGATTTCAAAATTTGGTTCCCTGATTAATGAGCCTGATGCGCGGATGTCCTATTATGATCTTTTGGTCAGAAATGCGCTGGGCAATTTCAAGACATTGCTGAAAGAGGTCACCTATCATCCTGCCATGGGGAAATATCTCACTTATCTGGGTAACGCTAAAGCTGATCCAAACAAGGGGAATCACCCGGATGAAAACTACGCCAGAGAGGTGATGCAACTTTTTACTATTGGCCTTTTTCAACTCAATCTTGATGGGAGTATCAAGCTGGATGGGCAGGGCAAGCCACTCCCTACCTATTTACAGCAGGACATTGAGGAAATGGCAAAGGTCTTTACCGGTTTGAGCGACCAGAATAGTTTTTTCTTTGCCGGTGATGGCGGTTCTACCCATTTTTCACGAACACAACCAATGATTCCGTATGGGCAACATCACGATAGCAGTAGCAAACATATATTGGGCCAGATCATAGCTGCCGGAGGGAGTACTGATGCAGATATCGATCAGGCGATAGACATTCTTTTTAATCACCCCAATACGGGGCCTTTTATTGCCAGAAGGTTAATCCAGCGGCTGGTGACCAGTAATCCATCTCCCCAATATGTTCAGCGTGTGGCAACAGTATTTAATGACAATGGTCAAGGTGAGCGGGGTGATTTGAAAGAAGTTGTCAAGGCACTCTTGCTTGACGAAGAAGCTTTTGACGGTGTGGAGAGCCGGGCACAGACATTTGGTAAAGCCAGAGAACCCCTGCTTTTTGTCGCCCATCTCTTAAGAGCTTTTCACGCCCAGAAGGGAATGAACACGCTCTATCAGGGGGCAGATGCTCTCTACGAATATTCTTCATACAACCTCCATGGAACCGGCTATACGCAACAAGAGGGACCATTGGAGGCACTCACTGTGTTTAATTATTTTACCCCTGACGATGCCCCCTACAGCTTGAAAAAGGAAGGGTTGGTTGCTCCTGAGTTTGAAGTTTTTGGCACCAGTGGACTTCATCAAATGTTGATGGGGCTGATCAATAAGGATGGTTTCATTTATGGAACCCATAATCTCACCGCAGAATTGCAACTGGGGGCTGAAAAATCACTATTGGATGCAGGTAAATATGATGAATTATTGAGCCGGTTGAATATTTTACTGGTCGGTGGGCAGATGAGTGATTACAGCAAAAATGCGATCAAAACTTACATAGAGCAAGATGCGGATATTGAAAGCGACAAACTGGTTCGATATGTAATTGGCCTGATAATGATTTCGCCCGATTATGCCATCCAAAGATAAAGGGTTTGAAAAATGAAAAGATACGTACTTAATAGACGAAAATTTCTAAAACAATCGGTCATTGCTGCGGCAACAACGTCACCATTACTGGCACTGCTTGGTTCACTGGACAAGCTTGAAGCAGCAGAAACTGATGGTGAATATAAAGCAATTGTCTGTGTTTTGTTAGAAGGGGGAAGTGATGCTTTTAACATGATTGCCCCGACGCAGAACGATATTTATGCTGATTATCTGGCTGTCCGGCAGGATATTGCTCTGGTGCAAGGTGAGCTGCTTGAGTTTTCTCATGCCAATGAAAATGGGTTGAACTCACTGGCTTATGGCATGCGCAGTAATATGACCCGAATGCAGCAACTTTTTGTGGATAATAAGCTGGCCATCATTGCCAATGTCGGTACATTATCGCAGCCCGTGACGCTGCAGGATGTGGAAAATGGTGCGCCCTTGCCAACACAACTATTTTCGCACAATTCACAACGAGCATTGTGGATGATGGGCAATGCAAAAGATATAGAGACCAAAGGTTGGGCTGGTCGAGCGGGGGATCTGTTTTATCCGTCCCCTAATCCCTATTTTAATATAAGCGTTGGTGGCAATAACATGATGCAATCTGGCGGGTTAGCCGAGGCAATGGGATTTCGTAGCGCAAGTATTTCGCCGAATACAATGGAATACTACGGTTTTGGTCCAGAGTCCGGGGGTGGTGAACTGGGAGCCGTTTATCAAGATATTTATGAACATATCCAGAATGATAACAATAAATTATTGGCTACGTTTGCAAAACGTCGGATAGGTGAACTGGATCAACAGGTGATACTCAGTGATTTATTCAACGGGGTAGCAAGTTTTTCTGATTTTACCAGTGGTGTCCATGAAACCGGAGTGTCTGTAGGAAAACAGTTGGAGCTGGTTGCCCAGATACTTTCTATCAGGGATAATTTTCCCGGACAAAGAAAACGCCAGATCTTTTTTGTCAATCATCATAACTGGGATACTCATGCCAGTGATAATGAGCATCAGGTCGGTTATTTGAGCGATTCGCTGGGTGCTTTTGACTCTGCAATAGCAAGTCTGGGGCTAACCAATCAGGTGACGACCTTTACTATCTCTGATTTCGGACGCTCTTTGACCCCCAATGGGGCAGGGACAGATCATGGCTGGGGGAATCATGCCTTTGTTATGGGGGGCGCAGTTAAAGGTGGGGATATCTTTGGTCAAATGCCGGCACTGCATAGAGATTCTCCCGATGCCTGGTCAAACCGTATTATTCCAACGACAGCCATGGAGGAATACCTGGCAACAATTGTCAAATGGTTTGGCGCCACGGATGCTGAACTCGATACCATTTTTCCCAACCTGAACTCCTTCGCCCAAAGAGATATGGGGTTTATGATTTGAAGAGTCCCTTTCCAGCATAATTACTTCGTTAAAATGTCGAGACTGGGTAAGATCAGCCCTACTGAAGTAATCGATTTGGATAAAACCGATGTTAACAAGTCCTTGGTGAGGGGATTTGTAGAAGACAGCTTAAAAGGTGGTAATTCCAGTAAAATTACAGACTATATTTCCACAGAGAAACACTATCAGCATAATCCTGTGGCAGATGGGATAGAAGCCCTAGGAAAAGCTCTACAGGAAATGACTAATGCTGGTATGCCAATGACCTATACCAAAAATCATATGATATTCGGTCAAGGAAATTTCGTGCTTGCTGTATCAGCGGGTCAGCTTCTTAACAAGCACGTCGCATTCTATGATTTATTTAGAATCGAGAATGGACTGATTGTAGAACATTGGGATACAATTGAGGGAATTCCAACAAAAGAAAATTGGAAAAACAATAATAGAAATTTTAGAATTAAGAAAAACACATAACAAGGCAAATCAACACGGACTGCCAAAATCTGCGCCGCTTCGCTCTGCAGTTTTTGGCATCCGGTTATTTGCAGCGTTAGCACAAAAGAATACGGTTCTATCCACCAAACAAAGGTGGATATTTGATGGGCCGTTGGAAAATGCCACCTACAGCAGATTTCCGAGTTGAAGCTTTGCATATCGAGCCTT
>JASFYS010000043.1:0-10880 GCA_045047095.1 Desulfuromusa sp. | reverse complement strand
GTTTTTTTACTGCTCATTTTTCATCCAAACATCGTATGTTTTGCATGATTTTACTGTTAAATTACTGGAGTATTTTTAAGGATTATTTTTTTGCTTCTTGATAGCATCGGCCTCTGCCGCAAGTTCATCCAGCAAGGCAGCGACAGACCAGTTCTCTGATATGGGGGTCAGTGCCGCCCAATGTTGGGTTGGAAGCGTCGAATTGCGGTGGTCTGCCATCAAAGTATGCAGTTCTTTGTGAGTAAATCCAGATATGATGGCGGCTCTTTTCATATCAGAGACCTCACCGTGGCCGTGTTTGTGGTCTGATTTGAGTACTTCTTTAAGGGTCTTTTGGGTATCGCTATTTGTGGCGAATATGACCGGAAAATTACTTAATTCACTTTTTTTTATGAGAGAAAGTAAGGTGTGCTGTTCTGGTTCTGGATAGCCGCAGACCAAAAGTCCTCTGGGCCCATACATTTTCTCGGATGATTGTTCTACTTTTTTAAACGTACCTTCTTCACTCATGGCATAATCCTTCTATTTTTTTGTTGAATGGAAATAGTCGCTGCATCATAGCCTCTTTTCAGGTGCACGAGTATAGTAAACGTTCAATAGTTTGTGTGTCAAAATGTCATCTGCAAATATAGTTTCAGTTTGCTGTCATTTTTGCATTCCAAGGGCACTAATATATCTCTCCAGCATGTGTGCAGACGTTCCAGCCCGAATGAATTCAGCAGGCAAACTCTGCTTGGATATGGAATTTGAATAGGCTATTCTTGCCGTTATGAAAACCTTATTGACGACCTTACACAGTAAATATATCCACGCCAGCCTGGCGTTGCCCTGTCTGGCCGCTTACTGTGGAGATGCGTGCGGTGAAATCCTGATTCGTGAATATTCGGTTAATGAGCCAAAAGAGGTCGTCCTGGCTCAAATTGTTGCCTGTGGTGCTGATGTGATCTGTTTTTCAGTCTACCTGTGGAACCGGGTGGAGACTCTGGAGATAGTCGACTGTCTTAAGCGGATCAATTCAGAATTAAAAATAGTTCTTGGCGGCCCGGAAATTTCTTTTGAGGATGATGATTTTTTTCAACACTATTCCGTGGATGCAGTGATTTGTGGCGAAGGAGAGATCCCTTTACAGGCTCTGCTATCTAACTGGCAACAGGGAGAAAAAACAACATCTATTGCTGGGGTAAGGTTGCCTGAACAGCCGGAACATAATGGGCTGAGCCTGTTGGACTCACTCGATCATATTCCCTCCCCATTTGCCGCTGGATTGGTTGATTTCACGCGTGGGTTGGTCTATTACGAGAGTAGCCGTGGCTGTCCCTATACCTGTAGTTTCTGTATGAGCGCACTGGATGAACGGGTCAGATCCTTTTCTGCAGAGAGGATTGAATTTGATCTGAAAGTTCTTATGGACAACCGGGTTGCAAAAATAAAATTTGTCGATCGGACGTTTAATTACAATCAGCAACGCAGCCGCGATATTTTCAATTTTATTCTACAGCATAATCATTCCAGCCATTTTCATTTTGAGATTGGCGCCCATTTGCTGGATGATCAAACTTTGGAATTATTACGGCAGGTTCCTGAGGGGATGTTTCAGTTTGAGATCGGCGTGCAGTCGACTCTCCCGGAAACATTACAGAATGTTGGTCGTAAGGCTTCGCTGGAGCGTCTGGCTGAAAATGTCCGTTTTTTAAGAGCCAATACCAAAATTCATCTTCATCTGGATCTGATTGCCGGGCTGCCGGGAGAGGATTATCAGCAGTTTTTGAAATCGATTGATTGGGTTTCTGCTTTGAATGCGCACCACCTGCAAATAGAACCCGTCAAATTATTACCAGGAGCACCGTTGCGGTTGCAGGCGAAAAGTTGGGGGATCGAATATGATCCCAGCCCGCCCTACACAATTTTGAAATCTGAACAGCTCAAATTTGTTGATCTGGAAAGATTACGCGGGATCGGTCGATTGTTGGATCTGTTTGTTAACAGTGGTCGGTTTTCATTTTTGTTACAGAAATTAACGAAAAATTATTCCCGCCTTTCGCTGTTGCTGGAAAAGCTGGACAGGTCTTGGCGTCAAAAAAATCTTTATTCGCAGAGTCTTTCACTCGCTGGTCAATATTTGGCTTTAGATCGCTATCTGCAGGAATGCTTCAGTGATGGTGAATTAACAGCGTATCGTGAGCTTCTTGGGCGTGATTATGCTCATCACCAACGTGTAGTGGGCGGCTCAGCCCCTGTTTTTTTTAACACGGAATTATCGGAACAAGAAAACCTAGCTGTGCGGGTGCGGGTTAAGCAAGAGTTGGAAAACTTGAACCGAAGCGGTAAAATTCAATATTTTGCTGCTGTGTTTGAACATCTTCAGGATTACCCAGGGCGAACTGTCTTGCTGTTTCTCTATCCGGCAAAAAACTCGTCAGGGCTGCAGGTCATAGAACTGCAGCTGTAATATAAATATAAAAAAAGCAGACCAGAATAACTTCCAGCCTGCTTTCATCCTCTGAATTCAGAACTTCTTATTTTGCTCGTGGACGAACCGCTTTGCCAAATTGAAAGGTTAAACCTGCCGAGTACTGCAGACTATTATCTGGTTCAGGAATATCAACCAGATGCCGGACATCGGCTCTCAGAGCAATAAGATCATCAAGAATGAAATATTTAAACCCGATCCCGTAATTAAATAGCAGGTGATCTCGATCAGCCCCAACATCTGGTGAAGAATAGATAGCTCCTAAGCCGGCGGCAAAATAGGGAACGAATTTTTTATCCGGCCAGAAATGATAGAGGACATCAAGACGATAGGTTTCAACTTTTGTATTCGTTGTTGATGCATCCTCTGCATCAGCGTCAGTTTCGGTATAAATGCCCTCAAGAGCCCAGTTTTCTGTAAGATTGTAGCCGAGACCAACGCCCCAAAAACTGGAGGTGTCCAGAGATAGATTTCCCTCAAAAACCTGAGCCCCTATCAGGGGTGAAATATTCAGTGTTTTTGATCTGTTTGCTGCGATAACAGGCAGGGAAAAACAACAGAGCAATAGTGTTAAGCATATCATTTTTTTGAGCATAAATAAGCCCTTTCGATATGAGGCTATTGAAAATAATACTGCTCAATAGCGATGCTGTTAACCTTAGAGGTTGTCAGACCCTCTAAGGTTTAAGTAATTGATTAACTAACCATGAGTAACATGCTGAAAATTGGAGATTGTTCAGTAGCTGACTCTACGTTCTGAAATAGCTGCTCCCAGAGATCCATGCTGAATTGGACAAAGAAATCACAATCAGGAGCGAGCTGTTGCATTGAGTTGTGGATATCTTTTCGAAAAGTTTCACTGACGCTATTTTTAATAAAAGTTTGATCTTTTAATAGAGAAAGATCTGCCATGACCAGTGGAGTGGGAGCAAAGTCCCTTCCCAGCAGTTGATTGGCAATAGCGGTTAAAAATATTCCTGAAAGCGTTGGCTGATTGTCGATTTCTGCTTCTGTTCGTGGTAGTTCAAAGGGCAGGTCAATACTGAACATTTTTTGCAGCGACTCAACCTGTTCTAAGCGGTGCTTAATCAGTTCAAGTTCTTTGATCGTGGTGATTGGCTGCAGGTGACTGGGTTTCTCTTCATAGTCTTCCTGGTACAGGTAGGGAGGATTCTGCACTAAGGAATCAACGAATAAAAGTTCTGGGTAGTCAAGAAAAGGGTAGATTTGACTGATCCGTATTTTTTCCGCTTTCAGCTGCAGTTTTTTGATCAGACTGTTTCCAACCTGGAACAGGTGGAGTAAATAGGTGTTGCGAAAGATCTCTTCAGCTTTGTCAATATCTGTCCCGGCAAGAAACTCAAGCGCCAGATTGAGGGTGTCGTAGGTGGATTGAAACGCCGTGGTTACATATTTGGCTTCAGCGACATCAATGTTGTCGGCACTCATCTTGCGGTTGGCCAAAAATAGTAATTCACAGGCGGAACCGTGATCAACTCCACCAGCAAGAATTTCAGCAAGCAGGTTATTGGGACGGGCACAAGCAAGCAGCGCGGCTGGATGCTGCAGATTATCTGCTTCAAGGTAAAAGTCGCTCTTCCCCCCTGGAGTGAATGTCTCTGGATCTCTGTAACTATAAATTTCTTTTGCTTCAATAGCGGGGATAATCCCCAGGTCAAGTAAGCGATTACTTCGAGTTTGATAAACTTCCTCTTCCAGAACTAAGAGGTTTTCACTGCGGATCATCTCCATAATCAACAGGTAACTTTCCTGTTCGCGATCCACCCAGATATTTAGAATAGCACCAATAATTTTTGCCGCATTTTCACTGCTGTATTGAATATCGTAGATTCCTTCCAGCCGTTTGGCATTTTCGGCATCATCATCGTCATAGGCTTCCAGTCCTCGGGTGATGATTAAATGTTTTTTTAGGAACAGGGCGAGTATCTCCGGCTCCATCTCTCGTGCCAGTTGACTAACTTTTTCCTCTCCAGTACTCAACAGCAGTTCAAGCCAATGTAGCGTAAGGATGGGGCTCAAATTGTCTCCATCCCAACAATCGAGGTCGAGGAGAGTTGTTAATTGCTCCGGGCTTGCCAGCGCGAGCAATTCGGTTGAATATTCTGCACCAAGTTCGTTGATTGTCAGATACAGTTCCTGAGGATGAAGTTGAGGCACCAGCTTTTCTATTTGTTGTGCATTGATGAGTAAATCATATTTTTGTTTGCCCCGGGCTTGATGGATCATGTTCAGTTGTTCGTCTGCGGTCAGGGCGTTATATTCTGCCAGAGATATTTCCCGACCCTGATGCAGGAGTGTCAGGTGACCAACCTGGCGTTTTGATGGGAGGTTTATTTTTGTCATGCTGTATTGCTCCGCGTTATGAAGTTTGCTGAAAAAGAGTTACTCTAAAGCAGACGGGAAAAATGTGCAATCAGGTTCAATTTCTTATCGATAATTGTTAGTCTGACGGTTCTCTTTTTTAAATCGGGTGGCTTGTGACACAATTTTTTAGAAATTTATCAATTAAAACAAAACTGACTGTCGCTATTATGCTCTCCAGTGCCGTTTTGCTGATTATAATCAGTAGTATTGTTCTGGCTGCAGAAATCTATGCGACGCGGGCAGCGCTAACGCATGAGTTGCGGATCTTAGCCAACAGCCTTTCCGCAAATAGCAGCCAATCCCTTGTCCTGGGTCAGTATGCTGAAATTGATACATTGCTTGCATCTTTGATCCATCAGGATAATGTGCATGCTGCCTATGTGTTTGATAGCAGAGGCGAACCCGTTGCAGAATATTTATTTCAACAGGATTCCCGGTTTGTGTTGCAAAGTCTGCAAACCGACTTTAGCGATATCCATAAATCTTTTTGGACTCATTCAACCACTGAACAGCAGCTCTTCAGCTTTCATCATTTCAGCCTGTTTACTCCTGTTCTTCATGAAGGTAAGAAAGTTGGTACGCTTTATCTTCTAAGTGACATGAACCGTTTTTATGGTCATTTAGCTGGGGTCGGGTTCGGGGTAACCCTCTCTCTCTTACTCATGATATATTTTTCCTGGTTCCTTGCAGGGCGTCTGCAAAAACCGGTTTCTGTCCCGCTGTTACAATTAGCGCATCTTATGGAGACTATTCCCCAGGACAAGGGTTATTCTGTCCGGGCAAAGAAAGTCAGTAATGATGAGATTGGTACTCTGGTTGATGGCTTTAACCTGATGTTGGAGCAGATCGAATTGCACCAGGCCAGTTTAACCGAACATCAACACCACCTGGAAAAGACTGTTTCTGATCGTACCGCAGAATTAAGTATCGCAGTAAAGGATCTTGAACAGGCTCGACAACAGGCAGATTCTGCCAATGAAGCAAAATCGCATTTTCTTTCGCGGATGACACATGAACTGCGAACCCCTCTCATTGGCGTTCTAGGAATGAACGAATTGATGTTGCGTACCCCTCTTAGTGTCCAGCAGCGGGAACTTGTTGATACGGTACAAAGATCGGGTGAACAACTTTTGCAACTGATCAGTGATGTGCTTGATTTCTCCCGGATTGAAGCAGGGAAATTACTGCTTGAGGTGACTGAGTTTGAACTCTGTCAGGTTTTTGAAGAAGTCATTACCCTAGTGTCGCCCCAAGCCCATGACAAAGGGATCGCTCTCCTGCTCGACATCCCATTGAATGCCGCTTGGAAAGTGAAAGCTGATGCAATCAGGATTCGTCAAATTTTGATGAATTTGGTTGGCAACGCCATAAAATTCACTTCAAGTGGCGCAGTTACTGTCAGTTTGAAATGCTCCCATCATAATGGAGAAAGGGGGCATTTTATTTTTGAGGTGACCGATAGCGGTATTGGTATGACCGCAGACGTTAAACAGCAGATTTTCGATGTTTTTTATCAAGTCGATGGAACCGGTGCCGGGGCACAGAGTGGCACGGGTTTGGGGCTTGCAATAGTCAAACAATTAGTCGATTTGATGGATGGTGAACTGAATTTGATTTCAACCCCCGGGAAAGGGAGCAAGTTTCAGATCCTGATCGAATTACCACTTGTCGAGGTAGACGTCCTGCTGAATGGGAGCAGCTTATGAAACGTTTGCTTGCTGTAATTGCGATTATGCTATTTTTTGGAGGAGGGGTGCTGGCTCTTATCTGGTTTGGTATTTATTTTGTGTCTTATGCCTCCACCAATCAGCGGTTGAGCGTAGAGAGCCCCACACCACAGAAGTTGTCTTTAGGAACTAAAACAGTTATTAACTTGCAGGGAAGAGGCTTTAATCGGGAAACTTCAGCCAGTTTGTTTCTAGATGTTAACAACAACAAAGCAGTTGTCGGGTCTTTTCCCCTGGATGGAATTTACTATGAAAGTTTGCTCCATGGTGATTTTCTCTATTTAGCTTCCGAACATGGGGGATTGCAGGTTCTGAATCTTAAAGAACCACAATACCCCCGATTGACCAAAGTGTATCTCGTGGGTCGATCAATCATCAATATCACCCGCAGCGGGACTGCCCTCTATCTTTCTTGTGGAGAATTAGGGGTGTCAATTATGCAGATTCTGCAAAATGGACTCCTGCAACATGTTGCAGATATTGCAATAGAATCACATGCTCTTGCGTGCCAGGTCTTTAATGGTTTTCTCTATATTGCCGCCGGGAAAAGCGGGTTACTGATTTATGATATCCGCCAACCACAGCAGGCTAAACTGGTGCGGGTTGTCAGACCCGGTTCGTTTATTTCAAAGCTGGTAGTGTCGGGCAGCTCTTTATATCTTCCGGTAGCAGGGAACAAAGTTGAAATTTACCAACTTGCAGAACCGCAATTGCCGCACCTGACAGGAACTTTACAATTAGCTGAAGAGCCCTATGATCTCATTGCTCACCAGCAGCGATTATATATTGCAACTGAGAATGAAGTTTTATCCTATGACATCACTACTGCAAGACAACCACAATTGTTGCACCAATGGACCGACTTTGGTTCAGCGAAAAAACTTTTTGCGGGACTGGATCATATTTATATTTCAGATAGCTTTTCTGGATTGCGGGTTATCGGTTGTGGTGTTGATGGGTTTCCTGATTATGTCAATTTAAATATTGATCCACTAACTCTTTCTGCAACGGCTGATTATCTTTATGTTGCTGGTTCAAATAAAGGCTTGTTGATTATTGATAAAAGCATGCTAATGCCACGGCAAGTCATTCAAACATTTAATACCTCTGGAATGGCACGTGACCTTTTGATCAAAAAGAACTGGTTGTATGTAGCAGATGGTCGGGGCGGAGTTGTGTTGCGAAATCTTGAAGATGAAGATGCAACTTTCATGACTCTAACCCCACGCTGGGGGGGAGCTTTTGCTGTTCGCCGGGAGTTGCTATTTGTTGCTCAGGCAAAAAAGGGAATCGAAGTTTTTGACATTTCTGATCCTGGGAAGCCAAAACTTGTTACCGCATGGCCTGAACTTCAGGCCATGCGACTGGCCGTTTCTGGTAATTATCTCTTATTATCAAAGGGGATTTCTGGAATTGAGTTGGTCGATATCTCTGATATCCAGCATCCAATATCCAAGGATCTTTTGCCAAATGTTCATCCTCTGGATATTACCGCAGACGGGAAGCTGGTTTATATTGCCAGTAAGAAACAGGGTTTGCTGGTTTATGAAATAAAAGAGGATGAAAAACTCAATCGTTTAAGCCGTCTTCAAACTCCCTATCCAATGAACCAGTTTGATCTTGCTGTTGCTGTTCAAGTCCAGGCTGGTATTGCTTACGTTGCTAACGGGAACTCGGGGTTACTGATTGTTGATGTGAGTAAACCAAAAGCACCTTTCATTCTTAACTCAATCGCTATCCCGGGTTTATCTAAAGCGGTCAAGGTTGTTGGGAATAAAGCTTTCATCACGAGTCATCTTGGTGGAATTAGTATCATAAATATCGAAGATCCAGAAAAACTAATTTTGCTGGCCAGTATTCCTATGCTGGGACTATCGAGAGGTCTGCAGGTTGTTGATGGTCTTATCTACGTGACTCAAAAAGAGATGGGTGTGACTGTTATTCCCGTTCCTGTTGAGGCGGAAACAGTGAAAGTTTTATCTCAACAAGAGATGCAAATTACGTTGCCATCACCAAAATTTCCGGGAAGTTACAACCTGCAGATTAATAACCAACGGGGGGCAGTGGTTAGCGATGGGGTGGTGGTCTACCAATAAGCTAAAAATTGAACTCAAGTCCTGCCCAGAACTGGCGTCCTAGTTCATATTTGTATCCATAGGTGCCGCTTTGATAACCGATCTTTGCTCTACGGTTGAAAACGTTGAAGACGTCAAGAGACAGAACAATATCCTGTTTGGAGAATTTGGGAATCCTCCAGCTTAATCGCCAATCAAAAATAACGGAACTCTGACTTTTTCTTTTTTCATAAATGTGTGGGTCAGAAGATTGTTCGGGGTTGATAACGCTTGGTTGTGTCTCTGAGGTATACCACAATCGCCAGTAAGCTTCACGATATCTGGTTCTGTTAGTAAAAGTGATGTTGCTGGTTGGTTGAAAAATATAAGTTAGGTTTGCAACAAATGGTCGGTTGAAATCAAGCCTGGGGATCTCATGCCTGTAGAGTTCTTCACCGTTATACCAGATCGTTTCTGTTATATCCTCTTTATCAAGGTTGGTGTCATAGTCCGTATTGCTTGACGTTGTTTGCTGCCAAGTCCCGTTAATCTCAAGAAAATGATTTTTCCACGATCGTTGCCAGGTCAGGATATAGCTTTCATGCTCAGAACGACCGTTGTTATTGAGCATGTAAATATCAGGATCCGGCGAGGGGTTATTGATTCTGTGCCGGGCAAACTCATCTTTACTAATTTTTTTTATATATTGAACTTTCATATTGCCACCCAACAGTTGCTGTACAAATCCGATGGTGGTTTCATCAGTATAGGGAGTCTCAACTTTACCATCTTTGTAAAGAAAACTGGTTGAGCTGATCCAATCTGTTTCACTGTTTCCTGATGTTGTTCGCCTCTGGTTTTCTGTGATGATTGATTTATAGAGCGATTGTGTCAGGAGGGTGCCGCTGTAATAACGATTTAACCCGGCAAAAAGAACTGTTTTACGGTTCCCCAATATATCCCAGGAGGCAGAAAAGCGTGGGGCAATATTCAACCCTTTAGTGAAATCGTCGTATGAGGCGCGAATTCCGGGAAAGATTTCGAGCCGTTTCCAGACCACGGAATCCTGAATATAAGCTGCATAGTCAGCGACTTCTGCAGTGCTGTCTGATTTGTTGTAGACCGTACGTCTGGTCAGATATTGTTCGTTGTCTATACAAGCAAAGTCACCAGGGGAGCAAATGACTGAACTATCCAATACGGGACGGTAATAGTAGTAGCTTGTGGTTGGACGGTGATAGTTTTGTTTAGAATAAGTTGAATCCACCCCAAGTTTGACTTGGTGGTCTAATTGTCCCCATTTGAAGCTGTGGAATGAAATATCTGCTTTGAAGCTTAACGCTTTCTGGGAGGTTTTAACTGCACCTATTCCGCCCTCTCTACCACTACTCCAGTCAATGGAATCTGTTGCCGGATTCCAATAATAGCGGTTAGCCGCTGCTTGTCTACCTGAATTCTGGTCATTGTAACCAAGCGTCAATTTAAGCTTACCGTAGTCAACCTCTTTTTCAAACTGCAAACCGAGGGAAAAATTCTTATTGTTAAGTGTATAATCACTGCCCTTTATGTTTGGGCGAAAATAGTCAGCGTGGGTCGGGGAGTAAAGGGCTGTTAAAGATATTTGACTGTCATCGGCTAAATAATGGTTCAATTTTATAAAAAAGTTTTCTTGTCTGCGTGTTTGGGTCTTGGTTGCATCGAAATTGAGTAATGGGATTTTTGAATAGAGCTGTTGATAAGAGGTTAACATCCCGGTGTCATTGTTTATTGGGATGTTGATGGTCATTCCAAAGTTATGCTTTCTGAAATGCGGTTGCATCTTGGCCGAATTGGACGCATAGAAGTCATCATGATCCACGGGGTGGATATGAAATTTAGTCCAGCTATCACTGGTTGTCCGATAGTTGATTTTTTCCCAGAATTCCGAAGTCGGGTCGATTGTTTCGGTGTCGATTTGGCCACCAGTAAAACCACCAAACTCTGCTGGGATATTGCTATTGTAGACAGTTACTTGCCCTATGATTGATGGGTTTAAAAACTGGATCTGGGGATGTCCTGGCAGTTTGTTGGCATCGCTGAAAGCATCACTGGCTGGATCGAGAGGACTATTGTTGCTGATACCGTCAATTGTATAGTTGTTGTCATAGAACCGGCTGCCAGATACTGAAACGACAGGAGGGGCTATTTCACCACCAGTAAAGGAGTTCAGACTGCCCTCACTATATTGAACCCCGGGGACAATGC
>JASFYS010000042.1:0-3912 GCA_045047095.1 Desulfuromusa sp. | reverse complement strand
CCATTTTCCCAGGATTGTTGATGTGAAGGAGAGAAAATGATGGAGCAAGGTTTAACCGACGCCGTGGCACTGCTGGTCAGCACTGAGGCGGGTTGGATTGCCGGTCAGGATATTTGCGCCAACGGCGGGTTTACTGCTTAATTGTTCAGCATGACTTATACTTTGCCATTATTCTTTCTTGCCAGAACAACAAGAGTAATCGCCAGGTCGAGGTAAAGTTCAGGATCAAAAGCTGGACCGAGCACCTGTGCCAGTCCGGGGCGGGTCAGCAGGCGCTCGTCCCAGTCCGCAGCAGCGCAGCGGCGGCGCAGCTGTGCACAGATCCAGTTGAAATTCGCGTCCCGGCTGAGTTGGCACTTGTCACCGAGGGCGGTGTAGTCGATCTCTGCCTGGCGTAGAACCACGGGGGGGTGGCCAGCAGCATAAATATGACAGAAAGGTTGGCGTTCCTGGCTGGTGTTTCTGGTCGTGGTCTTGACCTTTTTTCTCATCACCAGTCCGCCGCTGGCGACCGCCCGGCCGAGCGCAAATTTCTTTTTTGTGTCGGTTTCAACCTGAACACTGCTGGTGATTCCCGCACCACGTAATAGCAGCTTGACCTCGTGGTAGGGGATCTCCAGATTTGTGTTGTCCTGGCTGACCAGCTGCAGTCTGTCCGCTGTCAATTGTAACTGCCTGACCAGCAGCCGGTTATGGTCGGATTCTATCTGACTGGATTCCACAACCAGAGTTTTGAACCCGGCAGAGTTTAATCGTGCAGAGCAATCAGCGGTTTGCTCAGTTGTGGCGAAATTGGCCACTACAGCGGGGCCGCCACCGGGGACGCTGACTCTCGCACGGGTCTCGTAGGGGGTGGTTCCAAGGGCGCCTGCGAGATCTCGAGCGAGTTGATCCGTGCCGCCCAGCAACTGGTATACGGAAACGATTTCCATGATTGATCTTCCTTTTTAACCCCCGGGCTGTTTCAGCCAGCGACAAAGTCTCTGCTTTGCTTCAACTTGGTAAGATTTATCCGTGGCTGGACGCCGTAATCGTAATAGACCGAGTGGCGCACGTGACCATTTGGATCAAGATCAGACGAGCGTACTTGAATGTTTTGTTCAAAAAAATCCATCTCTGTTTCTTTCAATTGCAGGGTCTGGTTGACAACAATAAAATCATCAAGCCTCCCGTTCAGCAAACCAGATAGCATGCAAATCCCCTTTATTCTGGTGCTCTCGCACCCGCACCTGCTTCACCTTGAACCCAATCTTTTGCAGTCGCTGCATGAATTCACGATCCGGTCCGGCTGACCAGATGGCAAGAATTCCTTCCGGGCGCAGTGCCCGATAAGATTCCGTTAAGCCATCAGTGGTGTAAAGCCAATTATTTTTCTTCCGGGTGATTGCATGAGGGCCATTATCGACATCGAGCAGAATTGCGTCGTACGCCTGACGTTGTTCGCGCAGAACTTTGGCCACATCGCCTACGCGAACTAGAGTGCGTGGATCTTGCAGCGGATGACCAGCATACTTGCCAAGGGAGCCGCGGTTCCATTCTACCAGGCCTGGTACCAATTCTGCGACCAGAACTTCAGCATTATCACCAAGAGTTTTTAATGCTGCGGCTAAGGTAAAGCCCATCCCGAGACCACCGATAAGCACCCGAGGCTGACTACGGTCGACAATTTTAAGGCACGGCAATTCAGCGAGAGCATCTTCAGACTGGTGCGCCCAAGTGCTCATCAACACTCCCCCATCGAGGATACTGATAGAAAATTCACCTTCCCGCTGGTAGAGCTGCAGTTCTGTTCCTTGCCCCGGGATCGGTGCCGTATCGACTAATTCCCAGGTGCTTTCTGTATTATCTGAAAGATTCGCGGTCATAATGCCTATTTCTGTGGGTGGCCGGAGGGTTAGCTGTTACCATTTCGTGGGTAAGAAAATATCAAGGTTCTAACAATTTTTCTTTCTGTAATTCCTCAAGGAGTGCATGCCCTTGCCCAAGATCATCAAAGATGATTGCCGATGTCATGGTGGCGCTAGCTACAGCGTCTGTCTTGGGGGTAAAGTTCCAGGAATCTGCCAGTCGTTTGCCAACCACGCGGCGGCTAAAGTGATTGAGTTCCGCCTTGTTCCACTCGATATTGCCGTGCTTTGTCAAATGTAACGGGGAAAAATCAAGAATCAGACCGGTCTGATCAAACACATAGAAAAAATGGACGCTGTGACAGACATCACAAATGGGAGAGCGACTGGAAACTTCGGCAAATATTGGCTGGCTGTGACCGTCTCGAACCAAGGTAGCGGTGTAGACCCAGCGACCACTTGGTAGATCAAGTTTGCGAACAGTACTGAGATTGTTTCCCTGTTTGGAAAAAGCAACCTTGACCCTTTTGGCAATTTCTGCTTCGGACTGTGGTGGCAGGAGTTCCTCCGTTGCTGACTGCTCGACCTGGGTGAGGGAGGTGAACTCAGTGCTATTCATACTCAAGAGATCTTTAAGATAGTCAAATAGCTCATCCATTTTTTTGTCGCCGCCAAGGTGGGTATCGGTGACCACAAAGGAGTCACGGGGATGGGTGCGTAATGCATAAAGTGAAAACGGCGTTGGTCCAGCGCGTAACGCACTATGTAGCTTAAAGTTGCGGTCGGGAATTACCGGAAAGGCCACCGAGTAAATAACGACAAAGTTGTCAATCGCTTCATCGTTGTTGGCCACAGCAACTCCGAGCATTTTGATCCGACCACGGGTTTCAGGATCAGCCTCGATCATCCTGTAGAGTCTGTTATAGGGTTGCGTCTGCTTTTTACAGTGTGGGCAGTGAACGTTAAGTATCTCAATCAAAGTGACGCGAGCATCAATCTGGCTGAGAGTAAACAGTTGGTCGTCGACCAGCCCCAGATATGAACGCTGAGCGGGATCGATCGGTGCGGGCAGGGGGATTTCCGGAAATAGTTCGCCGGCTTCGATCGGTTGAGCGCCCCACAGGTTGGTCGTCAGAAGCATTCCAAATAAGAATATGAATCCAATGTAACAAATAACACGAACTGATAATCCTCTCATAAATCCCCTTGATTTTGTGCTGTCAATGTTGCTTGTCCCATGATCTTCAGCTGAGCCAGTCTCTCAGCTCTCGGTAACTTGCTGAGTGCACGAACTTGCCCATAAAAACAACCCAGCTTCCCCTGGCACTGTTTCAGTAGCGCTTGAAATCCGGGAATCAACTCACGGTAGGTGGCAATACTGGCCAGGCGGGCATTATTAAGGCCGCGCGCCATCCAACGGTCAAACCCATGACCGAGTTCCCCCGATCTTTTTAATTGATCAAAATCAGCAAGAGCTTTGGCGATTATCTGTTGCTTTTTTTTGCGCATCTGCGCAACTGGAAAATTGTTCTGGTAGAGCTTCCTCAGTTGTTCGTGGATGCCCTGCAGATAATTCTGAAATACTGCATTTTGATCCTGATGGCCGAGAAACTGTCGCCATTTCTCCGGATTGGCTGTTTGCAGAAACCAGCGTCTTACTCCTTCAATCTGTACGGTCATAGCAAGAGCTTCGTTGAAGGGGGTGTCTCCAGGAATATAAATAAGTTGGTGAGCCAGTTCGTGGAAGAGTAAACCGGCAAGCCGTGCATCGGATGACGCGATAAAAGTGTTTAAAATGGGGTCGTCAAACCAGTTGAGGGTTGAATATGCTTGCACACCGTAGAGATCGACATCAAAATTTTCGGTTTGCAAGCGGATCGCCAGTTTCTCTGCTTTTGCTCTCTTGAAATAGCCCTTGTAAGAAACGCAACCGGCGATCGGGAAACACCATTGTTTTGGTTCGAGAGAAAATTCTGCTGCGGCAACCACATTCCAGACTGCATAGGGACGACCGATATCGGCATAACAACGATAGCTGTCATTGTCCGGCAGGCCAAGTTCCGTC